>JAKSDJ010000851.1 GCA_022360155.1 Chloroflexales bacterium | reverse complement strand
CTGCGGAGGGGTCAGCCTCGACAGGCTCGGCTCACGCTGGGGAACCGTCAGGGTTCCCCAGCGGGGAGTCCGCGGGGCGGAGCCCGCTCGGATCGACACGCACCGTGCAGCGGGTTCAAGGACGGACAGAACATCCGGGCAAAGGTGTGGTTTGGGGCTTGGGAAAGTACCGTTTCCCCTCTCCCAATCATACCATTACCCAGAACGTTTGTATCGGCGTATAACAGGGTATGATGCTTGGGTGGGTCGGGTGATGGGCCACGCCCATGCATTCCGCTGCGGAGTGCGACCAATGGTTCCTGTTGCGACTTGGGCCGAGGAGGCATTTGGTGTGGCAGACCTGGGTGCTGTCCGCCGTCACGCCCGCTTGGCGCCTGTTGGGCGCCCAGCCCGGGCGCCTCGCTACCTGATGCCCCTGACGACCCCGCCAGGCTCAAGGCCGCCGATCGCTGGTGTGCCCATGACGCTGTTCTCGCAGCGGCGATGCAGGCCAGCCAAGGGCATACCACCCACGCCGCATGCCGGCGGTTCCGTGGGGCTTGGCCGGGCCCGCCCCGCCCGATCGGGCGGGGGCTCCTTTGGGTGTGCGGCAGCAGCAGGTTGGGGCGCGCCTCGCCCCCTGTGCCCAGCTTCCTCAGCACCACCAACGCCCGATCAGCGAGCAGGACAGCCAGAACGGGTTGCGCCGCCTGGCGGCCGTGATTGCCCCGCGGCCGGCGTGTCCCCCCCTTTGGTCCGTGTGGGGGCGCGTGCAGCGGATGGGCGCTGCTCTGTTGCTGGGGGAGCGCCCGCGGGGCGTCGACCGGCGTGGACGGGCCGCCCACGATCGCAAAGCCGCCCATCTGGCACAGGACGGGTGGGTGGTCATGGCCACCGCATCCGTTGCCGCCACGGCGCCGCTTCTGAGTGGCGCTCGGACTGGTCCGCCAGCGCGGGAAGCCGCGCTGAAACGGCGCTGGCAGCAGGCGCCCGTGTGACCACCCAACCGTCGGGCGCCGAAACAGCGGCCCGCCCGCACCGGCTGGGTGGTCTGGGCTGGCGCCCCCGCCACGCCATCGGGCATGGCGCCAATGGCGTGGCGGGGGCGTCCCACCGTCCCGAGGCCCCAACACCGCCAAGGCCAGCGCGATTCTGGCTTGGTATGCGGCACATTCGGGCCGCGCAGGCGGGCAGCACGGTTGGCACAGTGGGCGCTGGATTGCGGATCGCCCAGTGGCAACAGCCGAGCGCCGCAGACGATGCCTCATGCTCGAGTGCGTGATTGCATGGCGGATGGTCTAGGCCACGCTGCGCGCGTGGAGCCAGCGCAGCCCGGCGCCGGGCAACTGGATGCGGACGAATGGCCGGGCTGGTCGGGTCGTATCCAGCGCGTGAGAATGGCGCCAACCCTGCGCCCGGCGGTGCGCTGGAGCGCGCCGGGGGCGGGTTCTTGGGGCGTGCCGGGGCGGGCGCACCGGGGGGCGCCGGGCTCTCAGGTGTAGGTTTTTTACTTTCCGTCGGACGAATGCTGCATCAGGACGCGGCAAATGAGGACTTGTACGCCAGAGATGTTTTCCGCATCAGAATGCGCTTTGTCAAAAAAGTCTACACTTGAGAGGGGGCGCCGGGCTGGGGAAAGGATTTCAGCATCTGGGTGATGGCGCCGCAATGGATTCGGATGATGCGCCCGCCGCCCAGCGCCCGGCGCTGCCTGATCCAGAATAAATATTCTGGGTGAAGATATGCCGATGATCAGTGGCCGCCTATCCTGCTCGCGGGCGCGGCGCACCTCGCGCCCCAGCGCCGCCAAAATCATTGCCAGGTTGCGCTGTTCGTCGCCAGTCAAGCCATTGATCTGGAGAGTGATCGGGTCGGTGCAGTTCAACGCGCTCAGACTCGCCAGGCGGGGCAGCACATGCACCGGCGTGCGGCCATCCGGTAGTCGTAGCGATTCAGATCATAGGGAATGCCAATCGGCTGGATTTGCAGCGTTTCCTTCCTCCTGCGTTCAAGCAATCGCGCGCTCTTCTTCCTCCACTGCCCAGGACTGCACGCCGTGGGTCACAAACGAGAACGGTCGCACTACCACGCCCGCCTCGCTTAACACCCGTTCCAACTCCAGCCGCCGCTCGAAGGGACAGGCGAAGACCATAAAGCCGCCGCCGCCGGCGCCGGTGATTTTGCCGCCCCACGCGCCATGTTTTTGCGCCAGGGTATAGACCTCATCGACAATTGGCGGGGCAATGTGCGGCGAAAAGGCCTTCTTGACTTCCCAGGCATCGTGCAGCAGACGACCGAAATCAGCAATCCGCGAGCTGCGTAGCAGTTTCGTCGCCTCATCGACAAACGCCTTGGTCTCGTCGTGATAGCGCAGGGTATCGCCCTCGACCAGGCGTCGCACCTGGTCCGCCATCAGGTGGCGGGTGAGCAGGCGGCGATCGCCGATATAGCCAAGGATCAGGCTGCTCTCCAGTTCAAGCAACGCCGTCAGATCGGTCAGCACCGGCTCGACGATAACCCGCCCGCGACCAAAGTGATAGACGCACATCCCGCCAAACACCGCCGCATACTGATCCTGCCGCCCGCCGGGAATGCTCAGATCGACCCGCTCGATCCGGTAGGCTAGCTCGGCCAGGTTGTGTGGATCAGTAGCGGCGTTATAGGCGGCATAGAGCAACTTGAGCATACTCACGACCAGCGCCGATGACGAACCCAGGCCGCTCCCCGGCGGAACATCGCTAAACATGGTGATGCTGAAGCCGGTTGTCTCATCGGCGGTATTGGGATGCAGATTGGGCATAGCGTCCAGCACGGCCTGGGGGAGGGCAAGCTTGCCGTCCCAGGTTCGCCCAGCGACCATCCGGCTGACCGCTTCGAGGTCGAGCGAGTGAATGGCAATGCCCGGTTTTGGGCTGGCGCGCAGCATACAGCGCACAAATAGATTGATGGTGCAATTCAACACCACGCCGCCGTGCTCTTCAGCATAGGGGCTGACATCGGTACCGCCCCCGAAAAAGCCGATTCGCATCGGGGCGCGGGCCTTGTAGGTTTTCATGTGTTTCTCCTCGCGTAGAGTATATCACGCGGCCAAGTATAGCACTGAATTGCTGCGTGGATAGCAGGTGTGCCGTTTGGTCTGGTTGGTGAGCTTAAGATAATGCTCAACGCTCCACAGTCCTTGCAGCGCTGCAAGATCGATCGCGGTCTCATCGTCGGTAAGCTTCAAACGCATACTCGGTGCGCGCATGTCAAGTGTCATCGGTTCTCCCCCAGAGTGCAGCTCAGTCCTTGCAGCATAAGTATAGCAGAGAGGAGGCCATATCCTACAAACCTTGGCTGCTAAGCATGCTATACTACCTCCAACACGAAACGAACCGCTGCACTGCTGGAGGTGTCGACGATGGCTCCCACTGTTGATATGTTGCCGACTGTTACACCGGCAGACCAAGCTCCGGGGCCGCCCCAGGGCCGCTGGACCTATGCTGACTATGCAGCGCTACCGGACGATGGCCAACGCTACGAGTTGATCGATGGAGTGTTGTATATGACTCCCGCGCCGAATACTGGCCATCAGGGTGCGAGCGCCCGCTTTGTAACCCATCTTATGACCCACGTCGAGTTTGCCGGACTTGGGCGGGTTTTTGCGGCGCCCGCCGATGTCGAACTCGCGCCCAACACCGTGGTCCAGCCAGACATCATCGTCATTCTCAACGCCAATCTCGCTATCATCACCCCCAGCCGCATCGTCGGCCCGCCCGACCTGCTCGTCGAAATTGCCTCACCGAGCACCGCTGGTTACGATCGGCGTGAAAAGCAGGATGCCTACGCGCGGGCTGGGGTCCGCGAGTACTGGGTAGCTGACCCGAGTGCGCAGACGGTCGAAGTGCTCTTTCTAAGCCAAGGCGCCTATCGCTCGCAGGGTGTCTTTCACGGCCAGGCGATGCTGCCGTCTCAGGTTGCGCCCCAGCTCCCAGTACCGGTGGCCCGGTTTTTTGGCGGGTAGTTATGACCGATACACCATCTCCCCCGACCCGCCGTCGGATTAGCGAGGCGGTGTTGGGCTGGCTGCAGCACCCGACGCCCGCAGACCTGGCCGAACAGGTTGCTAGCTGGTCGGCGGAACACTGGGAGATTGCACGTTGGGCGATCCAGGTCCACGGCATTGGGCCGCTCCTCTACACCCGGCTCCGCCAAACGCAGTACTGGCAGGAACTGACGCCAGCTTTACAGCGTTACCTGGCAGACCAATATGCGCTCAATCGGCAGCGCATCAACTTGCTTCTGGCGGAACTCGAAGCAGTGCTGGCGGCGGCAAGCGTCGCCGGGATCGCCATTGTACCGCTCAAGGGCGGCGTGCTGGCAACACACTACTATGATGACCCGGCGCTGCGCCCAATGGCCGACCTCGATCTGCTGGTGCGGCCTGATGATGAGTCGCGCCTGGCCCGTCTGCTGGTCAGACTGGGCTATACGCCGACAGATGCGACCAATCGACACCGCAGCTATGTCTTAGGCCCAGCAGAGCAACCCATCGTCACGACCGATGGCGAGCACCCGGATAATCCGCACGGACTGGAGCTGCACACGGCGATCCATGAACACTTTTGGGGCATAACGTACGACTTGAGCGCGGACCTCTGGACTGGTTGTCGCCCAGCGCAATTTGGTTCGGCGACGGGGATGCTGCTGGAGCCGGTAATGCTGTTCCAACACCTGCTGATACACGCCGGCGCCGATATGCTTGCCTGTAAGGCGCGCTTCATCCGGCTCTACGACCTGTACTTGGTTGCACCCCGCCTGAGCGCTACAGATTGGGAGCGGCTGCTCGACGCTGCACAACGCCGCCGCGAAGAACGGCTCCTCTACGCGCCGCTCTCTGTGGCCGAGCGTTATCTGGGGCCAATTGCGCCCGCCGCGGTGATGGCGCGCCTGGCCGCAGGCGTACCGCCCCGCCTGTGCAATTACCTGGTCCGGCTGGATCTCTACCACGTCTCGTTCTGCAATCCGCTCTCCATCCCGCTCGGCGACAAGCTCCATTGGTATCGGCATGGGCGCGAGCAACTGGTCGCCTTGCGTTATTTGTTGCTTCCGTCGCCAGGCGAGATGCGCGAGTATTACCCTCGTATGAAGCGTTACTGGGGTTTACCGCTGGCCTATCTGAACCATGGCCGGCAGGTTTTTTTGTGGCCCTTGCAGCGTGTCTTGCGCTTGCCGCGCCATGCCTGGGTCCATCGGGCGCGAGGCGGCCAGTGAAAGCGCGGAACAGGTTGGCACGTTACCGCCTCGCACGCCCAATTGTCAATTCTTCGCTATCGGTTTATCAGTCTATCAGCTAAAGGCATACTATGACTGAACATATGACTCAGCTCACCCCCTGGCTCTGGGTTGCGCCAAGTCGCTCGCTGCATTACAACAGCGGGGCGATTGTGAGCGCCGGACAGGCCTGCCTGATTGATCCAGGCCTGCACCCGGATGAGATCGCCGCCCTCGCCGCCCTGATCGTCGACCAGGGCGCAGTGCTCCAGACTATTGTGCTCACCCACAGCCATTGGGATCACATCCTTGGGCCAGAACATCTGCCTTCGGCTCGGATCGTGACTCAGGTTAATTATCCTGCTGTCGTACAACGCTACGCCGCCGGTATCAGCCAGATGGTCGTGCAATGGGAACAGAAATGCCAACTACAACGTGAGCAGCCATTTGTTATTCCTATGCCAGACGAGACCTTTACGGAGATAACGACGCTCCAGATTGGTGACCTGGCCTGCCAACTTGCTGCTGCGCCTGGCCATGCGACCGACCAGTTGATGTTGTGCCATCCAGAGAGCGGTGTTCTCTGGGCCGCCGACATCCTCAGCGATATTGAAATACCCTTTGTCAGCGACAGCCTGGCCGCTTACGAACGCACACTGGCCAAGTTGTCCAACTGGAATATTCGCATCCTTGTGCCGGGGCATGGCGCGGCGACAAGCGACCCGAACGAGATCAAATCCCGGATCGTGCGTGATCGAGCCTACCTCGCCGAACTACGCGCACATGTGGAACAGGCGTTACGCGACGACTTGACCATCGAGCAGACCCAGGCGCGTTGCGCCAATATCGCGTATCATAATCACAGCGAAAATGAAGAGCCGCATCGCTTGAACGTCGAGAGTGTCTACCTCGAACTGGGCGGCATCGGCGATTCCACACGGATGGGCTGGAGCAAAGAAGACTGGGGCAAATAGAGAATATGACGGTTCCTTTCACGCCTGCCTGTAGTATTCTTGGCCACGACGCGACGCTCGATCAGAGCATACGGCTGCCGCTGCTGGGCGTACCCCTGGAAATCCGCAGCAACAGCCCAGCGATCATCGCGGCAGCAGAGCGCTCGTTCAGCGGCTGGCGCGATCTCGCGCCCGAACTCATCGAGCAGGTCGCACTGCGCCGGGTTGACTTAGTCGTTCACCCTGGCCGCCAGCCCGAGACGACCCGCGCCTCTTTCACCTTCCGCTCGTACAGGCCGTATTTTCTGGCCGCCAGCGGGGATACGCTCCTGGTCGCCCAACTAGATCAGGGGACCGCGTTGGG
Organism: Chloroflexales bacterium; assembly: GCA_022360155.1. Lineage (GTDB taxonomy): Bacteria > Chloroflexota > Chloroflexia > Chloroflexales > Chloroflexaceae > JAKSDJ01. The sequence goes on along the minus strand of JAKSDJ010000851.1, from coordinate 830 downwards.
CTTTGTCACGCCCGAACTGGTCGCCGATGATTTACACTTTCGCTACAACGTGCTGGAGTGCCTCGCGTTGCTGTTGGCGAGCTGGCATGACCGGGCGCCGCTCCACGCCGGGGCGGTTATCCACAAGGATCTCGCCATCGTTCTGGTCGGCAAGAGCGCGAGCGGCAAATCGACGCTCTGTTATGCCTGTTTGCGGGCTGGCTTTCAGCTCCTGGCCGAGGATGCGGTCTATGTTAGCCTGGCGCGTGGTTTGCGGCTCTGGGGCAACCCCTGGCGTATCCATCTCTTACCCGACGCGCGCCGCTACTTCCCCGAACTGGCCGATCTTCCCGCCCAGATCCAGGCCAATGGCAAGCTCAAGCTCGGAATCGATGTGACGAACCTCGGCAGCGACTGCCTGCGCACCCATGCCGAGCGCGCGGTTGTCTGTCTGGTGCAGCGCCACGCCGGTGCGACCAGCACGCTGGAACCAATCGACCCCGGCATTGTAGTTGACACATTGAGCCAGGATCTTGAACCTGGCTTCGATCTCTACTCCAACCATGTTGCGGCAGCCAGTGCGCTTGCCGATCGGGGCAGCTATCGGCTGAGCGTCGGCAGCAACCTGGCTGGTGCAGCCGCGTTGCTGAAGAGTTTGGCTGAGTAACGCGCAAACAGCAGTATTGACTTTCCTGCAATTCGTATTGAGTTGTGAGACAAGAAGATAACGAGGCGTTGAGGCGATAAGCGGCAGTGCCTGTTTGTCATCCGTTACTCGTTACTCATATAAGTCATCCCATACGCGGTGCGCACACACGAGCATGCCAAAGCGCCGCCCAATGGCGATCTAT
>JAKSDJ010000175.1 GCA_022360155.1 Chloroflexales bacterium | reverse complement strand
TTCTCCCGTTAAACTGCCCTGTAGGTCAAGCACTATGGGAATACCTAGCATGCGAGCAATTGGTATCGTAAGTGCTGCGCCCTCGTGCAAATGCGCGTGCAAAATATCTGGTCTGAACCGAATGGCGACTCGCAGCGTCTTAGCCATCAGGAGGATATCGAGATATAATTTGTGCAGTGACGGTCCAGCAGAGCGTTTTTTATACCAAGGGATATGTAGCGTGCGATGAGTTGGGATATCACCTATGTCTCGGCCAAGATGATAGGTGACTATATGCACATCATTACCATTGATCCTTTGCGAACGAGCGACTTCAAAAATCTGAACGTGACATCCTCGATCAGAAAAATAAGGTGTCGGTGCAACCATCAATATCTTCTTACCCGCAGCCATATCAACGCTCCACACTGTAATCGCTATTATTGTTTATTTCCTCACGAACAACATAAATTGGCTTGTTGCGTCCTTCGTAGTATACTCGTGTGATCAATTCGCCGAGCAGACCCATCCCTAAAAATTGCACACCTAACACGATAAGAAGCACTGCAAGCAAAAGCAGCGGGCGATCGCCGACAGATTGTTGCAAGATCAAGCGAACATACGCAAGATAAAATCCCAGGGATGCGCCTAAAAACGAGCTAAGTAGTCCAATCGATCCGAAAATCTGCATCGGTCGGGTTGCGTAGGATAGCAGGAAGCGCACCGTCACGAGATCGAGTACAACGCGCAGCGTGCGGCCAATCCCATACTTAGACTTGCCAAAGCGACGCGGTGCATGGCTAACTGGTATTTCCCCAACGGCCACACCTTGCCACGAGGCAATCGCTGGAATAAAACGGTGCAACTCGCCATACAACTGGATGTCCTTCACGACCGCAGATCGGTATGCCTTGAGCGAGCATCCATAGTCGTGCAGATGCACACTTGTGACGAACGAGATCAGCCTGTTCGCAAGCAACGAAGGGAGCCGACGATTCCAGAACGGATCGTGGCGGCGCTCGCGCCAACCGCTGACCACGTCGTAGCCCTCGTCGAGTTTGGCGAGGAGGAGGGGAATATCAACCGGATCGTTCTGCAGATCCGCGTCGAGCGTGATAACCACCTGACCCTGGGCGCGCACAAATCCAGCGGCAAAAGCGGCGGTTTGGCCAAAGTTGCGCCGAAAACGCACCACGCGCAGAATAGGATCGCCAAGCGCCAACTCGCGCAACAGGTTAAAACTGCGGTCGTGGCTGCCATCATCAATAGCGATAATCTCGTAGCTATGACCAAGCGTAGTGAGCGCTGCGGTCAGCCGAGTGTAGAGCTGCGGAATGTTCTCTGCTTCGTTGTAGATAGGGACGACTATTGAAAGCGTTGGCTTAGTCTTAACAGGCGCTACCCAGTGTGGAACACTGGAAACTGGATGTTGCTGCTCTTGAGCCGAGAGGATTTCCATAGCTAACTCCTCTGGTTTCGGGCAAGACATGCCAATACCGCCTCAGGAAGTAATTGTACCCTAAGTTGCACCCTATTGTCGGTAGTATTCATAGCCCGTTGGTCCGGTTTTGCCCCTGACCCAATACTTCGCAAAGAAAAGAGATGTTCCTCAACCTATGCGTATCATTATTCCGAAAACCCTTTACCTGATCTCGGCTGGTGTTTCCGAGCAAAGCCTTGTCGTTCTGGACGAGCCATCCGGTACCAAAGCAAAAGTAGCACCAGCAGCAGCGGTCCTTGGACGATTGGGGCAAGGTTGTCTGGAGGGATAAGGTCTAACCCAATCAGAATGGCTACAATTCCCGAAAGCGCTAAACAGACTTGTTCGATTCGGCCCAGCGGCACTATCGCAACGAGACCCATATAATGTCGCCAACTCAGCGGTGAAATCAGCAGAATAACCGGTAGCAGCGGACGCAACCAATCACCACGACGCAGGCGCGACAGCAAGGGCCACAAGAGGAGCAGACAGGCGCCCAATGCTACAACGCTTGGTGATGCATCAGGAACAAGCTGGCGCACCAAGCGCACCAGTGAACCATTACCGATATTGTCAACATAGCGTTGTGTATTTTCCGGGACATACGCGATCCACGATAATGTAACACCCAAGCCGAGAATAAGTTCGGTCAGCAGCGTTGCAATCGCTCCTGTCGCTATAGCAATAACCGCAACCCGTCGCTTACCGGCAAGCCAGATTCCAAGCAAGAAGAGCACCGGGTAGATTTTGATTGCCGCACTCAGACCAATGAACACTCCCGCCCAGGCAGGTTGACGTGGCTCGATGAGTAAAGCTGCCATCAACAAGACGAAGAGCAGCGGCTCATGTGTCCCTAGTACCAAAGCGATAATCCAGAAACTCGCTGTAACAGCGCAGACCGAAGGGCGAGTTTGTCCCAGATGCCAGGCGCCCACTATGGCGACCCAAGAGATAAACAGCCATACATAGCGGGCAACAGTCCAGGGCAGTGGCGCCAGCGGCAGAGCCAACAGCGTTGCAAATGGCGGATGTGCGGTTTGCATATCGGGATACAACTGTGCCAAATCGGGGCAACATTCGGCTAGAAGTGTACGGGTTCTTCCATTGGGGTCGCGCCCGTCCCACCAGCCGCGAGCTGCCGCATAGTCTTGGGCAAAATCCGGCATTCCAAAGTGCGGAACCATGAACAATGCACTCGCCAGAATCAATCCGCCAGTAATAAGTCGAAGCCACATTGTTGTTTCCTATACCTGCTCTTGTAGAGCCAAGAGATAGGCTTGCTCCGCCGTCACAGCCAATCGATCCCAGGTGTACGCACTTGCGATACGCGCCTGTGCGCCGGCGCCAAGTCGCTGTCGCAGGGCGGGATCTTCTAATAAGCGTAATGCAGCCTGTGCTAATGCTGCTGGATCACTCGGGGGAACGAGAAGACCGCTCTGCTCATTCTCGATGTATGAGTCTGCCTCGCCAACTCGTCCGGCGACAATCGGCAAGCCTTCCGCCATCAACTCAACCATTTTGACTGAGCAACGCGCCCGATTTATGAGCGTATCATCCAGCGGCATGAGGGCGAGATCAGCTCTCGCCAGCAGACACGGGATGTCATCCGGCTCGACCCAACCACGATAATCGATCATCGCAGCCAACCCTGCCCCTCGCGCTAATCGCAACAAATCCTGCTCTTCGCCGCGTTCGCCTCGTCCTATAACGAGGAGCCGCACCTGCGGACAACGATTGGCAATCGCAACAAGGGCGACAACAACATCTCGAACAGTAAATTCCCAAAAGCGCGTATACAGCAGCATTGTCAGTTGAGCGCTTACAGGTTTAGGCGTGCTAGCTGCAATGTTCTCGCTCCCGTTTGGAAGATAAAACACTTGCGCTGGCGGCGTCCCCAATCCCCAGACCAGTGTTTCCAGGGTACGGCTAGCAACGGTGATAGTCGCAACTCGACGGGGCAAATTCTGTTCTTGCCACGCGAAGAATAGTTTAGCGGGATAAGGACAAGGCAAGAGATCGTTCCATCCGCCCCATCCTTCCCAATCATCCGTATCCAAAACCAAGGGAAGATCTGGACGAATGGCGCGGGCGAGTAATACAGCCAGCCCGCCATAGCCTTTGGGCTTAAAAAGATGCAATACATGCGATTTGGCGGCCAGGGCCTGACGTAACAAGGACAGCACTTGCTGCATGACGTTCGCAGGGCCGCGCATAGTTGGAAGCGGCGTATGGGTCACTGTCACACCGCCAATGCTGTCGCTGCGCCCGGCATCCTGGGGATTTTGCACCGGCGGCGCCAAGATATTAACTGTATGTCCACGTCGCAATAACGCTTGAGCCAGAGGTAACATGCGCACTGCCAACGTGCCTTTTGGTCTGATCCCAAAGGGCGCCAGCATTGTTATCCGCAACTGCGTCATTGTTGGCCTGTTGTTGCGTTTCGGAGGACGTAGAGTATCGTAGCGCCAGCATCAACACGCTCGGCGTTGGTATCGAGGTAGGCGCGAACATCGTCCGAAATAAACGAACCGTTCTGTGGCAATATCACATAGCGCGCAAAATTTGCACTATTCCGCATAATATTCTGCTCGAAGACTTCATCGCTCTCGAACCAGGTAGCCGGTTGGCGCGCAAAGAGGATAGTCGTCCAGTATTGCTCGGTCAAGACAAAGTCCTGCGGCTGGTTGCGCAGAATCTACCATACTGGCATGTAGCTTCGTATTTCCACTGTATAGTATCCTATCGCGACTAGATTCACAACGGTAAAGAGACCAACAAGTATAGATTGCAATCCGTCGTCGTCGTTGAATCGCAAGCTGTGCAAAACCGACGGCAAACAGCAGTGCTAATGACGGCAACGCGGGAAGAAAGACCCACGGACTATTGCCGGCCCCCGGTGTAGCAGCATAGATCAAGGTTATCAGTAGACCTAGCCCTAACCAAATTCCTAACAATACAAGTGTAAAGCGTGGTATGACTGACGTACGAATTGCTACGAAAACACACCATACGATCGCTGCAAGAGTGATTAATGCACCATACCAGGGGATATAAAAGAGCAGCTGAAGCATTTGCGGTGCAATAATACCAAATAGCTCAAGCGATAAGCCCTTTGTTGGTGCGCCCGATCCGCCATGTAAATAATGTATCCAGATCCAAGGACTCGCCAAAATAATAGGTCCAATGAGCGCAGCAATATGATGCAGCAGCTTCGGGTAGCGTTCGCCAGCTAATAGCGCATATAGTATACACGAACCAACGACCCCCCCGTACAATAGCACAAGATCGAGTTTAGAGAGCATCGCCAGAGCGCCGAGTATGATCGCCAAGAAGGTACGTTCACGTGCATAAGCCAGTAGAGCTGCCGTCAGAATGTAAGCGGAGAATGCCTCGGAATACGCGGTGCTGGCAAAATCGCGGAAAAGCGGGAGGAAAGCCAGAAAGGCCGCAGCAATTAGTGCGACGCGCGGTGCGAACCAAGTTCGCGCCAGCGCATAGGTAAGAAGCACGGCGCCTGTCCCAGCTAGAGGAATGACCAATCGTAACAGCGTGTATGAGTGAGTACATGCCCAGACAGCGGCTAAAACCAGTGGAACGACAGGCCCCCGCCAGTGGTGAAGCACCCCTGGCGAGTTGGCATAGAGTTTACGGATAGATAGGGACTCGCTGTGGGGCGGGAAACTTTTGATCCGTTCGTAGGTATCTGGTGTGTTGAGAGGAAAGCCGGGTTGCTCGGCAGTCAGCAGACCCCAATGGAGATTTCGCGGCGAGTCACCGGTCAAGGGCATTGTCAGGAGTTGCCAGACCAGATATTTGACTGCAAAGAGTGCAAGAATCAAGGTGTGGGATTGCCAGATCCGAAATGCCTGATTGGCGCGCTTGGCCGCTATAGTTTGTGAACGCGTATTGGATGTCGGGTTGAACACGTTGTGTTGTTGTCTAGCTTAGCTTTTGCTATCCTGAATTTATAGCAACATGGATTGAAAAACATAACAATATGGTTGCTATATTACCTGATTGTATTAGTAATCCATTGTATGTCTATAGCCCAATCATACTACAGGTGGATAAGTCGCTTTTGAATGTGCAGAGCGTTCAGAGCCGTCTCAAAGATCAAGCGAGCGGGAAAACTCCCGCTCGCTTGACTGTATCTTTAGTTAGACACCAAACAGACAACTCTGAATGAGGAAGCCTGGATTTAAGGCTTTTCAAATGAACCCGACAGGCCTTGAATGAGCTCTTTGAGAAGCCTTTCCCGGACCTGTAGGATTTGAAACAGCGCCTATGCGAAAGGCGTTCCTCCTCAATACTAGCTGTTCAATTGCTTAAACAAGACTACTTAACCATTCCCGAAGGCTGTCTCTCAGCTAACTGGCTTTACCCTGCTTGATCAGATGGAGCATCTCGGGAACCGTCGTAACCTTGACCCGTGGGCGACCTTGTTCGGTGCCGCGCGCCAGTTCATACTTGTCTAAAACCTTCCAATCTTCGTAGGTTACGTAGTCCAATTTGCGCTGACACAACAACGCTTCAATCGCACCCTGATCACGGTTCTCATCAGGAATTCCAGGCAACGACGGGAGATCCTCAACCATCGCAGCAACGGTTGATGCAGCATCAGGCTTGTTCGTACCAATAATGCCTGAAGGACCACGCTTGGCCCAACCAACAACATATTCGCCTTGGATTGGATCGCCGCTATTTGCATGCACAACGCGCCCGGCGACATTGCTGATTGTATAGCTGTTTTCGTCGAAGGGCACACCCTTGAGCGGCACCCCGCGATAGCCCACCGAACGAAGTACAAGGCCGGCCTCAAACGTTTCGGAGATATCGGTGCTACGCGCCCGTAAGCCGCCATTGCTGTCCAGCACCAGCCGGTTCCGCACAATCTTGACCGCAGAGACCCGGCCATTTTCACCAATCAACTCCGCTGGCGACGATAAGAAGCGCATTCTGATCCGGCGCGGAGCAGTGTGCTCGCTGCGGGCAGCGTATTCCCGCAGAATTGTAACATTTCGTGCAGCAGCCTTATCCTCGGCCATTACCGCCGCGCTATGTTCGTCAAATTCTAGGTCAGCGGGATCAATCACAATATCGACGCCTTCGAGCTCACCAAACTCTTTGATTTCAGGGTTGGTGAATGCTGCTTGGACCGGACCACGGCGACCTAACACGACAACCTCGCGCACCTTGCTCTGACTCAGTTTCTCTAGTGCATAGTCAGCAATATCGGTCTTGGCCAAAACGTCTGGGGATATCGCGAGGATGCGAGTCACGTCCATCGCTACATTTCCATTTCCAACAACCACCGCCCGCTCATGCGACAGATCGAAATCTAAGTCGCGGTAATCGGGATGGCCATTGTACCAGCCCACAAACGCAGTCGCAGGGTAACTGCCCTCAAGATCTTCGCCGGGAATACCCATCTTTCGATCAGTTTGCGCGCCGACTGCATACACGATTTGGTCATAAAATTGCTTGATATCTTCGTGCATAATGTCGGAGCCGAATGTGACATTGCCAAAATAACGCACGCTCGGGTTGCCCGCAATACGGTCATAGATACGGGTAACGGCTTTGATAGATTGATGATCTGGCGCAACACCTTCACGCACCAGGCCAAATGGCGTAGGAAAGCGGTTGAAGAAGTCAATCTGGCAGACTAGACCCTTTTGCTTCAAGAGGGCTTCAGCAGCGTAAAAACCGGCCGGTCCAGCCCCAATGATGGCGACACGCAGTGGGCGCGCATCAGTTCCCAAACTTTGTTTCACGTTGCTCCCCTTCTTCTTCTTCTCAACCGGATATTGGTGCGATAAGGAACGATGTATGTATGCTCTAACTGTGGCTGTTGGCATCTTTCAGTCGAGTCATGGAAGCCCAAGCAAGGCCTATCATTCCAAAAACCACAACCATTTTCTGCGACTTGGCGGAAGCGCAACAAATCCGGTCTTTGTGATAAACAGCACACTAGAACGCTCATACTGTAGCATGCTGCGTACTACATGTCAACCAAATTTGGTTGATGTAGAACTGTGTCAACAATGTGCGCCCTCTCTTTCAAAACTTTCAAATTTGTGGAGTAGCAGTCTCTTCGGGTGGTTCTGGTGTTGCTTCGACCGGTTCAGAGGTCGCGCTCGGTTCTGGCTCTGGAAGCGCCGTCTCCTCTGATGGTGGCGTTGGGGTTGGTGTTTGGGTTAGGGAAGGCGTAGATGTTGGAGGTGCGGGGATATTGGTCAATGTGAGTGTTATTGTCGGAATATCTCCAACAACGCTGACACCAGCGGGTAATGCCAACTGCGGTCTTAGTGAGTAGGTTCCGGCGCCACGCCCATTTGCATCAATCTGGGCCAACAAAGTAGTTGTGCCCAACCGATCAATGGCATTAAGCGAACCAGTGAGGTCTAATTCAATAACTTCTGGATTGACGCTAGCGCGCAGACCTGCGGTGACTCCTGTAACTTGAACCCGGACTGGCAACTGAACTTGAAATGGCCGCTCGATCGGGATAATCTGCACGGTTACAATCACTTGCGACGGTTCACCAGACCGGAGTGATGTTCCTGCCGGTGGTGTAATAGAGACAGAACGGGTAAATGTATCGGTCGCCCCGCTGATGTCAACCGACTCAGTCGATAACTGTTGAACCTTATCGAGCGGATCTGAACTGCCAACCAGAGTAATTAATGGGGGGGCGCTTTGTACACTGGCAACTACATATCCGGTCGCCGGCGAGCCGATGATTGTACTCAATACAGGAACCTGTTTCAATCCAACGCTTGGGCGGATTGGAACAAACACACTCACCATACCAGGATCGAGGTTGACTCCTTCGACAATTTGGCTGTTACTGTCAAGTGCTTGCAAATTCAGATCCGAGCTGTAACTAGCGCTACGCTGATCGATGCGGGCAGTGACACGGGCACGCTCGACTCGATCAACACGGCTCTGCGGACCGCTCACCTGAACCTGTTGCACCGAGCGATCATTGACGGTCACTTCAGCCTCGCCCTGCGCGAAACCAAACAGAGGGTTGCCATTGATAGTCACTGTGAGCGGGACGGTAGTGGTAATAAGCCGTTCGAGCCGTATCGTCAGCGATGATGGCTCGATTTCTGTCACTGTAAAGTCAACATCTGGACGTGTACGCTCGGTATTGACCGGCACCCGGCGTTCGCCTGGTTCAGTGACCGTGCTGAGATCCACAAACGCCTGTACATCCGCTTGACGTAAACTATTCTGTGTCGCCTGGTCAGTTCTAAGCACCAATTCGACTGTAGGCGGCGCAGGATTAGGAAGACCATTCTGATCGACCATCGTCAGATCAGGCGCAAGTCCACGGATGTCTACCAGCATATCTTCAAAGGGTATACGTTCTTCGGGGTTTTCGGTTACAGAGACGAATGCCCATAACGCAAAGCTCAACCCAAAGGCAAGGGCCAAGCGCAAACTTGTTGCGCGCAGCCCTTTCATGATTTCTCTCCATTCATCTCTACTTTCAGAAGACCAGCGAGCATGTTTTTCAGACGCGATTCGTTAAGGTAACTCACCATACGACCATCGTTCATGAGCGAGATTGCTCCTGTTTCTTCGGAAACGACGATTGCGATTGCATCTGATTGTTCGCTGATACCCTTGGCTGCACGATGGCGTGTGCCATACCTACGCTGGCCAATCACCTCTTCACTAAGCGGCAAAACGACATTGGCCGCAAGAATGCGATTGCCGCGTACAATGACAGCCATATCGTGTAGTGGAGAGTTGGGATAAAAGATATTGAGTAATAGCGGCGCCGCCAAGCGCGCATCAAGAATCACTCCGCGATCAGCATACTCTTGCAGTTGAGTCTGTCGCTCGATAATAATGAGCGCACCGATACCCTGCTGTGAGAGCTGGACAGCAGCCCTGCTAACGACGTTAATGGTATCGATCCAATCAGAGCGACTGGTCGAACCAAATGAGCGGTTGAGTAAGTCGCTGGTGCGACCAAGGGTCTCCAAAGCGCGACGCAGTTCAGGCTGAAAGAGCACAGGGATGCCAACCACTAGGGTAGGCTGAATCACAGTACGCAACAACCAGCTCAACGTCGTCAAATCCTCAAGAGCTGTGCCAAGCAAAAAGGAAATCGCTAAGACAACACCGATACCGCGTAGTAACTGCACGGCGCGCGTGCCGCGAATAACCCCTAACAACCAGAAGAAAAGTAGTGCAACAACAAGGATGTCGATTAGGGCAAACGGTGAGGTAAGGGGATTGAGGCGTCCCCAGAGGCGCGTCAATTCTGGCATAAAAACAAAAAACCACCCGCTAACCAATCACAGAGTTTCATTGGCGTCGGTTGAGAGGTATAGATGATACATAGAATTGTTGACTCATTGTGAACTACGGGCTTGTTGCTGTTGGGACAGCATCCGATTCGCCGCAGAAAGCAGCGCTTTAACTCGATCGGTGTCAACACCGTCCATATTGAGCATCCGTGTATAGTTGCGTACTGCTTGCCCATACTCTTCGCGGCGCATTAGCATATCACCATAGATATAGTACGTATCCATGTCCTTCTTATCCATAGCGATAATCTGGGTCAACTCGGCAATAGCTGCATCATAGTCGCGTTGCTGCGCCAAAATACGCACGATTTGCTTCTTCTCGGCGATAGCTTCCGCAGTACGCCCTGCTAAAGTATGCATGAGGGACAGCCACTGCCGCGCCTCGACATCGTTGGGAGCAATCTGTACGATTCGATCATAGAGTACGCGCGCCTGTTCGTGTTTACTGAGCATCCAGTGAACCTGGGCCGCTTCTTGCAAACTGGCAATAGCATCTTTGAGTTGCCCCGCCTTGCGCTGTAGCTCGGCAACGCGCACGAGTCCTTCGACTCCCTGAGCCAGAAACCCGCGACGAAGCTGTAAGCGGGCCAAGCGACTACCGAGTTGAATATTGCTGGGCGCCAATTTCAAACCGTATTCTAGTGTCTCGATCGCTCGATCGAGATCTTGACGGCCCTCATAGTGGGTCGCCAGGTCTTCCAGTTGAGCCAGCGCTTCGTTGAGTTTGCCCTGGCGAAAATACACATCGGCAAGTTTGGTATACACAGCACGGTCATAGGGCAAGAGGCGGCGCGCCTCCAGCAAGGCGCGTTCAGCCCCGACCAGATCATCGCTCGCTGCATAGGCCTCTGCCATCCGTCGCACCAGTTCGCCCTGCGAAAGCGGCACTGCAAAGGAATGCTTGATCGCTGAATTGACTCGCGATTGTTTCGCAACGACCTGCCCATGGCGTAATTGTTCAAGCGCCTCTTCAGCTCGACCCAACGCAATGTGACTATCGGCCATTGCCTGATGAATTAAAACTGGAGCCAGCAATGGATCAGCATCTGCTTCCAGCGAAGCCAAAGCCTGCTCGAACTCCAACAGGGCTGATGAGTGTTGATTACTCTGTTGTTGAATAATCCCGAGAATATAGTGCAGAACCGCGGAGTCGGTAACGAGCAGAATTGTGCGATACTCTAATTGTATGGCGTTGCTTAGTTGAGGTTGCGCTTTGATCTGGTCCAACAACGTCGCAAGCGAGTCCCACACAGCAACCGGTTGCTCGCCCATCAGCGCCAAGGTCATATTAAGCCAGGCGATTGTTGCTGGGTCATTTGCTGAACCTAGCTCCAGCGTTTTGCGAAACTCAACTAATGCAGCTTCGTAACGCTCCAGTTTCAGCAAAGCTTGACCATACTGAGCATGTATATCTTTACTTTTGGGCGCCCATTGCAGCAAACGCCGGTATTCTTCCAGCGACTTATTAGTCTGCCCCAAGCGAAAGTAAGTCGCGGCAACGACCACAAGTTGTTCAGCCGCTTCAGCGATGCGACCAGCATTCTTGAGCAGGTCAGCTAGGCGTGTACGGGCATTGATTGTGTCGGGCGACAGGTCAATCAATCGAAAATAGACATCGATTGCTTTCGTTGGCTCATCGCGAACCATGTAAGTGTCGATCAGGAGTTGATGTTTCGTCAATGCCTCTTCGGGGCGTCCCTGACGTTCATAGATCTCTCCCATCCGCAGATGGATAGGCAAGTAGGTCATATCGAGGCGGATGACCTCATGACAGGCATCCAGCGCCGCTTCGAGCAGACCCTGTTCGATATATTTTTCGCTAGCGATCACCCAACGCTCAATTTGTTCATCGAGCCCTGTGGTATCAAGCGGCATAACTGGAGCAAACGCGGGTTTTTCCGGAGCCGGAAGCGTATCCAGTACATCGAGCGGATCAAGCGAGGGCGGTGGCTCGACAGGGATAACCGGGCTATCCTTGGGCGCCGAATCGCGGTCGGCACGCAAAAAATCGGTAATTGGCCGGATCTTGCCCCAGGTTTGCGGCATCTCTTCTGTTGGCGGCGGCGGTTCCGGCTCGGGAAGCGGCGCCAGCGCGCCGGCGCCCAAATTGCGCAGCTTCGCAAACATGTTGCGCTCGGTCAGGTGTTTAGCACGCTGGCTAAACTCGGCGGCGCGTTCCTTGCCCCAGCGCTTCCCTTGGAGGAAATTCGCCAAGGTCGAGTAGAGCGTCGCCGCACGGGCAATATCGCCGATCTGCTCATAGATCCCGGCTGCATTTTCGTACATCTGAACCAAATCATCAGCTTCAGTCTTACCGATCGACTCCAGATCGACCAAGCGGATCGTCTTCTCGTATTCCTGCGCCGCCTGGGGCAATTGGTTCATTTCTTTATAAGAGCTGCCCAAAGCAAAGTGTGACGAAAGCGCGTATTCCGGATCCATCGCTGCGCGGGTAAGCACAGTGACAGCTTTCTGATGATCGCTATGCTCTTGGTAAAGCAAACCCAAGCTGTAAAAGACATCGGCTCGTTCCAGTCCAGCATTGACAACTTTTTCGTAACTTTCGATCGCACCTTGCGTATCACCGGCTTCTTGCTTTTCCAATGCAGCCGCAACCAGCTTTTCGAGTGCAAATTGTTGCGAACGCAGCGCTCCAGTCAT
>JAKSDJ010000875.1 GCA_022360155.1 Chloroflexales bacterium | reverse complement strand
GACGAGATCGCGGTCGCGCCGCGCGTGATACTGGCCGCATCCCAGGCAGAGTCTTGCGGTCGCGCTCCGGTTCAACGGGCGACCACAACGCTGGCAGACAAGTCCTAGCGTTGTGGTGCATTGCGCACAAATCCGGCAATCCTGCGAGCCAAAAATCAGCACCGGCAGAACTAAAGACGAGAGCTCTTGTCTGTCGTTCAGGGTCAGGAGGCCATCATTCGGTCGTACCCCGTGAACTCAAACAGCTTGCCTTCGGGAATATGGGGGCATGGGGCCGCTTGACACATATGAGTCGCCACCATAAAACCCGAGGGTGAGGTCGGAATCTTTGACATTCCCAAACACGCCGCAAACAACGAGTACATCCGCAGGAGCAATGTCGTGATACGTAGCAGCATGTGTTGCGTCGGCCTAGAGGAACTGCACATATGATATCAGTCCACACCGCCTCAGCGCAGCAGCGCCTTGCGCCACTAATGCCGAGTCGATCTCTATCAAATAGGCTGTGGTGTGTGAGCGACGTTGGTGGTTGATGAGCGTACCAATGACATCGCGCCCATCGCCCGCACACACGCTGATCAGCCGAATAGCGAGATTGGGAACTGCCTCTAGGGCGTGCGCAATATGGATACGCACGAGGCAAAGCCGCGCCTGAAGGGTGGCCGAGTCGCCATACGCCGTGTGCCATTTGTGCCAATCCATACGGCTGTGCTCCTTTTGATGATGTATACTGCGCTGCTACACGATAGCTTTTACGTCAACAGAGTGCGTTTGATCCGTGAAACACCTGCCTGTGCTTCTGCGACTCAGTCAAGCTCCGCTTCTGCTGCGCCAAGCCCAGCCTCATGGCGGAGAGCGTCAATGATTGTGGCGTACCTTACTGGCGCCTTGGATCGTCTTGCCGCTGATACCGCTCGTGTTTTGCGCCGTGAGTTTGTGGATGAGCTACCGGCGACAGCACGAACTACTTTCGGTTCGGGTCTTGGCTAGCAGAGGCTCCTCGGCTATGATTATGCGGTTTCCACTGCCTCCCGTGGGGAATGGCGCGGAGATCTGCTTTAATGAAAGCCTTGGCAATGACTCAAATTCACGCTTGGCAACTGCGGTCCCGCATTCACAGTCGACGCCCACGAGCAGAGTTCTACGGTTTTCCAGCTCTCGCCCGCGCAGTGGCAGGTGATGGACCAGGCGCCCACGGCGTGGTGCTCCCGCCCGCCAGACGTTCCGCCGCTCCAGCCGAACGAGGCCTTCTATGATACCGGCATCGAGTGTGGCGGCTTGCGGGCGCGGCGCTTGAAAATTCCGGCGCACGCGCCGCCTGCGGAATTGCCGACCTTGATCGAGCTTGTGCCGCCACCCGCGCCAGCGTCGTCTGCTCCAGTTGAAGGAGGTACTCCGTGATTCAACTGGATCCGCTGTGGTTTTTTGTCGCCAGCCTCGTTGTCCTGAGCGCGCCGCCGGTGCTCATCCTGCTGGGGCGCATCGGCGGGTGGGCGATCCTGGCCCAGCGCTATCGCGTATCCAGCCCCACGCCCGCCAGCGTAACGCGCGGGGTCAGCGGGCGAGTTGGAAGCCTGTCCTATCGCAATAATCTGGTGGTCGGCATTGATGATCACGGCCTCTATCTGGCGCCAATGCTGCCGTTCCGCCTGGGACATGCCCCGTTGCGCATCTCGTGGTCGGCCTTCCAGGCGCAGCAACGCCCCACCGCGGAGCCGGCCCAGGTTCCAGTTGATGATCCGCGACGTCGCCACGGTACCGGTGCAGCTCCCCGCATGGGTGCAGGCACCGGCCCAAGCGTGGCTGCCGGAGCCCAATCGGGTCCGCTTGACACCAGCATATCCTGGCGGCTGATTCTGCTCATGCTGGGGGTGATGACAGTTCAGCTCATGCTGATTGGGGTGTTTCTGGCGGTGTGGTGATAGTAGCCACATGATGGCGCTGCACGCACATACTCCTACAATAGCACGCAGATAACGCACATGCACGCCAATGTGCCGCAGATAGCTGCCAATCGGCGGCAGTCTTGCGGTTTATCTGCACATGATTCCTCTTCGACGAAGCCCTACAGCGTCGACGACACGATGTCGCACTATCCGCTCAAGCGTGGTACGATGTTGTCGCCATGCGCTTTTCTGTCGGCCAAGAGCGGCGTAGATGCACGGCGCTCCGTACCCGAATCGATGGGCGCTCTTGCCGTCTGCGGCGTCAATTCTCGTGGATAGGCGGAGCGGATGCGGCCAAGGTGTGCGACATTGTGCTGGGCGGCTTGAGACGCTAAAATGGGAGAACAATGCAGGTCATACGCCAAACTATTGATGAAATCGATTTTAGGGAACAAGCATTGCTACGGTTATTGCCTCTTTGGACGGTGCTGCTTCTTGCAATAGTAATAGCTGTTGTGTTTTTGGCCACTACGCGGTCGTTCAGCAGTATTGGTCTTGGGATCTTGAGTTTGTTCTGGATCTATTGGTTATTTGCAATACGGCGGATGGAGCAATGCTTGATTGACAAACGTCTGGGGAAATTGGTTCTCAAGGAACGATGGCTGTTGGGGCTGCGAGTGCGGGAATATCCGTTGTATGCAATTGAGGAATGGCAGATAGGGCCGGTAAATACACGTATGCATGCCGTGACTTGCCAATTGACCTCGGGCGAGGAAGTGTCGTTGTATAGCGGCGATGCGAGTCACACAGTCGCATTTGCCGAGCAGTTGGGCATGTTCTTGTGGGCCGATAGCAAGAGAATGCGTGATTGAGCGTGTGATAAAGCTCCAGGAGTGCGACGCCATATCATGGCAGGCTCAATGACGAGCGACGCCCGATCGATCTGTGATCGTCGCAGTGTAGAAAGTGATCGACCAATGAATGAACAAGATCATATGTCTTCACCGCAGGGCCTACCTACCACAACCATCCCGCCCGCTGCTATTCCGGGATTGACCTATGTGCCTGACTACATTGCGCCCGACGCAGCAACCGTTCTGTTGCAGCAGATTGACCAGCAGCCGTGGGACGCCACGCTGCGCCGGCGCGTCCAGCACTATGGTTATCGCTATGACTATCAGGCCCGCACAGTCACCTCGGCGCTACGCGCTGCCGCCTTTCCGCCCTGGCTCCAGAATCTCGCCTGCCGCCTGCATCAGGAGGGCTTCGCCACCGCCCTGCCGGACCAAGGCATCGTCAATGAGTACCTGCCCGGCCAAGGCATCGCTAAGCACATCGATTGCATACCGTGCTTCGGCGCGACTATCCTCTCGGTGAGTCTGGGATCCGGATGCGAAATGCGCCTGACCACCCCTGCCGCCAAGGCCGTGGCATCGCTCTGGCTGGCGCCGGGCAGCCTGTTGGTCTTATGCGACGCCGCCCGCTATCAATGGGCGCATGGCATTCCGGCACGCCAATCAGATCGGTATGCAGGCCAGCGCGTACCGCGCCAACGCCGCGTCTCGCTGACCTTTCGAACCGTCCTGCTCAATGAAGGCTAGGCGCGCAGACATAGGCTCTATTCAACGCCTTCTCGATGTCTACGTGCAACGGCTTGCCGAAGCTTTCCAGTGCTATCTGAACGACTCAAGTGGCGCCGATACGCAACTCGCGCTGGGTTCGTGGTCAAATGCCAATGGCATCACCTGCGCCTATCTCACATGCTATCCGCAGGATGCGATGGACGAGGAGCAAACAATCGAGTTCGCGGTAAATGTCCAGATCGAGCCGAGGATGGTTATCCTAACTATCGACCTCTGTCGTCCCCACGGCGTGATCCTCGCTGGTCTAGGCGAGTGGCGTATCACGTATGATCAACAAGAAGAGCTTCTAGAGCAGCTAGGCATGATCTGTAAACAAGCCGAAGCGGATAGCATCGAGCAAATGAAGCGCAGTATTGCACATTAAATGAAATGCGCACAGCATGGAGAGAGGCCATCGCCGCGCCGCGCACCCCAAGACATCGCCACGCCGCCTGGATAGAGTCTGAACGGCGTGGCAATGCCAGTGATCGGCTGGCATCGGTCGTAGCGGGGCGCCCGCCAACCTTGTGTCAGGATGCGGTCGTTTGGTCGAGCCAGGCCATAAGTTCGTCCGGGCTGGTGAAGTCGAGCAGCGCCTCGCCCAGCGTTTCGAGTTGCTCGGGGGACAAAGCGATGAGTCGTTCTGTCAGCGGCACACGCAATGGGCCAAACTTGCGCGCCACGAGCCGTAGCACCAGACTCCGTGTCGCCTCGGCGCGACCTTCCTGTTCCCATTCGGTCAATAACACCATCACTGCCTCCTGTTCTGTGGACATCAATGCCGTAATTACCTGCTGAAACTGCTGTTCTTCTGTGGCTGTTAAGGGCAGGTAGATCCCGACAAAGGCCCCAATCAGGCGCTGCTGCGCCGGGTCGAGCCCCAAGCCGATCAAGAGTCGCAGGCATTCGAGCTTGACTCGAACCCGGTCGGCGGGGGCAATCCGCATCCGTGCCATCAGTGCGACGGCCAGCGGATTGGGATGCTGGGCATAGGTCCGCCAGTCCAGCCGGTTCAATTGAACAACTTGGCAGTGAAAGTCGAGCACCATGTGGTGCGGAAATGCCACCTGATGCCACGCGGCGACTGGCGTGCGCGGCGTCGGATACGAGCAGAGCACGATGGGATAGATCGAGATATTGTGCTCCTTATAGGGACGGGCGAAATGCTGACGCAGCATAGCATAAACCGTGACGGCATGCTGCCTCATACGGAAAATGCCGTAACTCTACTTTGTCACTTATGAGCAGACGTGGTAGCATAGGGATATGATACCTACACCGCGTCTTCCACATGCACCGCGCGAACCGCTGGCCACGTTAGCAGACTTTCTGGCGCCGCTCCATATGCACTTCCACCGGAGCGAAAGCCGGCACGCGATGGAACGGTACCTGACCGGGTTGCTGACCGAGCATCCCAATAAGAACTGCGATACCATGGCACAAGTGGTTCCTGGCACGTCCGAACAGTCGCTCCAAGGCTTGCTGACAACCATGCGCTGGGACGAAGCGGCCCTCAACGCCCAACGAGTTGCCCGCCTGCAGACCTTAGCGACCGAGGGTGATGGCGTGGTGATAATTGATGATATGGGCTTTCCGAAGCAGGGGAAGGCCTCGGTCGGGGTGGCACGGCAGTATGCTGGAGCCTTGGGCAAAGTCGACACCTGCCAGGTCACTGTCAACCTGATCTACGCGGAGCGCACCATTGCCTGGCCGGTGACGACCCGACTCTATCTGCCAGCGGCCCAGTCGCGGCAACCCGGGGCGCCGGGCGTTTTCCCCCTCGGCCCGATCGCCGACGCCAGTCGCTGGCAGCGATCCATCGGTACATTCTTGATTGGTTGCGCGTCCTCGCCATTGCCGAACTCATCCGCACGGGTCGGCTCGATGACTACCGTCCAGACGCGATGAAACACCTAACGTAATACGTTATCTTCCAAGACAAGGTCTTCTATGACTGTTTGCCCCGGCTCCAGAGCAATAATATACAGTATTGAAGGGATATACCAGCGACGCTCGCTGCCTAGCGCGGCTATCCCATATGTGCCAATCGGAACATTTTCGAAGCGGTATGTACCCTCGCCATCGGTCTGGACTACCTGGTTGTAAAAATGGTCGCCGCAGGGCGTATCGGCGTTGATGCGGCGGGCAAGCCCTATAGCCTCACTACACAACTGAACATAAGAGTTGGCAATGGGTTGTCCGCCTTGTACCAAACGACCTGTAATTGTTCTTTACTTCGGCCTCGGCTGGAGGTAGCGCCGGAGCGCCTTTGACAGCAATCGCCTTGATGTCCGAGTCGATCAAACCAGACGTGCTCGGTACCGCAACCTGCCAGCTATACCCGTTCTGCAGCGCGATGCCGTGAGATGTTGCGGCCCACACCCGGCCCTGCGCATCCAGATCTAGGTCGCGTATAGCATTGCTAGGTAAGCCGTTTTGTCAACCAAGAATCTGTACCTCGGCGCCATTCCAGACAAAAACACCCTCTTCTGTTGCAATCCAAATGTCGCCGCCGGGGAGTTCGATGATATCGTGGATGGTGCTGATGAAGCTATAAGCGCCAATCAGATCGACGAGTTGTTTGTTGGGAATAAACTCACGAAAGGCGTCATTCTCGAAGATATACACGCCGCCCCTGACGCCTGCAAGTAGTTCGCCTTTCGAGGTGAGGAATAACACGTCTGGCCCAGCGCCATAGGTCAGACCGACATCCTCGCCATAGGCTGTCCAGGTTTCGCCGTCGAAAGAAACGAGTTTACTCGCATTCGAGCCCAATCCGTCTAACCAAACAGTGCCATTTGAATCGAACGCCATGGTCCGGAAGGGAAGGCGCCCTTCACCGGCCGTACTTGCCGCATTAAAGGTTTGAGCCGTTCCTTCCAGCTGGATAAGCAGCGCCTGTCCGCCGCCAACGGACCAGATCCTGCCCGAGGGGTCAGAAAACAGATTGCTATTAAAGCGATGCTCTGGCTGGCTCCACGCCACACCGTCGTTCGATGTCCCAACATTGCCGCACATCAACCACCCATTCCCATTGCCATCAA
Organism: Chloroflexales bacterium; assembly: GCA_022360155.1. Lineage (GTDB taxonomy): Bacteria > Chloroflexota > Chloroflexia > Chloroflexales > Chloroflexaceae > JAKSDJ01. The sequence continues at coordinate 1,297 of JAKSDJ010000875.1, read as the reverse complement.
ACTCCGCGAAGGAAGAAGAGTCGGAGCATGTTTCGTAAAATCGTACATTGATCTGTGGTTCAATCCACCCTGCATTGGTCAGGACACTGGCGAGACCATTTGCGCTCATCGCAATGAGCATGCCTTCACCGTCGCCTACTGGCGCCTGTCGCACTGCTGCCGTCTCGTTCGATGGAACGGCTGCTTCTGGAGTAGCGCTAGACGCTGCTGTTGGTTCGGCAGTCTTGGCAGGTGCGGTCGTCGGCGTGGGCAGTTCTGGCGCGAGGGCGGCCTGCGCTTGCAGTGTCGCTTGCACCTGCTCTTCAACCGTTGCTTGAATATCAGGCTGGTCGGCTGGCGTTTGTTCATCTGTCGTTACAATGGAAGTTAATTCATCTTCTCCGGCAACGCCCAAGAGATTACAGCTTGCAAGGATCATTGGAATAATCAAGAACAGCAACTTGACACGATGGCGTGCGTGGAACATCTTCCTTCCTTCTTATGGTTTGAACTTAGGTTGGCAAAGATGTCGTATCGACATACGCACTATAGCGAATGACAATCGGTCTTAAGAACGTTCAAACGGGTGAAACAGAGTCACCCGTTTTTTTGTCTTATTGCGGGACTGTCAGCGGAGAGTGACAAGAGCCTGGAGCTAGCGTTTACTGATTGGGGTAAATGAAGCAGGTCGCTACAGGTGTGTTGTGCGCGTTGCGCATAGGGGCTAACATGAAACAAGCAGTGGCGCATTGGCAGACTACCAGTTCGCAGGTTAGCATGTTGGCATCCTTCAGCTGCGCCAGGCCTGAGCGCAGCCGAAGGGTTCAGGACAGGAGTTTGAACGTTCATTTTCAAGCCCGCGGAGTGGGGCGAAGGGTCGATCCACTCTGTGGGCTTGCCGCGACGGATCCGCGGTAATCAGGCGCATCAGCGATTTATTGCCGAAGTCCGTTGCGTCGCACCGGGTCAGGGGGTTACAACTCGTGCGGGTCGATCCCAAGCTCCCGTAACTTCGCCCAGGCGCGTTCTTTGGCGACGCGCTCGGCTTCGCCCTCGGTCAGGCGGAGGTGGCCGTCATGATTGTACAACCGCAGCAGCGCGCCGTCCGGCGCCAGCCAACTGGCCAACTCCGCGCTCCACAGCCGACCCTGCGCGTCGTGCGTTTGCTCCGCCATCTGCGCACCGACCCGCCGCCAACCGCGCAGCCGGCCCTGCATCTTGGGCCAGTATGGCGGGTCGTTCGGGTCATACGCATAGTACTCTTGCACGCCAAGCGCGGCGTATTGAGCCGGTTTCTCTGTGAGGTCGTCGCGCCAGG
>JAKSDJ010000363.1 GCA_022360155.1 Chloroflexales bacterium | reverse complement strand
CGTTACGAACTGAGCTTTGGAGGTTCCAATCGGGAAACCTCGGTTGGGTAAAAAGCTGCAAGGTCGTATCCTTTCCGGCTATGCATTCGCTGCCGGGGCTTGCCTCGACAGGGCCTGGGTAACGAGGCCGCACTGCTCGGATGCTCGACGACGGTCGGGTAGCGCCAGCGCAAAGCCGCTGCCTTCAGGCACACGGTACGTTACCTGATATCATCCTTCATTAAAATCTTCTATGCCTGACCTTCCCCCGGAAAAATGGAAGAAGGTCGGTTTTCTTCCCACATATTTCAAGCTGGCCCAATTTCAGTTACTTAAGAGACGGATTATTCGCTACCTGATGTTTCCATCAGCCTGGTGTATAGTGTCCACACATCAAATTCGTTATCACCCTCGTAGCGCGGTGCGTACTGCTCAAACGCTTTGGCAATCGCATCGTGCCGTTCGTTGATACGCACAATGTTGTAAGCGTGGGACACAATATAGAATTCCCCGGCCTTAATTTGCTCCATCGCAATCGATGTATATTGATCGGCATCCATGCCCAATTGCATAAGCTCTGCATCGTTCAGTTCCGACCGTACGAAGCCAGGACAAATCAACCCGACCTCAATGAAATCAGGTACTTCTTGCTTTAAGCTTTCTGTAATGGCAAGGACTGCGTGCTTGCTGGATACATATGCCGCTCCCATTGGCGTACCATTGAACAGCGAGTTTTCGGAACCAACATTGTAGATAGCGGTAGGGGTTCCCTGTTGAATAAATCGCTTGCCGAACACGGCAGATCCGTTCACAATGCCAAAGATATTCACGTTATAGACGTGTTGGAATTGTTCTACGGTCAGATCGATTACGGGGATTCCCTGTAACATGGCTCCCGCATTATTGACAATCACATCGACTTTTCCGAATGCATTCCAGGCGAAGTCGGCAAAGGCTTCCACACTGTCACGTTTCGTGACATCACATATGAAATATTTTGCTTCGATTCCCATTTCGGTTAACGTCTGCACAGCCGCTTGCAGCCGTTCTTCGCGGCGTGCTGCGATAACGATTTTTGCACCCTCTTTCCCAAACTGCTTGGCAAATGAGAAGCCGATTCCGGTTGCGCCACCGGTAATAGCAACAACCTTATCTTCGAAGTCTTTCATCAGGTGCATCCTCCTCAATCATAAATTGATCGAAACAAGTTAAGACGAATCATGCCCTTTCACGTGGGGGTGAAAGGGCGTTTGACGAATTAGGTCAGGATTCGTTCTTTCATCCCTGCGATAAAGGCGTCATCGCCAGCCTGTTGCCGCATCGCATAGGTTTGTTCCGCATCTTCGCCGATCAAGTAGCGTAACTGTGTTTTACCATCCGTGGCCGCAGCGTATATGCCCTCGGCCAGGAATTCAGCGGTGCTAGCATTCAGTCCAAATTTGGCGCGATTGGCTTGAAATTTGCCCATGACTTCATCATAGGCAGTTAAGCCTTCTTTACCCGCAAGCACCAATGAACGTCCACTAAAATCTGTGGCGACACCGCCCGGTTCAATAATTTTGACTCGAATCCCCAACTCTCCCAGTTCATAAGAAAGCGATTCCGAAAAACCTTCCACGGCCCATTTTGTGCTGTGATACAGGCTCATCAGGGGAAAGGTGACGAGTCCCCCAATCGACGACACATTCAAAAACAAGCCAGCCCGGTTGGCCCGGAAATGAGGCAGAAAGGCGCGGGTGACGCTCATCAGACCAAAGACATTGGTATCGAATTGCCGCTTGATCTGTTCTGGCGTAGCTGCTTCGAATGGGCCAAGCAAGCCGTAACCGGCATTGTTCAGCACTACATCGACGGCGCCAAAGTCGTTGAGGATTTGCTCGGCGGCGTTGGCAATCGATGCCTCATCGGTCACATCCAGGCCATACAGCGATATGTTGTCATGCTGGTTTAACTCGGTTTCGTTCGCCGGCTTGCGCATCGTCGCGGCGACTTTCCAGCCTTTCCCGGCAAAGTATTTGGCCGTTGCTTTGCCAATCCCTGAACTAGCCCCAGTAATGACGATAGTATTCATTGTTTTGGCTCCTTTAGTTTGCCCTATGCGGTATTGAGAGCGCTGCTGCCTGCCTGGATATCAAAAACGTCGCCGGATATGTAAGCAGCCGCATCACTGCAAATAAACCGGATCGTATTGGCCACATGGATCGGCTCATAAAGCCCGACGGGCAGCAAGTGACGCTGTTTCGCCCTTTCGTTGAACGCTTCTATGGTTGGGCTATCCGGGAGAAGGGCTTCAAGAACATAGTCGTTGTCGAGCAGTTTGGTGTTCACTAAAGATGGGCAGACAGCGTTGCAGGTCACATTATTGGATCCCAACAGTTGAGCTGTGCCCTTGGCTAAGCCGATCATTCCCCACTTCGACGCTGAATAGACAGGAAAACCAGCACTGCCGGCTCGTCCGGTAATGGACGACATCAGGACGATACGACCACTGTTCTGTTCGCGCATAATCGGAATGGCGGCCTGTAACGTTTTTATGGCTCCAGCCAGATTAACGTCCAACACAATGGCAACTTCTTCTTCGCTGAGGATATCCAGCGGACCAACCTGGGTGATGCCGGCATTGACAATCACCATATCAAGACTGCCGAACTCGCTTACCGCCTGATCCATTGCCTCTTTTAGCTGAGCGCCATTTCGAACATCCCCCTGGATGGCGATGCACTCAACGCCCAGGCTTTCGATTTCTGTTTTGGCATTCGCGAGATCCTCGGCGGTGGCCAGCGGATACCTAACGTGTTCGATTTGCTCGGCGACATCATAAAGAACAATGTTTGCACCCGCACGGGCCAGAACCTCGGCAGTTGCGAAGCCGATGCCGCGGGCGCCACCGGTGATAAACGCGCATTTCCCAGCAAATTCCTGCTCCTGTTGCTGTTGCTCATTGTTCTCAGCGCCAACGCCGGTGATGGGAGCCGCGGTAGGAGCGGCGGGGGCGGTGGGACTGCATGCGGAAAATCCCACTCCTGCGGCGGCAGCAGCAGCGGCGCCGGCGCCAAACAAGAAACGACGGCGTCCTGGGTCTGACGGTTTGCTCTTGTTGGTTAAGTCGTTGATGGCCATAGTATGAACTCCTCATTACTCATTCGTTATGACTGGATGATCTGTGGTGGTTTTATTTATCATATTAAATAAAACTGAAGAAACAAATACACATATCTTCATCAAGCTTGCATAATCCTACGCAAGTATGAAGTTTTGGTTGCTTCATAGGTCGAGTTTCACTATAATGTTGTTCGCAGGATGCATACATCATCCTGCCGGATCATTGTTTGTGAAGCTGATGCTGATGCCGTGAAATCAGGGTAAAGAGCATGACTTATCAACACAAGACATTTGAGAAGTTTGTTAGCCTTATGCAACAACATTCCCCACAAGAGAATCTGAACTTGACCTGCATTGAAAACTTTGGCGCCTTCAAGATATCCACAACCCAAAGCAGGAAATCGACTGTTGACCAACCAGTGATGTGGATTGTCGGACAGGGGAGAAAAATCTGTTTCGTGGGGGATCAAAAATACGATTTCAGCGCCGGAAATGTGCTGGTTTTGTTGTATCCAATGCCTGTGGAAGTGGAGGTTGTTGAAGCCAGCCCAGATAAGCCTTTCCTGACCGCTGGCGTTGCAGTAGATCTGAGTCGGATGGTTGATGTTCTTGTACGGGTTGACCGGATCGATGGCGCTGCGGCTAAACCAGCTTCTATTGATCCATCCAGTATCTTTTCTATCCCATTGAACGATAATCTACTCGATCCGTTCATCCGACTTTTTAAATTACTGGCCAACCCCAGAGATGCGGCCATGTTGGGTGACTCGATTGTGAATGAGATTTACTATCGCCTCCTATGCAATGAGCGAGGCGGCGAGTTGCGGTTTCTCTTGCAGCAAGGAGGTGAAATTCAGCGTATATCAAAAGCGGTGGCATACATTCACCAGAACCTGGATCAAACCATATCCGTAGAACAATTGGCTGGGATGGTTCATATGGGTCAAACAGCCTTTTACCAAAACTTTAGAAATGTGATGCATATGTCGCCCTTGCAGTATGCCAAATCTGTGAAGCTATATGAGGCCCAAAAACTCATCAAAGCCGGCAAAAACGTCAACGAAGCGGGGTATTTGGTCGGCTACAAAAGCCCGGCTCAGTTCAGCCGGGAGTACAAACGACATTTTGGGTTTGCGCCCTCGGCCACCTGAACATCATCGAAACCGTCGCCTATGGCTCAAAACTGTAGCCGATGCCGCGCTCGGTCAGAAGATGGCGCGGTTTGGCGGGATCGAGTTCGATTTTTTGACGCAACCGGCCGATATACACCCGCAGATACTCGGCTTCCTGACCGTACTCTGGCCCCCAGATACTGCGCAGAATGGTTTCATGGCGTAAGACTTTGCTGGCGTGCTCCATGAAGTACAGCAATAAATTGAACTCCGTGGGCGTTAGCTCAATGGGTCGCCCCCGCACTGTGACCTGATGCCTCGCCCTATCGACCACAATCTCGCCGTACACCAACTGCTCACGGTGATGCTGAGCGTCGCCCCATTTGGCCCGGCGCATCACCGCGTTGACGCGAGCCAGCAGTTCATCCACCCCGAAGGGTTTGGTCAGATAATCGTCCGCTCCCTGGTTGAGCGCCTGCACTTTGTGCTGCTCTTCGCTCAGCGCTGAGAGCACGATAATCGGCGTCAACGCTGACTGCCGAATGAGCCGAATAGTCTCAATCCCGTCCATACGCGGCATCATGAGATCCATAATCACCGGATCGATGATGTTGGCTTGAAAAATAGCTAGCGCCTCGAGGCCATTGGCTGCCACATGCGTCTCATAGTTGCGCTTCTGCAAATTCCGGCTAATGAACTCGCGCAGGGTTTGTTCGTCATCGACCACGAGGACGGAGATTCTATTCATAACGACCGCTCCTTCTTATGTCTCAATCTGCTTTGTCTGCACTGGCAGCGAAAAGGCTATACAAGCGCCCGCCGATTGCGGTTCGAGCCAGATTCTGCCGCCCTGCGCTTGAATAAAGCCCTGGCAAATAGCCAGCCCCAACCCCCAACCGGACTGGCGAGGCAGACCATCGTCGATCCGATAGAAGGTGTCAAAAATGTTCTGGCGATGCATTTCCGGGATGCCTGGACCCTGGTCCCAGACCTGCACCACCACCGCCCCATTGTCGGCTTCCGCCGAAATGCTGATCGGCGTCTCCGGGTCGGCGTATTTGACAGCATTCTCGACGAGATTGCGAATAACGACCTCCAGCCGCTGCGGATCGGCCAGTAGGGCGGGCAGGTCAGCCGGCAGGTCGATCCGCAGCCGGTCGCGCGGTGACGGCTGAACTTGCGCGACCGCCCGTGCGATCACCGAGCGCAACTCACAGGGAACCATCTCCAGTTTCAAGCGCCCGGCCTCCAGCCGAGACATATCGAGCAGTTCATCGACCAGCCGGTTGAGCCGGTCGGCTTCGCGCGAGATGATCGCGAGAAACTCCTGTTGCTCGTGCTTGTCCCATTCCACGTCGTCGGCCAGCAGCGTTGAGGCGTAGCCTTTGATGCTGGCCAGCGGCGTGCGCAGCTCGTGCGACACAGTAGAAATCAGGATCGACTTCATCCGGTCGACTTCGTAGTCGGTTGTAATGTCTTGCAGCAGCAATCCCTGTCCAATCGCCTTGGCATCATCGTCGGTCACCTCGAAGACCTCGGAGCGCAGATAGCGAATTCGATTGGCGTGAGGCAGAGCAAAAATCTCATCAACGAGACCGCTTTCAAGGTTGGGTTGGGCTGAGGCCGGCATCGGTTTGGTGGTGACGGCTTGGGTGTGTAGATGTTCAAGCATCCCAGCGATCGAACTCGCTTTTATCACGCCGCTGGGCAGACCGGTGAACTCGCTCATCCAGCGGTTGGCGTAGCGAATATTGCCGGTCAAATCCTCCAACACCAGACCATCGCCCAGCGAGTGAACCAACGCCTCCAGGCGACGAGTTTGCTCTTTGAGCAGAATATCACTGCGAGCGTACAGCGTCGCATTTTCCAAAGCCATCGCCGCGTGATTGGCAAAGCTGCTCAGCAGGTTGATTTCGCGGGGCGTAAACGTATGGGGTTGGGCTTTGTACACGATCAGCACCGATGGCTGGGCGTGGATGGTTTTGAGCGGCAGAACCAAAATAGCCCGCATGCCTTCTACCTGTGCGCCGGGTGCAATCCGCTCAGGCGCATCGTGCTGGCGCAGATCGGAGATGTGGAGCAGCTCGTTACGCTCAAGCGCCTGCCAGGCTAGTCGTTCACGACTATCCGATTGCGCCATCTGAGCTATGTACTTGCTCGACAAGCAACGACTGGCGCTCACCCTGAAGCGCTGCGCGTTTTCATCGTAGGCCGCGATGGCGGATTTATCGATGCTGAGCAGCTGCTCGACCTGAACCAGAATAGTGCTCAGCACGGTCTCAACATCCAGGCTGGCAGTCACGGCGGCGCTGGTTTCGAGCAGGGTCGTCAACTCGTCCAGGCGGGCCATAATCACCCGCTCCGTGTCGATCACGCTTTGCCCTAAATGCCCCACCTGGTCAGACCGGGCCGCATAGCCGGCCAGCGGGTGGGCCGATGCATGCCGTGGGGGCGCTTCAAGATGACGATCCTGAATGTAAGACGTGATTGCTTGGATTGGTCTGATCAGTTGTTTGGACAAAACCGCCCACAACAAAACCCCTAGGCCCAGATAAAGTAACAGCAACAACACAAAGCCGCGCTGAAATTCGAATAGCGTGGCAAAGGCGACCTCGGTGGGACGGCTGACCACGACCGACCAGCCTGCTTCGGCCACAGGCGCGTAACTGAGCAGATGTTCCTGACCGTTCGCATCGGTCCCAATGGCATTACCGGCGCTCAGCGGCAAGGTTGCCGGCGCCAGGCTGGGAAAGACGGCCCCGAAATCGGTCAGCAGCAAGTCAGGATCGAGGGAGGCCAGAATACTGCGCTGCGGATCGATGATAGTGATTTCAAGCTGAGGGTTGGCGTTCTGCTGCAAGACAACGTTGGACAAAGTTTGGCTCAGAGCCTGAAGCTCGATGTTGACCGCGACAAGGCCCTGAAATCGATCGGCCTCGTCCCAGAGCGGGTTGACAATGCTGACAACGGGCCTGGCTGTGGTGGGAGAAGTGCGCCCCACCGACACAAACGGTGACCGCGATGTTTGGGCCTGCTGAAAGTAGGAGCGGAATGAGAAATCGTCCCCGATCGTTGAGCGCACCCCAGCCGGATAGTGAAAAAGCATTGTCCCCTGCTGGTCAAAGCGATACACTAGGTTGTAGTCTAGATTGGTCTGTTT
>JAKSDJ010000365.1 GCA_022360155.1 Chloroflexales bacterium | reverse complement strand
CGGACGGCAAGCATGTCAGGCACACTCTGGCCGCCGATCTCACGCTCGACAGGCACGCTGATCGTCACGTCGTCGAGCAGGAAGAGCCGGCCCCTTTGCGCAGCGCGTTGAATATGGGGTTCTCGGCGACGGTGCGGGCGAGACAGGCGACGACATAGGCCGTGAGCGAGAGACTCTCCCTAGTGCGCGCATGGTGCTCGCGCATGCGGCGCCGCGGCGCGCTGATATCTACCTCGGTGAACGTGTGAATAGTGTTATGCTCCCGGCCGACCGTCGCACTGGCGGCCACCATACGGCGATTCACGCTGACTGGCATAACATGGTAGTCTCGATTGTGCTTCATCTCGCCTCCTCTAGCCCATACCCCGTAGGGATCAGGCAACAAAGCCTTCATCGTGCGTTTCCTGCGTCTGTCCCGCTTCGTTCAGCACCCTCAGCAATCGATGTGGCCCAGGATGTGATCGCTTCCCAATCACGGAAGTCGCCGACGGGCGCTTTGACGTTGCGGATCATCCATTTCTCAACGAAGTTCAGCTTCGCCACATTTAATGCTCCATGAAAGACAGCGATGTCTCTGGGCCGGATGCGGTCAGCAATGGGTTGCAGTGCCTTGGGAAAGTGCCAGCCGTTCATCAATTCCACCGGATCGCCCTCGCCAGTGGGCCCGCTTGAAAACAACCACACCAACTGCTCAGCTAGCACCTTCTCGTTGGCCTTCAGGAAACTCGCCGCCTCGCTGCGCCAACGACCGATGTATACTGCGCTGCCCAATACAACCGCTTTGTATGGGGTCAGGTCGCTGACGTGATCCACAGGCAGCATATCAGGTTGCAGACCTGCTTGACGAAGCACTTGACCAATCTTCTCGGCGATCTCTGCGGTTGCACCGTACTTGGTCGCGTAGGCTACCAGAACTTGACTGCCCATTTCGTTCTCCTTATTGTTCTGTGGTAAAACCGATTCTTTCACCATATCCCTGGCAGCAACCGATACTGTACCCGCTTTGCATACTCACGGTAGCCTTCTAACTGATCCTGAAGGGTTCTATCTTCCAGCCCAGTGCGGATCAGCAATGCAATCGCAAGAAACACCGTTGGCAGGAATGCCCATGGGGCGTCCAGGAAAACTGGCGTGGCCAGATAGGCCAGGAGCGCCCCGGCGTAACCAGGATGCCGTATCCAACGGTAGGGGCCGCTCGATACCACCCGGTGGCCGCGATCGCGCTGGATACGTACGACACCAGAGAAGTAGCGGTTTTCGATTAAGGCATATGATCCCAGAGTGTAGCCCGCCAGAATAATGGCCAACGCGACTAGTTTGACTGGCAAACTAAACGGAGGCGACCAGTCAAACCGTGCATCCAGACCGGCGACTAGCGGGGCCAACAGTTTATCTCAGGACTCGGCATCTGCACGTTGCATGGAGCGGGCCCGTTCCGCAAGCAGATCAGGATGGCGCCGAGCCGCCAGCCCGCGGCTTAGGACAAAGCCCAGGATATAAACGATGGCATAGAGCCAGGCTTCCCACCAGTCCCAGCGCCAGGAGATCAGCAACGGCAGGAATGGTATGACCACAACAAAGAACACCAGTGGGATAACAACACCTGGGGTGATTATCCTTTGCTGATTGTTCATTTTTCACCTCGATCGCCCGATGAACTGCACTTCCGTTGGGCTTTGAAGCGTAGTGGAGCAACGTCTATCATATGTGTGTCGTTAGGTGTATTTTTGTGAGGAGGTTTGGCGAAATGCAGTACGCAGACCCCAAAGAACCAAGAATGACAATAGGGCTCCAATCCATATCGGTACTGGCGCATACCACGTGATCAGCCAGGCCATACCTGCGGCCAATCCTGCCAGCCACCTTTTCCAGGTGAGCGTACAGAGCAGCGTCAGTCCAGCAGCCACAAGAAAAATCAAGAGTACCGCCACATAGATGGCAAACTCAATGTTTTGCTGAAACATTGGTTCGCGGCGTCCTTCGACCTGGTTTTTTACTCCGTGCAGGATTTTCCGGACGGCAATATGATCGGTGAACTCGGTGAACAATTCGAGGGAAAGCAAGTCCGGTCGCGCCCAGTGATGAGTCCAGCGGATACGGCTTACCAAACGGGTATGGTTCTCGTCGATGGGATAGAGCGCCCAGGTGAAACCGCCAGTGCCTGTTGTGCCAGCCCATACCAGGTACTGGTTGGGTTCTATTGCATAGAAAACCATGCGCGCGACCGGGCTGATTGGGACTTCGTCGCCGACCGTGAAGTTCTGGAACTCCGGCAAGATATGCTCTGCGCTGCGAATTCCTCGCTCGCTACCGAGGTTCTCGAGAATGTCGTATCCATAGAATCCGGCGCGACCATACCCCATCTGCACTAGCCAGGGCCAAATATCTTTTGCCGCCCCATCGATGCTGATCGCGCGGGTAGCCAGGAATGTCGGGGTAAGATCGAGCTCATCCCCGGGCATGGGTCGTTTCACTTCCTCGTCTGAAGCGCCCCAATGAAGCTGGTATGGGCGCGCCCACAGTAGGTAGACAGCTATCACCAACCCGGCAAGGGCAAAAACAGCGATGATGTTACGAATGCGATAATCGTGTCTGCGCTTTTCCATGCTCATCAGATCCTGATGATGCCTAACGAAATGTGCGCCACGCTACACTCCCAATCTGTTGTACCTCTGCTTTTGTGACGCTCTGTCCGAGCTGCCAGAGCCTGCGCCCGACGAGGGGAAACCATATCAGGTAGAGTGGACCGGCAATTACCAGGAGGATGACCCCTACGCCCGGCGCAAAGAAACCAATAAGGATGTGCGCTAAATCGAGCCCATGGCCCACATACGCGGTAACTTTGCTAAAGACATTACTCTGCAACATGACCACCGAGACAACACCGCAGCACTTTGGAGAAGGAGGCCTCCCATGATGGCCCTGGTGCTATGCCACATATCTGAGGCAATGATTGCCTCGCCAGCTGCCAGCAAGAGAGATTGCCGGGCCTCTGTTGCTGCAGTTGCATACTGGTCACTCAGGTAGACCATGGAAAAAAACCGAAGGCGTTGCAAGAACAAGAGTTACACCGACAAAAGCAAGCGTTGTCGCGAGAGCGGTATAGGCGCCATTGGTCCGTCTGAGCGCGACATAGATGCCAGCAAAGAGAAGATAATTAAGCGGCATATAGACGATAACCGTTAGTACATCAAGCCATACGAGTCCAACAATCCTATTGTTTTGCAATAAGGTGAAAGCCTCTTCAGCGATACTCGGTTGTCCTCCTAACACGATGAGGGCAACCATGGTGATGATGGAATAGACGAAGAGTATCAAGATTGCCACTCCGCCAATCGTGCATAGTCTCTTCCAGGCAGATTCTCCGGTTTCAAAACGAAGCTCATTCATGCGCTTCTCTCCTGCGAGTATGATTGGTAGAAGAAGTCATCCTTACTTATTGGTACGAAATGTGGGCTGAAAGGTTCCATCGCACCAACCGACTTGCATGAGCCCAGAAAGCGCTGCACATAGCCGTCAGGCCTTTGTTTGGCCGCGCGGCAGACTATGCATTAGCACATTTGCATGCGTATCTACTACCTTCTGTGGGAATCGTACTGCTTGGGGAGTTTGATGCGTCAGTGCCATAATATCCGTTATGTTCAGAGGTGTCTCGTCGGGCCAGGCTGGGATGATGTTGTGTCAACTAGTTGTAGTATAGCTAGCGCTGTAATGCGGATCTTCGGCCATCTAGTCAGGATCAGGCCTCGTCGGGAGGCTAGCCCGCCAATAGCGTCATCAGTGATAAGTGCGCCTTGAAGGGGAAATCACATGGATGTGACAGGCAGAGCTGTCACTGCCCAAGGAGGAAAATGGGGGGCAACGTGTAGATGTATTCCCAAGAGCGGATGCTTCGGGATTCCAGCGGTCCATCAACAACGGTACATCACACCCGCTTAAATATTTTCCTGCCTCAGTCCTTAGTATAAGGTCGCACTGCTTATGGTTCGGTTCGCTCGTGATATGACGCCGCTGCTGACTCCGCGCAGAGGGTCGTCTTCAGTGCGGGCATTATAGTGGGCATATTGTCAGGCGGCAGTGTATTCCTGACATCCGCTCCGATCGGTGACGCACGTTCGATCTGCGCCCGAAGGGCTGAAATGCTGATGTGTCGGCCATCGAGGGCCGGCTCAGCCGTGCTACGCAGAGTCACGCGGTGCTCACCGGCACGCAGGATGAGTACCAGTCGCAGTGATCGCTCAAGTGGTGCGGATGGAACCACGACGTGACGTAGGCGCCGCCCATCTAACCATATCTCCAGCGGTCGCGGCGACTGGTATGCGGTCAGGTCGAGTGTGAGCGACACGACCGCGTCCTGAGGCGCAACGACACGCAGCTCGCTGGTCTCGCGCATCCAACGCCACGTGCGCCTGCCATCGGTTTCCGCGGCATACCAGCCATCCAGCGGGAGGATTAGGGGCCCAACGCGATCACCGACGACCTTGTAGATCTCGACACGTGCGTTCTGACCGTAGGGTACAATTCTCGGAATATCTAAGTGGGCGCGGAGGCGTGCTAGCTCAGACGACGATAGGTCGGCGGTGTTCAAAACGACGAAGCGGATCCCGAGCGCCGCGAGTTCATCCGCCAGATCCGCACCGAAGACATCCGGCGTCGGCTGCTCAGCGTACCACAACTGGCGCACGGTCGAGTCGTGGGCCGCCAGGGAATAATCGGGCGTCCGCGCCAAATACCCGCCGGCCAGCGGTCTGCTGTGACACATCTGGTTCATCATATACTGGCTGTCGTCGTTTCGCGGCGGCAGCTCCAACACCCCACCGAGATCGGGCTCGTAGTGCAGGCGCGCGTACAGCGGATCAACGCGTATCGGCAGAATTGGCCACGGCGCGACAGCCAATTCACACAGCAACACTACCCCGACGCCAGCCACTACCCGCAGCGCGTACCGACCGGACCGTCTCCAAACATCCTGAACCCCGAATCCCGCCAGCACGCTGACAGGCGCCATCATCACGGCCACGAAACGGCTCGGTCGCGAACTGTTACGGAAGGGGCTCAGCGTATCCAGCAGTTTGAACGGTAGTGGAATATCGGTCGGGCGGCCATCAATCTTGAGTTCGGGCCCCAGCGAAAGCACAAGCAATAGCAGCGCCAAGAGCAACCAGGGCCAGGTTTTCTTCCAGGAGCACACGCATCCATACAGCACCAAGGCATAGACTACCACACCTGGTGAGACGCCGATTTCCACCCCAAATGGATGCAGCGTCTGGAGCCACTGTCTGGCATAGTCGCCCCACAGCGGGTGCTGGATATTCAGAGCCGCCAGGTCCACGAGCGCGACGGAATGATACACCTGACGACTGTACCAATCCCCCGGAACGTTGGTATGCAACACATTTACCGGCCAGGCAAACGGAACTAATGCAGCGATCCAGATGATCGCAATGCCAGCAGCACCCACCGTTACAGCCAGCCAGTAGCGTCTGTCAGGCACGAGCAGCAGCGCAATCCCAACGTGCAGGATCGTGTAGACGACACAAAACAGACCGTAGTAATGACTCGATAGGGTTGTAATGACCAGCGCAACGGCCGCAGCCACAACACGCCAAGCGCTTGGGCGGGAAAGCATTGCCATCAGGAGGAGCACATAGAGCGGAATCCACTGAACGGCGACAATCTCAAGCGCCCCGCCCAGGAGTGGTTGCATATGGTAGGGCGCAAACGCGTAGATGAAACCGGCAAAGAGCGCCGCAACGCGATTATCGAGGAGCGCACGCGCTACTTTATAGACGAGAAACCCGCTCAGCCCGAAGGCGAGGAGCACCAACAGATTAAAAGCCACGATCGGTCCGGAGGCGATCAATACAGGCAGAACCAGCAGCGCATTTGGCAGGCTAAAGGTTTGCCAGAAAAGATTGATCTCGTCAGGGAAGAAGAGGTAGCTCGTCACATAGGGATTCTGTCCGTGCAGAATGGCGTGGCGGATCCACCACAGTCCCCAGATATTCTGCCCGCCGTCGACGGGCGCACTGCCGTGTTGGATCACGCCAGTTTGCCAGTGGAGCACCAGCGGCCAGGTGAACACGATGGTCGCCGCCAGATAGCCCAGTAAGACGGCGATGTTCCAGCGCCAGCCTTCGCGGGGGGGCGTTGCAGCCAGAACGCTGCGATGCTCGATCGCGTCTGGAACCGAGATCGAGCGCGTACCCGCGGACGAAAATGCACTGGGGGTTGCGCGACCTGGTAACGCGACACGGGCAGAATGTACGCGCTCCCAGATGCCCTTGAGGGACGTATGCCAGCATGTCCTAGCAAATCGGGGGCGCGCAGATCGCTGCATACTAATGCTCCAAAAGCCGTACCAGCCGCTTGCTGGCATACTTTTGTCTAGTCGCTCTCAACCGCTGCGCGAGCCCTGTATGCTGTAGCAGCCGCACAATCGCCGCCTCCAGCGAGGCCAGATCGTCGTACGGCGCCGACGGGCCGTTCCGCTCATGCAGCACGAGGCGACTCACGACCATAGCCTTGATCAAGGGAATTCCGAATCCCTCAGAGCGGCTCGGCGCAACCACTCCATCTGTCACGCACAGCAACAGGAGACTCCGCAAGTGGTGAGCATGCACGATATCTAGGCGCTTGGCCAGAAGCAGGTGCAACAGCGCCTTCGGTGAAAAGAAATCCCAGGTTGAGCAGCGATGCAGCGCGATGAATTTCGGCAGCAACACGTGTCGCACCATATAATTGGGTGAGGCATAGGCGCCGATCTGGTGACGGTTGCTGACCAGCACACATGCCTGGAGGCGCTTAGGACGGCTAGAAAAGGCGGGATCGAAGCCATAGGTTGCGACAAGCAGAATGCACATAGACGACGACCACAACGTGGTAACCCCATGTATCAAGGTAAAACCATCAACATTCCGCGGTATTTTACTTGACCGAACCCTTTTTGACAACCGAGACCTGTACTCTCACCGTTCGCTCATTTTCAGAACTAGTTCATGAAATTGCCCCACAAGCGAGTTAAAACCAGCCGTATGGAAGGCATTTCGCCCCACATAACGACCAATTTTACGGAAACGTTTTACACATTCCGATAACGTGTAGGCCCAAGTGGGGAAGAAATTTCATTTTAGGCCTAAAAAATCAGCGAACGGTGAGGTACTATAACGACATCGAGTTCATCTGCCAGGCGGATTTGCAGTGTATCATCCTGTACAAGGCTGCCTGTACAAAACCCAACTTCTTCGCAGCGCCGGATAGCAGCTTCAAGCCAGTCTTTGGCAAAGACCGGAATGTTCAACGCGCGTTCGAGCGCTTCGGCCACCCTGCTCTTACCGGCGCCGGGCAATCCGGTGAAGACAATAAAACAGCTCATGCTGAGCCACAATACTGGAGCACAAACCGCCGCAG
The DNA here is from genome assembly GCA_022360155.1 of Chloroflexales bacterium. GTDB lineage: Bacteria > Chloroflexota > Chloroflexia > Chloroflexales > Chloroflexaceae > JAKSDJ01. The sequence continues at coordinate 10,846 of JAKSDJ010000365.1, read as the reverse complement.
TTCTCGCGGCGACGTGATGTGAAAGACGCGCTTGTCATTGTGATGGCGGCGAACTGCCTTGAGCAGCTTTGGTCGTGCAGTAGCGTGAATGTCCCATATCATCTTCAACAAGGGCCATGTCATTGGCAGCATCGGGCATCCCTCTGGCCCATCTGGTCGCGGCGCAAAGAGGCACGCGACTTGCCTCTTGATGGCCCGCCAATAGTGAATATGCAGGGGATGATCGACGAATATAATCGTATCTGCCGCGGCAAAGCGCTCTTCGATCATATCGAATGGCCCCCATCCGTCAATGATCCAGCGATCACGCGCGAGAATCTGGTCGTGCTGCTGCTTGATTTCGGCATACGACACCGGCATCCATCCGGGCTTCCACTGAATGCGATCAACAGCGAACAGCGGAATATTGAGCGTTTTGCTCAGTCGCCGGCACAACGTTGATTTACCGCCGCCTGCATTTCCAATCACAGCGACACGGGTCATACATCCTCTCTTGTAAAAGTTACCTCGCCAGTTCGTGGATCTTGCCGTTCTGCTGCGCTAATGTGAGCAACGCTATCATCGAGGCGCCGAACAAACGCCCAGTCCTACATTTTATTATAGGTGGCTTCAGCCTCGCATGATCCCCCGCATGTTGGCTCAGTGGCGGTGAGCGGTCGGTGGCGCATGCTTCCGCCGCGCTCGCATCCATGCATCGAATTTGTCGCTGCCCCGTTTCCATACCCTTTAGGGAATGTTTGGGGCGGCGCGCCTTCGGCATGCTCAGTCGCCGCCGCGCCCGAATCCGTGCGCCACGCCTATCGCGGCGCGGTTTCCAGCCCCGATACAATGCCACGCCCCTCCTAGGCGGACACGTTGGTCTGCCCCTACGGCGCCGCGTCCGCACCCGGCGCACACGCTAGTCCGCCCCTACAACACCACACATCCTCCTCAGCGCTGCGCGACTTTTTCTTGGGAACGGAGGACGTTATACACGAAGCCCAGCATCCGCTCCTGAAACTTGATGTATCGTTCGACGTCAGCGACTTGGTGACCGGCATCGAACCAATCGACCTCGATGGTCTTGCCCAGCGCCTTCATTTTGGCCTCGTACAACTCCATTTGGCGAGCCGTCGTGCGCGTATCGTTGCGCCCTTGGATAACCAGCACCGGCGCGCGGACCTGTTCCGCATAGGTAATCGGCGCCGCAGCGGCATAGACATCTGGGCACTCTCCGGGCGTACCGCCATACCAGGCGCGCACGGCGCCCTTCAGCGCCTCCGAGGAGTCTTCATAGTTGACAGCTGGATCGCCAATGGCGACTAAGGCGCAGCCCCCAGCCCACAGTTCGGGCCGCTTACCGAGACCAAGCAGCGTGAGGAAGCCGCCATACGAAGCGCCATGGAGGAAAATCGCATCAGCTTGGGCAATGCCTTGCTCGACCAGCCATATCCGCGCTGCGACCATATCCTCGACTTCCCAGTGACCGATCTTGCCCCAGATTTGCTCCTTGAACTGGCGTCCAAAGTTGGTCGAGCCGCGATAGTTGATGGTAAGAAAAGCAAAGCCGTGATCCAGCCAGGCCTGGCTGGACGGGGAAAACTTATTTGGAGTGGCCGTATGCGGGCCGCCGTGCATCTCGAGTATCGTCGGGAATGGCCCTGCGCCGTCAGGCACGCCGAGCCATCCCTGCACCTCTTGCCCGTCGGACGAAGCGAAGGTGACCGAGCGCCAGGGCCGCGAAGGCGGGGCGGGTGACGCCAGCAGCGTGTCAGCGAGCGCGCCGGTACGTTCGTCCAGGGCGATGACTTGAGACGGATTCGTTGAGTCTTCCCACAGGGTCACAATCTGATCGTTTGGTCCAAAGTATGTTCGCTCGACACCGACCAGGGGGATGTGAAATGTTCCGTCGGGGTGATCGAGCTGCTGCGTCGTAGAGTTGGCCAGGTTCCAGATATGCAGCCGCTGGACGCCGCGATGCATCTGGCAGAGCAGGACGCGCTCCCCGTCGGCGGACCAGTCCAGCGGCGCGATCTCGCCGGGGAGATCGCTGGGGAGATCTGCACGCTCGCCCGTGTGCGGATTCCAGACCAGTGGGCGGAGCCAGCCGGTCCGGCTGCTGGTCGCGAGGATGCGCGGATCGCCCGTGATTGGCGAGAACGTCACCGGCTCGACGCTCGTTCCCGCCCCATCCCACAGCTCAGCGATCAGGGCGCCGTCGGCGGTATCGAGCACGAGCAGCGTGTACTGGCGTTTGCCGCCGGCCCGCGCCGTTGACTGCAGCGCCGCCATTGCGCCATCGGCGGAGAGCAGCGCGCCCCAGGCTTCCTGCGGACTCTGGTAGATCTGGCGCGGCTCGCCGAAGGCGCCATCTGGGCCAAGCGGCACGCAATAGAGTTGAAAGCCATTGGCATTGATCGGGTTGAGCGCCAAAAGGGCGCCGCTCAGGCTAAACCCCACCCCACGCAGCGTATAGGGCGGCAAATCCGGCGTCAGGTTCTCGGTTAACCCACCTTCAAAAGGCAGTCGCACCAGATGCCCAAGCTCATTGCCGCCCTGGTCGGCGAGATAGTAGACATAGCGGCCATCGGGTGCGATCCATCCCTCGACAACACTGTTTTGATTGGTCAACTTGCGCAAGGCGCCGGTTGTGACATTCCAGGCCTGCAACTCGAGGGCTGCGGCGTAATGATTGCTGATCACCAGGCCACGGGTTGGGTTCGTCACAGCGATCTTGGCCGCCAAGATAAGGGGCAGGCGAAAGCGTTGTTTCCAAGGCGCAGCAACATCGGTGTTCGGTGCGTGCAGCATCGCGTAATCCTTTCTTGTATGTGACAAAAACGAGATCTGTCAGGTACGGCGCCCGCACATCCTTGCGCCCCACGGATAGACGCCATGCGCTGCACCCGACAGTCTTGCCAGCGGCTTTTCAGACAGTCTCTCAGCGTAGTGATAGGCGCACAATATCGAAAGCTTGATGCGGACCTGACCATGGTACCACAAGAAACGGCAAATAACACATCAGGCCCTATGCAGCGGGCCACGTCAAAGTCGCATCATTGCTCACTTTTTGCCACGAATAACACGAATTTTCACAAAATCGTGTGGATATATCGAATTTTGATGATCAAAACCGGTAAAAAGAAAAGAGCCTTGTAGTGCCGCCTTTAGGCGGTTCTATTGCCATGAAATCGCCTAAAGGCGGCACTACGCTAGATCACTGCTGTTGAGTGTCAAGAACCATATATGAGCCTTTCATAAGCCGGGATCTGATTTTGACGCGGCCCTACCTCATGCGCGGAGCACACACTGCAAGTGCAACCAGTGCAAACATGGTCTATCAGCTCTGTGTGGAGAAACCGCCGTGTACGCCGATGTTTGGCTTTCCGCCCGGTTACCTATAACTTGCCAACGTTCCAACCCCTGTCCTGAGCCCTTCGGAAGCTTGTCCTGAGCGCAGCCGAAGGGCTCAGGACAGGCGCGGCGAAGGATGCTAACATTCCAACGCATCAGCGCTCCGCCCGCTCCAAGACCCCATAGCGCACCCGCAAACGCCATCCCCAGGCAATCAGCCAGCGCCCTAATTGATCCAAGATCCGGCTTCCCAACGACGGGCGGCGCGCCTGCTGCTCGCGCGCCTGTTTGAGCAGCAGGCGCGCCGCTGCTTCACGCCGTAGTGTGGTACAGCGTTCCTGGGCTATGCGCCATTCATTATCCCACATGGTATTCCTCCTTCTTTCTCACGCTGTATCGCGTAGCGCTGCTTGTGAGTCAGCGTCAGCATGCGGCAGCGCATTCAACTCAGACAACGCCGGATTGACGAACAAACTCGCGGCAAGGACGACCGAGCACGCCGCGCTCAACAACAGGCTGATCTGAGCGCCCCAGATCTCGAGCAGGTACCCGGCAATCAGCATACCTAGCGGCGTTGTCGCAATCGCCAGGGCCATCACCGTGCCGAAGACGCGGGCGCGAAACTCTTGCGGCGTACGCTCCTGCAGCACAGTCCAGATCATGGGGTTCAACGGTCCGCTTGCCAGCCCCATCAACGCCATCAACCCGAATAAGACGGCAAAGGGGGGCAGAAGCGCTATGCCAAGCATGACCAGCCCAAAAACGGCGAACCCGCCGACAAAGAGTGCGCGGCGGGGCAACCGATGGCCGATAACCCCATACAGAATTGCGCTAAGCACCGCCCCCGCGCCAAAGGCGGCGATCAAGAGTCCAAGCCGCGCCGCGTCGCCATAGGTGGTATTGATATAGACCGGCAGCATCACATTGAAGACCGGACTGAGGAAAAAATTCGAGATAGTCGCCGTGAAAGCTACTGTGCGCAGCAATCGGCTACGCAGAATGAAGCGCAGCCCGGCGATCAGATCGGCGAAATAGCGGTCCGATGATGTTACCGGCGTTTTGGTCGACCGCATCGCCGGGATCAGGCCGACTAACCCTGCCGACACGCCAAAACTTAGCGCGTCGATCCAGAGCACATTGCTTGCGCCGACGCTAGCGATCAGCACTCCGGCCAAAATTGGGCCAATGAGCAGTGATCCCCGCTCGATCGTTGCAAATGCAGCGTTGGCCTTTTCCAGTCGCAACCCGGCCAGGGCGGCAAGCTCCGGCGCCAACGCTTTGTGCGCAGTCGCGCCGGGTATATCGAGAAGCGCGCCCAGAAACACCAGGATAAGCAACTGCCAGAAGGCGAGTCCAACCGTGTGATATAGCAGCGGGATCAGCGCCACCATCATGCCGCTGATGACATCGGCGATGATGCTGGCGCGCTTGTGGCCAATCCGGTCGACCAGCGCACCGCCGAAGAACGCGCCGATCACCAGCGGCAGCGTGCCGGCAAATGCGGTCAGCCCGGTCTGGGCGGCGCTGCCGGTCGTTTCGAGCACGAACCAGGGCAAAGCAACCTGCGTCAGCATATTGCCGCTGAGCGAGATAGCATTGGCGCTCAACAGGGCCAGGAGCGGCAGCCGATTGATCCGCGTCGCCTGGGTTTGGGCCACATGGTCAATCGACATAGAGCACCTCCATCGTATCCGCCGCACAGACAATATCGATGCCCGCCTGTTCCGTGACGCTCTCGATGGGTAAGACGAGCGCCGGGCGACCGTGCCAGTCAATCTCGTCCTCGGGGCGCAGGCGATGCCGCGGATGTGCGCGCTTGAACTGTTGGACCGCCGGATGCGTAAACACAAAGGGGCTTAGCGAGGAATGGGCGATCTGGCCACAGGCGGGACAGGACACGTGTATCCCCCGCAGCGTTTGTATCGATGGCGGCGTATCGGCGGGCCAACCGCGCTGCAATGGCGCAGCAACTCCACAATCCAGACACGGGACATAGCCCTGGCTAAAACCGGGACGCAGATAGTCAGCCACCCACGTCGTCGCGCGCGTATACGCGACCTTGTAGCTCTTGATATCGTGGAGCACATCGGGCAAGGTGACCTTGGTAATAAAGGTATTGGCTTCGGGTAGACAACACGGGCAGCGCAGCTGCAACGCCCCCGCCTGCGGATCGAACAACCCCAGCAGGCGGGCTTGGCCGCAGCGCGGGCACCAGATCCGGGTCTCGTCCCACACACGGTCGGCGGTGATCAGGCCGTAGGCCGCCGCCTCGTCGCGGAACGTGGTGGCGAGCACCCGGCGCAAGGCCAATTTGCCGCGTTGCAGCCGCATCGCTACCGCCCCGGCGCTCATGCCCAGGCGCGTGGCGATTTCGCTGTGCGGGGATTCCTCAACATACTTCTGCACCAGGACATCCCGAGTCTCGGCGGGCAACAGCGCCAGCGCGCGGTCGAGCAAGGTCGCCAGTTCGTCGCGTTCGAGTTCGATCTCGAGATCGAACGGGTCGGCAAGCGCGTCGGGCGCATTCGCACTGAGCACTTGCCCATCCTCAACCAAGAGCAACCCGGTTGTCCGCTCGCGGCGCTGGCGGCGGAGCCAACGCAAACAGACGTTGCGGGCGATGACCGAGAGCCACTGGGCATAGCCGCTGGGCTCGGTCAGCCGGTCGCGATGGCGCCAGGCCTCGATCAGCGTTTCCTGGGCCAGGTCGTCGGCAGTGTCGCGCTGGCCGGTGATCGAGGCGCAGAGCCGCACCAGACGCGCGCGTTCCGCCTCGAACAAGGCGTTCAGATGCACCGGTTCTATCCGCTGTTGAGTCTCCTGCATTGCGGCCTCCTTCGCTCACTTGCAGCTGTAATAGATGCTTCTATGAATATATCACCGCAGGCGGGCAAAACATCACGCATTTTTGGCGAGGATCGCACAAACGATTAGAGCGCAGCAGCGTTCGATTGCAGGCCACTGACTCAATCCTAACGGGAAAGGCCTGTCCAGTTGCCAATTTTGGCGAACATGCTATAATTCCAGTATTCCTATACTACTATCATTATCAATCTAGAGATGCAAGCCACGGCAAGCTGTTGGCAGCATTGCATCAGGGATCCGGAACTTCGTCATCCCATACGTTGTATTCTGTTCTTGCGCTGAATGGGAGCGAAACTGGACTAAAGGGTTTTGAGCGTCCTTAAGGGTCACGCCTGTCCCTTTGGTTTCCTATACCCTCAGCCAGTCCGCAATGGAGTGGTTGGCGTTGTGTTCGGCATGATAGCGCTAACAAACCTTCCGCAATGCCGTAAGGCTATGGCGTCGGCCAACCAAACGTCTTGTTTGATGTTTCGGTTGATGGATCTTTAAAGCTAGGGAGACAATAATGAGCAGTACCCCCAGAGTGAGCCGGAGAGATTTTCTTAAGTTGACAGCGGGCGGCTTCGCTGTTGGCGGCGTCGTGTCGCTAGTAGACCTGCAATCGACCCATGCGCGCGTCCAGACGCTCAAAATCGCCGACGCCAAAGAATACCCCAGCGTTTGCCCGTACTGTGCAGTCGGTTGCGGCACGCTGATCAGTGTCAAGAATGGTAAGGTGATCAATATCGAGGGCAACCCGGATAGCTTTATCAGCCGGGGAACGTTGTGTCCCAAGGGCGCGGCAACCTTCCAGCTCACCGTCAACCCGCTGCGCAGCACCAAGGCGCTCTATCGCAAGCCAGGCGCTACCGACTGGGAGGCGATCGATCTCAACACCGCGATGGATATGATCGCTGAGCGGGTGAAGAAGACCCGCGAGGAAACCTTCGTCGAGACGGTCAAGATTACCGGCGCCGATGGCAATGAGGTCGAAAAGAAGGTCAACCATACTCTGGGGATTTTCTCGCTGGGCGGGGCGACGATGGATAACGAGTGGAACTATGCCCAGCTGAAGTTGATGCGCGGCTTGGGGGTGGCCGCAATCGAGAACCAGGCCCGGATTTGACACTCGGCGACGGTGCCCGGTCTGGGCATCTCGATGGGGCGCGGCGGCGCCACAACCTTCTCGACCGATATGCAGTTCGCGGATGCGATCATGATCATGGGGTCGAATATGGCCGAGTGCCACCCGGTGGCTTTTCGCTGGGTGATGCAGGCCAAAGCCAAGGGCGGGCAGATTATCCATGTCGACCCGCGCTTTACCCGGACCAGCGCGATGGCCAACATCTACGCGCCGGTGCGCGCCGGCAGCGATATTGTCTTCCTTGGTGCGCTGGTCAACTATATCATCAACAGCGAGCGTTGGAATGAAGAGCCTTTCTTCAAAGAGTATGTGCGCAACTATACCAACGCGCCAACCTTGCTCAACCCGGAATACAAAGGCCCGGACGATCTGGAAGGCCTCTTCAGCGGTTGGGAGGCTGAAACGAAACGGTATGACACGACAAGCTGGGCATACCAAACCGAGGCGGTCGCAGCGACGAACGAACAGCCCGACGACGACGCGCAGAGCTTTGCTGCCCGCGTAGCCAAGCTGGTGGGCGGGCAGCCCAAACAGGACCGCAGTCTGGAAGACCCCAATAGCGTCTTCCAGGTGATGAAGCGCCACTATGCACGTTATACGCCCGAAATGGTCGAACAGGTCTGCGGTACATCAAAGGAGACCTTTACCAAGGTCGCGGAGAGTTTGCTGAACAACAGCGGCCCCGACAAAACCAGCGCGATTTGCTATGCAGTGGGCTGGACGCAACACACTACCGGGGTGCAGATCATCCGCATGGCAACGTTGGTACAACTGCTGCTGGGCAATATCGGACGACCCGGCGGCGGCATCCTGGCCCTGCGCGGTCACGCGACGATCCAGGGCAGCACCGATATCGCCACGCTCTACAATATTCACCCCGGCTACATGAATACGCCGAACGCAAACCGCGCACACGACACGTTGATGGACTACATTTTGACCGAGACCGTGCCAACCGCCTATTGGAGCAACTTTCCCAAATTTATCGTCAGCCAACTGAAGGCCTGGTATGGCGACGGGGCGACGGCGGAGAACGATTTTGGCTACGACTGGCTGCCCAAGATCGTTGGCGACCACAGCCATATGCCGATGATCCAAGCTATGGTCGAGGACAAGGTCAAGGGCATGTTCGCGATGGGTCAAAACCCGGCGGTGGGCGGGCAAAACGCGAGTATGCAACGGATGGCGCTCGCGAAACTAGAGTGGCTCGTGGTGCGCGATCTGTTCGAGACCGAGACGGCTAGCTTCTGGAAGGACAGCCCAGAGGTGCTCAACGGCATGCTGAAGCCGGAAGAGATCCAGACCGAGGTCTTCTTCATGCCCGCCGCATCGATCAGCGAGATCGACGGCAGTTTCACCAACACCCAGCGCCTGCTGCAGTGGCACGAGAAAGCCGTGGACCCGCCCGACGATGCGCGCAGCGACCTTTGGTTCACGGTGCATCTGGGGCTGCGCCTCAAGCAGTTGTACCAGGACAGCAGCAATCCGCGCGATCAGGGGCTGCTCAACCTGACCTGGGATTATATCGACGAAGAGGAGAATCGGCGGCACGGCTGGCAAATCCTCGACGAGCCGTCGGCGCAACTGATCCTCAAGGAGATCAACGGGTTTACCTGGGCCGACAAAAAGCTGCTCAAAAGCTTTACCGAGTTGCAGGACGACGGCTCGACCGCTTGCGGAGCCTGGATCTACAGCGGCGTCTTCGCCCCGGATGACGAGCACCCCGACGGGATCAATCGCAGCGCTAACCGCACCTCCGACGACTGGGTCAGCCTGGGTTGGGGCTTTGCCTGGCCGGCTAACCGGCGCATTATGTACAATCGCACCGCCGCCGACCCAGCGGGCAACCCCTGGCCCAAGGAGGCGCGGTTGGCTCAGCAGTTTAGCGGCGGCAAATTCAAAGGCTATGTCTATTTCGATCCGGAGGCCGATGGCGGCAACGATGCGCAGGGCAACCCGATCACGGGCAAGTGGGTGGGCCTGGATGTGCCCGATTTCCCAGCGACGAAGAAGCCCACGGCGCAAGCCAAAGCCGACGGGGTGGGATTGGAGACCCACGACGGGGCGTCGCCATTTATTATGAAGGCCGACGGCAAGAGTTGGCTGTTTGCGCCCAGCGGAGCGGTCGACGGCCCCTTGCCAACCCACTACGAGCCCTACGAGTCGCCAGTGGCCAACCCGGTCTATAAGCAGCAACACAACCCGGCAACGAAGGTCTGGGAGCCCGCGGAGCGCCTCTCGCCGGTTGGTTCGGCGGACTACCCGCATATTCTGTCGACCTACCGCCTGACCGAGCATCACCTCAGCGGGAGTATGAGTCGCTGGCTGCCATGGCTGGCCGAGCTGCAGCCCGAGTTATTTGCCGAAATCAGCCCGGAGCATGCGGAAGAGCTGGGTATTCGCAATACCGAGAAGATCGTGATCACAACCCCGCGCGGGTCGATCACGGCCAAGGCGCTGGTGACCAAACGAGTGCGACCCTATACGATCAACGGCAAGGCGATTCACTATGTCGGGTTGCCCTGGCACTGGGGCTATAAGGGCATTGCCGTGGGCGACGTGGTCAACGACCTCTCCGCGCTGGTCGGCGACCCGAACGTGAGCATCCACGAAGCCAAGGTGTTCGTTTGTAACGTGACGAAGGCGTAGGATCAGCATGAGTTGTTTGTTTCACCACAGCAGGTTTCGGCCAGACTGCAGTTGGGAACAGGCGCTCACCTCCGGAGGTTCAGTATGGCTCAAGCCATGGGGTTCTATACCGATACAACCATCTGCATCGGATGCAAAGCGTGCCAAGTCGCCTGCCATCAATGGAACGACCTGCCGGCAAATCTGGCGGTGCAGCCAACCGAGCCGGGCGACTATGGGGCGACCAGGCCGCTGACGGGGAATTCATACGACAACACTGGCTCCTTCTCGGATGTCACCTGGCGCCACGTCAAATTCATCGAGAAGAGCGAGCTGCCTGATCGCAGCGACCTGGCCTGGCTGATGATGTCGGACGTGTGCAAGCACTGCGTCAACGCACCCTGCCTGGAGGTCTGTCCGACGAGTGCGATCATCCGCACAGAGTTCGACAGCGTCTATATCCAACAAGCGGCTTGTAACGGCTGCCGCAACTGCATCTCCGCCTGCCCCTTTGGGGTGATCCATATGGGCGGCCCGGAAAACGAAGGCAAGGGGCTAGCCAAGAAGTGTACGCTCTGCTACGACCGGCTCCAGAACGGGCTGCAGCCAGCCTGCTCGACGGCTTGCCCCACCGAGTCGATTCGCTTTGGATCGATCGAAGATATGAAAGTCATGGCCCAAGCGCGGGTCGAAGAGCTGCAGGCGCAGGGTTACAGCAAGGCCCAACTCTACGGCGCTGACACGAAGATCCTGGGAGGGCTCAACTCCTTCTATCTGCTGGTCGATAAGCCCGAGACCTATGGCCTGCCCAGCGCGCCCAAACTGCCCTCGAATGCGCTGCTGCCTTCATCGCTGTTCAGCATTGGCGGCGCCATCTTGATGGGCCTGGCGGCGCTG
>JAKSDJ010001001.1 GCA_022360155.1 Chloroflexales bacterium | reverse complement strand
TTCATCAGATATCGGTTGAGGATCTTCCGGTGCGGAAACTGGGTCGGCATCTGTACCCGCAGACGCTAACTCTGCGTCTGCGTCTGCGGCGGGAGAATCCGTTGGCGGTATCCGCAGCGCTTGGCGGCAAGGGATCAGGGGTGTCGGACGGGGTCGCAGGCGCCCCACTACAAGCAACCAACAGACCCATAGTAATAAGGACTGTGCTCATGTGCATGAAGGCCGATCGTGCCGTACGCCTTTCCATAAAACTCTCTCCTTGTATCGAGGGGAACCATATGCTTAATCCGAACAGAATTCCAACCTACATCGGTCAGCACGACACCCCATGTCTGGTCAGGCGTAGCAAGCAGCAATGCATGAAGGCGCGGTCATCATTGACAGTAGCTCACATGTTGAGGCGACGACAGGTGTAGGCAGCACCACGCTATGCTGTCGCACTCATAAGCGATGCACCGTCTCGCGTTCGATCAACTTCACACCAAGCGTGATATGTTGGGCGGGACTATCGGGGTCAACAAGGCGCTCCTGAAGCCGTCGCACTGCCAGCGTGCCCATATATGCTTTGGGCGCTTGCACCGTCGTCAGTTTGAAGCGGGTTATATCGGAAACATCGACATCATCGAAGCCAACAACGGACATATCGTGACCTGGCCGACAACCTGCTTCACTCAAGGCGGTGAGCGCACCAACCGCACTCACGTCGTTGACGCAAAAAAGCGCGGTAAAGGCGACATCACGCTGCAGCAACTGTTGCACTGCATCGTGCCCGCTGTGAGCAGACATCGAGCATTCTGTAATGAGCTTTGGATCGTGTGGTATACTGGCCTCACGCAGCGCGTCGAGGTAACCGGCCAGCCGTTGCCGCGTAGTATAACGTTCCCTGCCGTTGAGGTAGGCGATCTGGCGATGCCCGGCGGCGGCAAGATGGCGTATCGCCAATCTGGCCCCGCCATAATAATCCGGAACGATGGTATCGACCGGCATGTCGATGACATTATTCAGCAGCACGACTGGGCGCACATATTGCTGCACCAATGCGATATCATCGGGGGTGAAGAGGCCCATAAGCAGCATACCGGTACCGTCATCCAGATTGAAGCGCTCGATATCGGCGGCAGACAGACCGCTGCCATCGTTGTGCGCGAACAACATGGTCAAGCCGCGGTTCCGACACTCTCTTTCGATACCCTGTAAAACGTAGCCATAGAAGCTACCCAGGATACCAGGCAAGCCCTGGTGCATCTGTGTGCGGATGTACAACACCACTCGATTGAGGGCTAAAGTTCCATTCTGGCTTCGCACCAATTCGCGAGGTTGGTAGCCGATCTGCGCACTGGCGGTCAGAACACGAATGCGCAAATCTTCAGAAACATTGGCGCTGTTCGAGAAGACGCGCGATGCTGTACTCAAGGAGACACCAGCAATCTTCGCGACCTCGCGCAAATTACGGTTGATCTGTTTCATAGAGTACCTTCAGGAAACAAGGGGATTGTAATTTCTAGGTTAGCATAAAATCCGAAACAAATCAAGAAACAATTAAGCAATTTGTTTCTAATCTGTTTCTGTTTTTCATTCAACCTACTCTGCCCAACTTGACAAAGAAAGGCGATAAATATAACATATCAGATATCAAATCCATACTTTCCCTCTGTTTCTTTAGTCAAAGCAATACTCAGTTTTTCAGGAAATATCTTGAAACAATACATGATGTTTCAGTAGAAGGAAGAGGTTCTGGTTTTGACCCTCCACAGTAACCCCATGGAACTTACTGCCGATCATCTCCGCCAGGCGTTGCACCCGGAATTGGTATCGTTGCCGGAATTGAGCGCCGCGCGAGCGAACCTCGCGGCGCTATGCGCTGCACCGCAAACCCAATATCTCCTCACTCAGACGCAGCATCTGATGGAGCACATCGATCATATACCGCTGCTGCGTTACACCGCAGCGCGACGTTTCAAGACCGACGGCGACCGCCAGGAATATGAAACCCCTTATTTTCACAAGCGCGCTGCGCTGTCCGCTGCCACGCTACGCTTGTTTCTGGGACAAACCGATCTGCAAACAGTAGTGCAGAACTATGTCTGGAGTTTGTGCGAGGATACCACCTGGGTTGTGCCGGCGAGTGAGCCGCGCGCTATCGATCTGTTCTCTGCCGAGACTGGCTTCCTCCTCGCCGAAACGGTGACGCTGTTGGGCGACATGCTCGATGTTGAGGTACGTCACCGCGTGCGTCAAGAGATCGAACGCCGCATCTTCACACCCTACTTGCACGCGCATCGCTTGTTCGACTGGTACCAACGCAGCAGCAACTGGAACGGCGTCTGCAATAGCAGCGTCGCGGCAACATTCTTGTTGCTCGAACCCGACCCAGATCGAGTCGCTCAAGCGATTGAGATCGCGCTCGCCGGCCTGAATGTCTATCTCGAACGGGCCTTCGAGCCGGATGGGAGTTCGACCGAGGGGATCAGCTATTGGCACTACGGGCTGTCCAATTTCGTCGCCTTCGCCGAGATGCTGCGGGCGCGCAGCAACGGCGCGATTAACCTGTTGGATACGCCACGGATGCGCTTAATCGCCTCCTATCCTTCGAAAATCCGCTTGTCCGCAACGTCATTCGCGACCTTTTCCGATTGCAATGAGCATCCAACATTTCAGGCCGGAGTCGTGGCGCGCCTGGCCGAACGTACCGGCGAGACATCGCTCTGGGATCTGCTGGCGCGCCCGGTCAAGCCACGCAGCGATTGGCGACTCCCGATGCAGATCCGCACCATGCTCTGGTGGGACGGCAACCAAGCGGAAGCGTCCCCGCCTGAAGATACGATCCTGCCCGCCAGCGAAATTGCCCGGCTCACCGGGCGCGCCCCTGACGGCGCACCAATAGCGCTTGTCATCAAATCCGGGCATAATAATGAGCACCATAATCAGAACGACGTCGGCAGTTTCATTGTTCATGTCGATGGCGAAAACCTGCTGACCGATCCCGGTCGCGGATTGTATACCCAGGCCTACTTTAGCCCGCGACGGTATGAGAATATCTTTGCCAACTCGTATGGCCACAGCGTGCCACGCATTGGCGGGCAACTCCAGGGGGTTGGGCAAAACTATGCCGGGGCGCTTTGCGATGTCGTTATCGGTGCGAAAGCCGAGACACATAAGCAGGCCGTGGTTGATTTTGCGCGCGCCTACCCTGTGGATAACCTGTTGACAGCACGCCGCACCCTCCTGCTGTCGACGCACGGCGATGATATAGGAACGATCTGGCTCTGCGACAGTTTTAGCTTCAACCCGTTCCTGCCTGCGGGGGCGCATGCTGTTGAGGAGGCGCTTATTACCTGGTACGATGTGTCTGTTGAAGGCGCCGTTGCGCTGGTTTTCGGGCAGCGGCATACGCTCCGCCTAGAGATCAAGCAGCCTGAAGGAGCGGAATTCCAACTTGAATGCTTGGAGGAGGAGAGCAAGGTGAACGCGAAGCCCAACGTGCTGAAGCGCTTGAGCGTGACGTTAGCCCCTAAGGTCGAACTACACGTCAGCATCCGTATGCAGATCATCGCCCCCAGACAATAATCCCCAGATGACCCAGATGCCACAGACGATGTACCGAATACACCGCAGAATCGGCGCAGATCTCCAACTATCTGCGCCGATTGGTTGCTCTTTGCGTCATCCGCGTTCTCTTGCAGAGCTATAATCTGACCCGAAACGCACGATAATCCATATTGACGATTACAAACATTCGTGCTATCATTCGCACAAGAGTTCGCTCTAGATCTAGAACTCGACAGACATGGGCATCGCGAAAGGGTCGATTGTAAATCACCCTTGGTATGCACAGTTCGAGGCCAAACTCGAACGAATTGGGACAGTTGGGAAGATCAAGATACGTGTAACGAGGAGACAGCCATGGCCAAGGACTTGAACAAGGTGCAGCTTACCGGACATCTCGGCGCAGATCCGGAGATGCGCTATACCGCTCAGGGGAGCGCGGTGACAACCTTCCGCGTTGCCAGCAACCGAGCCTGGAAAGATCGCGACGGCAACCCGCACGAAGATACCGAGTGGTTCCGCATCGTCGCCTGGGATCGCCTCGGCGAGATCTGCAATCAGTACCTGACGAAGGGGACGCGGGTCTACGTCGAAGGTCGCCTCCAAACCCGCAAGTGGACCGACCAGGAAGGCCAAGAGCGCTACATGACCGAAGTCGTTGCGCAGGATATGATCATTCTATCCAGCCGCAATAGCGAACGCAGCGTCCGCGCCGACTCTGACGGATCTTACAACGACGAAGAACCTGCCCCTGCGCCCGCACGAGCGCGCCGCTCTGGGAATGGCTCAACGAGCGGAACCGTAACCCGCAGCGCGCCGGCGACCCGGACAACAACCCGCGCTGCGCGCAATCAGCCCCAGCCGATCGAGAGCGACGACGATATCCCGTTCTAAAGCAACACGATCCGTTCTGGTTTTGCCGTTTGAGAAGGTTCGGAGGGAGCCCTCCGAACCTTTACTGTTACGTTGGCAGGTTAAGCAGGTTGACAGGTTCACGGCGACCAACGTTGAGCTATAGGGACAAGCAGCCAATCGCCCATCGGGTGTCGTCTATGTTCGTGATAAATCCCATACGCAGTGTGCATATTGCTGCCTGGAGCTGTCCTGTCACGTGCTAACGTAGAAACGTTCCAACATGTTGACTAGTATGTCGGTGTACACCACTCTCGATAGCGCTCCGATTTACCCCGCACTACGTCGCCATAGAGGTCGACCAGGCGGGCGCTGATTGGTCCGACTTCACCGTTGCCAACTGCCCGATGGTCGACCTCAACAACCGGCTTGATCTCCACTCCGGTGCCGCAGAAGAAAATCTCGTCGGCAATGTACAACTCGGTGCGATCGATCTCCCGCTCGACCACCGGTACATCTAATTCATCGCGCGCCAGTTCGGCAACGACCTGTCGGGTGATGCCCTCCAGGATGTCGCTGGTGATCGGCGGCGTGATCAGGGTTCCACGTCGCATGATAAACAGGTTGGACGCACTGGTTTCTGATACCTGACCATCGGCCCCCAGGACGATGGCCTCGTCGAACCCGTTGAGCAGCGCCTCGGTCTTCGCGAGGGCTGAGTTGACGTATGCACCCGATACTTTGGCGCGGGAAGGGATAATGTTGTCCTCGATGCGCCGCCACGATGATACGCAGGCGCGCGCTGACGTTCCGGCAATATACTGACCGAAGCCAACGGCGAAGATCGCAAAGCTATCTGTCAGACCACTTAATCTGACGCCGATGATTGGATCGCCTTTGAAGGCCAGCGGGCGGATATAGACATCTTCGCGGAATCCTTCGCGACGCAGCAGCTCTATGGTAAACGAGCAAAGTTCGTCGGCGCTGTGCGGCAACTGCATGTACAAGATCTTGCACGATTGCAGCAATCGCTCCATGTGGGCGCGCAACTGGAAGACGAAGAGTTGTTGCTCTTGCTCATTCCAATAGCCGCGAATCCCCTCGAAGCAACCGGTGCCATAATTCAGCGCGTGGGTCATCACACTCACGTTAGCCTGTTCGATGGGCATAAACTCGCCATTGAAAAAGGCGAAGCGATTTGGGGTAGGCATAAGCACCTCCATGACATAAGGATCGGCGAACCAGGCTTACTCTGGATAGAGCAAGGGACAAAAGACAAAAAAGATAAATGGCGCTTGATTGAAAGTAAGTTTGGGCTGCTAGCGGCTATGAACGACCGGCTCACGAGCGACAAAGCGCTTGCGCATACCCATCAACGACAGACCAGCAGCGCAGATCAGCCCGGCAGTGCAGAAAATTATCCAGGGCAGCGCCGGCCAATTGAGCAGGCGGGCCAGATCAAACAACCAGCCGCCAACAAAGTTGCCAATGCCGCCGCCAAAAGCCAGCGCCATCGAACTTACGCCGAAGTATGTACCCAATGCGCGCGGATCGGCCAACGCCGCCGTGACCGTCTGCTGAGTTGGAGCGGCCAACAACACGCCGATTGCAAAGAGAACAATGCAAATCAAAAGCGCGGGAAAACTCTGGACCAGAGCAATCACACCGAGGCCAAGCGCCATAAACGTCAGGCCAAGGACCAAGATTGGCAAGGGACGCAGCCAGCGTTCAGCCAGACGCAGCAGCGGATACTGCAAGGCTATCGTAAGCCCCGCGTTGAGCGTATAGATCAAGCCAATGCTATCATTACTGCCCGACAGTTCAACCGCGACGAGGGGCAGCGAGATCATCAACTGCACCCACATAAACCAGTAACCCATCAGCAGGGCTGTGAGCAGGATAAAAGGTCTATCGCGGGCGACCAGCCGAAGGCCATAACTAAACTCCTGCTGTTCGGCGGCGACTTGCACCGCAGGCAAGAACAACCAAGTCACCAAAAAGGTGAGCAAAAAACAGGCCGCCGCTGCAAAACAGACCATTCCAAAATCGAGACGCAGTAAAAGCGCCCCCAACAGCGGCCCAATCGACATCGCAACGCTGCTGATCACACTCGTGATTGAGTAGAAACGGGCTCGTTCCTCGCTGGTGGTTAGGGCGGCGATTGCTGCGCGCGATGGCGCATCGAACAGCGCGCCGCCAACTGCCGAGAGCAGCATCGCCCAGAAGAGCAGAACCGGCGTCGTGGCCCAGGCCAGGCTGATAAACCCGAGCGCCCGGATCAAAACGCCGATCCCGATCAAGCGCCGCACCCCAAAGCGATCGGCGAGCATGCCGCCGAAGAGGGTACTGCCTTGCTGCACCAACTGGCGCATCGCCAGGGCTAACCCGACGGCCGCAGCGGCGAATCCCAGATTGTCTACATAATGAACCGTAACCAGCGGAACGACCATGAAGAAGCCGCAGAACATCAGGAAAATGATGATCAGCAGTGCAATCAGCCCACGTCGTCGCTCCTGCGCAGAGAGTGTCATACAAGTTGCGATTAAAAATCCCGGCTTCCCAATGCAGTAAAACGTTCGTCGTTATGCGTTTCCTCAGCCGAACTTGGTATTCTTTTGATTGTTACTACCTTGGATGAAAAGCATCCGTTTCCTACTGTATCACGTTTTACGGTTAATGTTCTGTGCCAATCCTACCGATTTCAAGTAGGACAATCAATAGTGTTGGCGTCATGAGCAGCGCTCGGCGCAGATCAACACCGCTCGCTGATCGGCAATCCTGGTCAGGGCAACTACCAGCGAGCGCTCACCTTTGCCGCTAAGCTGGCGCGCTAGCGTGTTGGGATCGATTGGAGCGCCGCGCTTCTTGACCGTGACCGCCCCTGCATCGAGATCGCGCAGTCGCGCCCGCAAGCGCTTCAGGTTGAAGGGCATCCAGTCAAGAATATGCCATACTCGTGCGAAGGGCGTTGGTACAAGAGTGTCGCCGGTCAAGTAGGCGATCTGGGCGTCGAGTTGGGTCGTACCAATCTGTGCAGCGAGTTCAGCCACTAGGCCGGCGCGGATCACCGCCGGATCTGGTTCGTAGAGAAAGCCTCTTGGTGATGTCAGCGGGATGAGCGGGCGGGAGGCATCTTCAGTGAGGGTGAAGGTCTGGACCCGATGTTGCTGCGACGTCAGGCTTCCATCGTTCGTCGCGTCTGTGCGCAACACGGTTGCTCGACGACGGGTTGTTGCAAGCGGAGCGCACCAGAGTACGGCTTCCTTGAGTTCACCATCGAGCGAGATAAACTCCAACTCACTATCAACATCGCTGGGCAACTCTGCCGGATCTACGCCTGGCGCCATTTTGATCGCCAGGGCTGGTGCGTTTGTACGCCAGGTCAGAATGCGACTAAGCGGCGGTTCATATTGCTCAACGTGGAAGCGCCGTTTTCCTCCGGCGCGGCGACCCGGGTCACAGAAGATCGCCTCGGCGGCAGGGGGCGCTGTTGTAAGCAAGTCGGCGCACACAAACGTCATATTATCGACCTGACCCAATTCTTCTGCGTTGGCGGCAGCGATTGCCAGGCGCACCGGATTGTGATCCACGGCGATGATGTGTGATCCGGCATCCGCCAAGGCCAGGGCGTCGCCCCCAATGCCGCAGCAGAGATCGGCGACCTGGCGGTATTCTGCAAAACGTCTGGCGCGATATTTTGCTACCGGGGCGCTGCTCGCCTGTTCGAGCGCTTCGCGAGTGAAGAAGAGTCGATCGGCGCTGGGAAATTTGGCCTGGGCGCGGCGGCGTAGCAAGGTTTGTTCGACTGCAGCGCGGGCCAGTTCGGGAGGATATTGGTCGCGGAGGCGCGACAGTTCGCGCAGCAGGTTGGTCGCGTGGAGTTCCAGCGCCGCCAGTTCCTGCAAGAGCGTCTGGCCTGGCGGTGAACGCAACCAGATCAGTGTGTCGCGATCCATAGCAATGTTCCTCGCCAAAGGCAATAAAAACTGCCCATGGCTCAACACCTATGGGCAGATCAAGAACAAACTTCTTTTCGGAGTGACGAGCGTCAAGTGACAAGCGCCTTCGCGGAACTAGCCGCTAGTTCCGCCATCCATCACAGCTTTGCGGCATCTCGGGTCTTCAGCTTCGCCGCTTCTTCCGCTACATGAGCAGCAACAGCCTCAGCCTGTGACTTGGCAATCTCGGGCATAAGCTCAGAAGACTCTTTGGCGCGCCAGCATGCCGCGAAATGGCCACCGCCATAATCCATAAAGGGCGGCTCTTCTTCTTTACACTTTTGAATGGCGATAGGGCAACGGGTATGGAAATGGCAACCCGGCGGCGGATTGAGCGGGCTTGGGACATCGCCCTCCAGGATGATCCGGCGGCGCTGTTTTTCGACCTGCGGGTCTGGGATAGGCACGGCAGAGAGCAGCGCCTGGGTGTACGGATGCAGGGGCATGCTGTACAGCTTATCCCCCTCGGCCAATTCGATGACTTTGCCCAAATACATCACCGCGATGCGGTCGCTGATGTGTTTGACAACACTTAAGTCGTGCGCAATGAACAGATAAGTCAAGCCTAGCCGATCTTGCAGTTCCTCCAGCAAGTTGACGATTTGGGCTTGGATACTTACGTCGAGGGCGCTGACTGGCTCATCGCAGACGACGAAACTTGGCTCGACCGCAAGCGCGCGGGCAATACCGATACGCTGACGCTGGCCTCCGCTAAACTCATGCGGATAGCGGTTTGCAAAGCTAGGATTGAGGCCGACTAAGCTCAACAATTCTTGTGTACGCTCGCGAATAGCGGGGCCTTGGCGCAGGTTATGAACCTTGATTGGCTCACTCACAATATCGCCAACGGTCATACGAGGATTCAGACTCGCATAAGGATCTTGGAAGATCATCTGCACGCTACGCCGCATTTTCCGTAGTTCGGTCCCCTGGATCTTCGTCAAATCCTGACCTTCAAAAAACACCTGCCCATGCGTCGGACGGTAGAGCTGTAAAATCGCTCGGCCCGTTGTACTCTTGCCGCAGCCGCTCTCGCCCACCAAGCCTAAGGTCTCGCCGCTCCGGATATTGAAGCTTATCCCATCAACCGCCTTTACCGTTCCCACACGGCGCTGCAAGAGGCCCTTCACCACCGGAAAATGCATCTTCAAATCTTTGACATCAACGAGGTTGCCATTCGTATGTGCCGTCGTCATGGTTGTCCTTTCTCTGCCCTTATGCTGCGATCTCTTCCGGTTGGCGGGTTGGGATCGGCGTTTCCAGCGAGATATCGAATAAGCAGGCTGCGTTGTGGCTTTGTCCAACCGAACGCAGCGGCGGGAGCTGGTGCAAACACTTTTCTTGGACATAATCACAGCGCGGACTGAATGGGCAGAGTTGCGGCAGATCGATCAAGTCAGGCGGCAAGCCGCGGATCGGGTTCAGTTTATGTCCACGCTGTTCATCGAGCCGAGGAATAGAGCGCAGCAATCCAATGGTGTATGGCATGCGCGGATTGGCGAATATCTCGCTGGTTGGACCTTCTTCAACCACACGCCCAGCATACATTACTGTTACGCGGTCGGTCATTCCCGCGACAACCCCCAGATCGTGGGTGATTATCATCACTGCAGTCTCTAGCTCGTCCCTGATCCGGTTGATCAATTCGAGACTCTGCGCCTGAATGGTCACATCTAAAGCGGTTGTCGGTTCGTCGGCGATCAGGAGCTCCGGGTTACACGAGAGCGCCATAGCGATCATCACACGCTGGCGCATACCGCCGCTAAACTGGTGGGGATAGTTGTCGAGCCGGCGCGAGGCGCTGGGGATGCCAACCATATTGAGCAATTCCGCGGCACGATCTCGCGCCTCACGCTTATTCAGATGCAAATGTAATTCTAACGACTCGGTAATCTGATGGCCTATCGTTAGAACCGGATTGAGCGAGGTCATTGGATCTTGAAAGATCATTGCGATGCGATTGCCCCGAATGTGACGCATCTGTTCTTCGCTTGCATCGAGGAGGTTTTCCCCATCAAACAGAATTTGACCGCCGACAATCTTGCCGGGCGGGCTAGGGATCAAACGCATAATCGAAAGCGATGTCACACTTTTACCACAACCGCTTTCACCGACGATGCCCAGCGTTTCACCACGCTCGATGTGGAATGAAACCCCATCTACAGCTTTGACAACACCATCCTGGGTAGAAAAGTAGGTGCGCAAATCACGAACGTCAAGGAGTGGGGCCATAAATTCCTCGCTCTCGAGTATAGATCGATGGCTCTCCCCTACACATTGTTATAGAAGGAGAGCAATACCATAATAAAAAACGAACAATAGCCCCGAAGCACATTAGTCGGGGTGCTACGGATCTATAGTATTTTTGCCGTCACTGCGGTGTGTAAATCGTACCATGCTCAGAAAATGCTGTCAAGGTTGAAAAAAGCCCGATCTAGAACACAACAGAGGTTTACAAATTTTACTATTGTCGACAAAAATCACTATACATTGCCGTTTTCGTCCCCTGGCAGTTAGCAAGGTCATAGCGTTTTTGCTAGATTCTTGGTCCAGCAGCGCTTGTCCCATTTATCCGCAGCGGATCTCGGAGGCGTCGCCAACGTTTAATTCCTGGAAATCGCCCTCGACATACGCATCATCGCCAATCAGGCTGTTTCGGAGGGTTGCTGATTGGATGTGCGCACCCGCGTTGATGATCGAGTCTTTGATGCGCGACTCGCGAACAACAGCCCCAGCCGCAATCGAGACATACGGTCCGATCACCGAATTCTCGATGCGCGCTGAATCAGAGATGTAAACTGGGGGAATGATCACCGAGCGGTTCACTGTACCGACGTAACTCCGGCCATTCTCGAGCAGGTAGCGGTTCGTTTCGAGGAGGGCGGTTGGGTTCCCGCAGTCCTTCCAGACCTTGACCTGTTCGGTGCGGAAAGACTGCCCTCTATCGATCATGACCTGCAGCGCGTCGGCAAGATAGAATTCGCCCTTGGTCTGAATATTTTGCTCCATCGTATATTCAATTGCAGCAATCAGATCACGCGCCTCGGGCATATAGTACACGCCGATCACCGCCAGGTTCGAGACCGGCGTCTCCGGTTTCTCGACTAGGCGCTTGATATGGCCATTCTCTACGACAGCTACGCCAAAACGGCGCGGATCGTCAACCTCTTGCACATAGATAATGCCCTCTTTCGGGCTATGGTTCAACTGCACCAGGTCGGCGTCAAAAATCCCGTCGCCAATGACGAGATCTCCGATGATATCTACCCGGGAGGTCGCGTCCACGGTGAGCGTCTGCACCGTGCTCCCCTGCGGCCGGTTGCCGCCGTCGAG
>JAKSDJ010000085.1 GCA_022360155.1 Chloroflexales bacterium | reverse complement strand
TGGCGCCCGTGCCGCCAGATAGCGCTCTGCCGGTGCTGGCGCTGGCGTCGACGCCAGCCGATACTTGCCGTTGGGCAGCGAGACGGGCCATCGGTGATGCGGCGCCTAGGATTGGGCCGCGCATCGCTGAAGCGATCCTGGCTGAATTGGGGACGGATAGGAGTCGTTTTCCCAGTGCAGCCCATGTGGCCATCTGGGTCGGGTTGGCCCCTGGACAGCACGAGCGTGCCGGCAAACGATGGTCGAGCCGCATACGGAAGGCAATCGCTAGCTGCGCGCGGCGCTGATCCAAGCCGCCTGGGCGGCAGTGAAAAAGGCCGAGCCCTGATATGCACACAACCGCTTATTTTCATATCAGCACGTTCCATCAGTGGGGATCGACAGCATCCGCGTGCCATTGTACATGGGCGGGTTGACACGTTGGAACGTTCGATCTGCGTTGATGAGCGCCCATCTACGCCATCAGCGTTCTATTGCGGGTTGGCGCGTTAGATATTTCATACAAGGGGCGTGCGGTGGCGATCTTGGAGTGGCGATCGTCCGGTCGCCACTCCTTATGAATTTTGACGACCAAAACCGGTAAAAAGAGATGATCTCCGTAGTGCCGCCTTCAGGCGGACGTACTGCCGGAAAACCGCCTAAAGGCGGCACTACGTCAAACTACTGTGGTTGATGGTCAAATTTCATTGGGGTATGCCCACCAACTCCACTGCGTCGATTTCGTTCCAATTTGCGCCGCTGCGCTGGTCGATTGTTAGGTTGACGCCGACGATCCGGTAGAGCGTTTGGGGAAAGCTGATCTCTTGTACATACGGGCAGATCTCTTGCAGTTGGGCGGTGCTGTCGTGTACACGGGTTACAGTTCCACTCTCGTCGACTAACTCAACGCGGGTGATAAAGCCCGGCTGATGGTTCTGGTGGATGTTGACCTGGGTGGCAAAGACCGGCGTTTCGAAGCGGAGTTCCATCTTCTCTAGGCCATTGGGGTCAGCCGCGGCCCAGGCGTCGGTGCTGTCCATGCATCCTTCCACATTAGGCGGCCCCGTGGCGCCGTCGGGGCCATAGCTGCTATCGTACGAACTGCTAGCGGTGGCGCTATTGGCCCACTGACGCAGCAGCGCCTCATCGGGCAGCGGAGTTGTTACTGCGGTGGCCTGGGCGTTGGCGGTGGCCTGGGCCTCGGTGTTGGTTGCCAGCCGCAATGCTGTGAGTGCGCTGTATTCTCCGTTGTTATCGCTTACCCAGACAACATTCCCCGGCGCGGCGACGATCCCGTTTGGAAGACTGAACTCACCCGGTTTCGGCGTTGTGCCTGGTTCGATGATCTTCCCGCCGCGGGCCAAGAGCGTGCCGCTCGGCGCAAACTTGAGCAAGCCTTCATTCCACGTCGCCACATAGATATTGCCCCGCTGGTCGATATCGACTGCTCCGGCGATGATGCCCTCGGGGGTGATAGTTTCGCCCAGTCGGGCGGTAACTTCGCCCTGGGGATTAACCTTGACAAGCGCATTGCCAAAGGGCTCGGCGAGGTAGATATTGCCCTGGCGGTCGACAGCCAGGTCATTGGGCGCTGATCCGGCAGGCAAATCGATCCGCTCGATGAAGCTGCCGTCTTCGCCGTCAAACCGTACGATGCTGCTGACAGCGATATCATCCTGAACACGACTGTCGAGCGCGTAGACGCTGCCGTCTGGCCCAGTGGCGATCCGCTGCGGTGATGATAGATCGAATTGCTCTGGTGCGCTGCCAATCTCGCCCCAACGCAGGATGAGCGTGCCATCAGGGCTGAAACGAGCAATTGCATTATGGCCAAAGTCAGCCACGAACAGATCGCCATTGGGGGCGAGCGCTACGTCGTAGGCGTCGAGCAACTCATCTTTGCCGAACGCAGTCACCAGCGTGCCGTCGGGTGCAAAGACCCAGACGCCGCGCCGGCTTTCGGCTAGGTAGATGGAACCTTCGGCTGTGGCGGCCAGGCCGCGCGCCGCGACGAAACGACCTTCCGGCGGTCCATCGTTTCCGCCCAGGCGTAAAACGAAGCCTTCGGGGCCTTGGGCAGTGATAATTGGTTGGACGGGCCGGCCGGCTGGGGTTGGCATCGCGGGAACAGTCGGCGTAAAAAGGCTCAGACTTTTAACAATTGCGTCGAAGGTTGGGCGCTGAAGTTGCCAAGCTGATGGCGCGGCTTGCCCAACAATGCGGATGGCTTGGGGCGGTGCGACCAGCGCAATCATCCGCCCTGCGCCGCTGTCGGCGCTTAGGTCTGCCGCTATGCCAAGCTTGCCGTCGATGGTGATTGACGTTGTTTCGCCCAACGTATAACCGGCCTGTAACGGTCCCGCGCGGCTGATCTCAAAAAACGCTGTAGAGTCGAGACTCGCGCTATCGGGTTGGGGTTGCTCGGTGAGGGCGCTGAGGGCAGTTGACTCGATCAGAATGACCAAGTTGTCGCCGGGCGCATCGGCATCGAGCGCATCAACCGTGGGCGCCAAAGCCAGGGTGCCCGAGATTTCGCGGGTTTGCCAGCCCAGCGGGTAGCGCAGGCTAAACCCGCCCTCTTCGAGCCGCGCCGTTGCGTTGAGGAGAACTGGTGTGGGCGCCGGCACAGTCGTCGTGTTCAGCGACCCGGCAGTCGGATCTGGGTTGAGGAATGGCAGTGCTGGCATCGAACATCCAGCCAGCGCGAGGGTGAACATTATCAATAGCACACAGCGATGCCACGCTATCGACATCGAGTATTTCATAGGTGTTGTCAAGCATTTCAAGACTGGAAACTGACGATACTGTAGCACGAAGCGGTTTATCTGACAAGAGCAAAACGGTCAGGGCTGGACTGTATCAGGTTCGCAAATTCGCACGTTGATACGTTGACACGTTGGCAGGTTCGATCTGCGTTGATTGGCGGCCATCGGCAATATGAGCGTTCCATTGCCGATTCGCGGGCTGTCGGCTATGTTCACATGCGGTGACACCGTTTACCAGCGAAGATGGTACAATCTATACAGCTATAGAGTTTTGTGAGATGGAATATTTCTTGGTTCCAACCAATGGCCGCCAGCGCTGGCATTGCACCATAAAGTGCGCTCCGGTGCGCTGCTGGCATACGTTGTTGATGGAACCGGCCTAGTCGGATAGGATGGCCCATGAACGATTCGGTGTTTCGTTTTTTTATTGCGCTGCTTGTTGCTGTGCTCCTGCTTCGGCAGGCGCAGCGCGCTAATCCACGCTCACGGCGGCGCGGCGCATTTCTGTTGGCGATGGGGGCGTTTGGTCTGTTTGGTTTGCTG
>JAKSDJ010001013.1 GCA_022360155.1 Chloroflexales bacterium | reverse complement strand
TGAGAGTAAGGCTACGTCAAAGCGGAATATCAGTCGTAGATCAACCGCACGATTGCCGCGGATAGCTACAGATCTGCGGCAATCGTGCGGCCATTTGCGTCATCTGCATGCTATTGCAGGACTTTGACGCAGCCCTAGGTTTCAATTCGCACATGTCGCAAGAACGTGCTACCATGGTAGTGTACTCATAAGACTTACGATGAGATCCGCTGATGACAGTTCGCACAATAACGATCACAATTCCTGAGATGCTCTATCTGCAACTCGAAGCAGCTGCCCACTCATCGGCGCAGTCGCTTGATGCAGTTGTGGCGCAGTCACTCGAGCGCGGTATTCCGCCCCATTTGGCAACCCTGTTGCCGGCGGCGCTACAGGCCGAACTTGCCGCGATGGAGCATCTCTCAGATGAAGCGCTGCGTGCGATTGTAACAAGTATCGAGCCGGTCGATCGTTGTTACCGGATCGACGAACTCATCGCGCTACGAGACGCAAGGACAATCACTAAAGAACAGACGGCTCAGCTCACCGCCCTGCGTGCTGAAGCCGAGGCCCTGATGGTACGCAAAGCGCACGCATTTGTTCTCCTCAAAAGCCGCGGCCATTCCCCACCGGCGATTGACCAGCTCCCGGTACCGACCACGTGAGCCGACCATATGTTTCTGTTGAACTCGCGGCCCAGATCCTGTCCGATGCTGGTCATCGCTATGGGTACTGCCGTAGCGATGAACGCATTACCGGAGCCGCTTGAGTATCGAACATATCGTACCGCTGGCTACCGGTGGATTGACCGAGCGCGCCAATTTGTGGCGCTCGTGTCGCGAATGTAACGAGCGCAAGGGCGTCCAGCTACAGGCGCCTGATCCAGAAAGTGGTGAGGTCGTGAACCTGTACCATCCTCGAATGCAACGTTGGCAAGATCATTTTCGCTGGAGTGATGATCGCCTTCTTGTAATCGGCGTAACCCCCATTGGCCGCGCCACCGTTGCAGCGCTTGATCTCAACCGCCCGCATCAGATCGTCGCCCGTCAACGCTGGGTTCTGGTCGGATGGCATCCGCCAGTCGATGATGAACAGGAACAGCGTAGCGAACATTCTGAATGACGTAGCGCGACACCGCAACGATTCATTTGAGAGATATGCATATACTGCGTGTACATATCACAGAGTGTTCGAGGAATCTAAACGCCGAAGGCGTTGAAGGTCTTTTGGGAAAGGTATTGAGAGTAAGGCTACGTCAAAGCGGAATATCAGTCGTAGATCAACCGCACGATTGCCGCGGATAGCTACAGATCTGCGGCAATCGTGCGGCCATTTGCG
>JAKSDJ010000263.1 GCA_022360155.1 Chloroflexales bacterium | reverse complement strand
ACCACGCGGTGGAAGCCGCCTGTCGTCGCGCCGGATTGCCGCTCCAGGGCGATCGGCGTATCGCGCGGCACCGTGCTGCTGCAGCCGATCGCACGGTTCAAGACAGACGGGGCGAACAAGAAGAAGGAGCACGATCGCGACCCACAAACGACAAGCCCCCGTAACGCCGCAACGATCACGGCGGCGGTAAGGCTGATCGGGCGGAAGATCCCGTTGACGCTGGCGGACCTGCCGGAGAAAGGCGCACACTGGCCGGTCACCCCGGCGATCTTCGCCCGCGCCGGGGTGACGGTCGCAGCGCGGGAGACGCTGGCGGCGCACGGCGGGATGGCGGTCGACCTTGCACAGGTGTATGCAGATTTGGGCTAACGGGCGGATGCGATCTGGGGGCGGTCGGGCGGATTCACGCCGCCGCTCCTCGGCCACACCCAACAAATGCGCAAGCTCCTCCGCAAGAGGGTTGTATCGGTCAAACCCGGTACGATGTATCCCTGCCGCACCGGGAGCGCCCACGCAGCGCTGCCCGAAATGTGCGGCGGCCCTTGAGCCGTGCTGCTGTTGCAGCAGTACTTCTCGGCGGACGACATCGCACAGCGTCTCGCCACCATCCTGGCCGATGAGGGGTGCGCCGCCGTGCCTGATGCGGAATACCAGGCCCGCGCGGCGCTAGCGCCGCGGCCCGGCTACGGCCGCGAACATCTCGGCTGGTTGGGCACACCGACGATAGCTTGATGCCGTCAAGGGCAGCGAACGGTGGTATACGCCGAACAACATTGTTGGGAGGAATCGTCCGGGCGGCGTTAGCGCTCGGTATGCCAGCAGAGCAGTTACGCCGCTGCCCGACGACCTGACCGCCGCCAATCACCGTCACCATCAGCTCCGGCATACCGCCGGTACGACGTTTCTTCGTGACGACCCGGAACGGATTGTGCAACGGATGCTGGACCACCGCGATCCGCGCCGCACGCAGCGCGACGCTGCTGGCACCGCGGCGATGGTCCGCGCCGCCCTGCGGGAGCGCCGCCGGCGGTGAAGGTCGGCGTGGCTAAGTGTTGCCACTGGAACCATCCTTTGTTCCCGCGCCGTTCTCCGTAACGTCTGGATAGCGCCCCCCACTGTATGATCATACAGTGGGGGCGCGGGCACGGATGTTGGGAAAGGCTACAAGCGTGTTGCCTTACATGCCCTGAATCACGCATATCATTGTGTTATAATTGTGACTGGTGATAGTACCTTTCTCGACGGTAGTATTTTTATCATCCACTGAACCGAGTACCAAAAAGGTTCTTCAATCCCCCACAGGGCATACAGCAGAGACCATTACATCAAAAAGAACCAAAAGCACTCCCCCCTGTTTGAAGCCAATCTACGACGCGGTCGCTTCCGCAGAAAGTTCTGAGGAACAATCAAGAACATGGCACTCAGCACCCTTATCGATGCTACTGACCTCACGAGCTGGTCTGGTCGGCACGATGCACAACGTCGCCTGCCGCAGCTGGTACGGCGTCTCATCCATGCTACGGTGTCTCGGATTGTACGAATCGGGTTTCCCGCGGGCGAGGGCGTTCAACTCGGCGGATGGGACGGGATTGTGACGGTCGAGCAGGGCAACGCCTTTGTGCTCGCCGGACACTCAGTCTGGGAGCTTGGCGTCAACCGCAGCATCAAAGGAAAGGCGGATAGCGACTACGAGAAACGTAAGGCCGATCCACTGGATCTTGATCCAGCAGCCACAACGTTCATTTTTGTAACGCCACGGCGTTGGGGTGGAAAGGATGCCTGGATTGCGCAGCGACAAGGTGAGGGCTTCTGGCGCGAGGTGCGCGCCTATGACGCCGACGATCTGGAACAATGGTTGGAGCTTGCGCCGTCTGTCCATATCTGGCTCTCCATTACACTTGGGAAGTATCCTGAAACAGCCATTGACCTTGGTGGATTCTGGGCCGACTGGTCGGAGGCGACTCGCCCAGCACTGAGTCCATCCTTCCTCACTAACGGGCGAAATGAACAAATCGCAGGTATACAATCTTGGCTCCGGGGCGAGCCAGCAGGGTTATCGCTGAAGGCAGACTCGCGAGATGAGGCTATCGCATTTTTCGCTGCGATCTTGCACCAACTTTCTGAGGCGGAGCGTTTACCGGTACTGTCACGGTCGATCATTGTCGATGATCTCGTCGCTTGGCGCCAACTCTCATCTGCCAATAACGCGCTTCTGCTCATTCCTAGATTCAATGTGGGCGATGCTCTAGCCCAGGCGTTTCGTGGCGGGCATCACGTGCTCATTCCCCTCGGCAGAGATGATAGCGAGTCTGCGGCGACCGTCTTGCTTCCCCGACTGCGGCGCAATGATGTGCAGCAAGCCTTGATCGGCATGGGACTGAACGAGGATCAGGCAGACGATCTCGCCACTCTGGCACGGCGCAACCTGATGGCGTTGCGCCGCAAACTCGCGATCAACCGCGAGACTCAGCAGCCGCTCTGGGCAAAACCGTCTGTTGCACGCGATCTGATCCCCGCCCTTCTGGTCGGCGGATGGCATGACTCGCAACCTGGCGACCGTGCTGTCATTGCGAATCTGGCGCGGATGCCGTATGAAGATGTAAGCGTCCATCTCGTACGGTGGGCGCATGAGCCTGATCCTCCCGTACGCAGAATTGGAGATACGTGGCTCCTGACCTCCAAGGAAGATGCCTGGACCTTGCTAGCCCGGTTTCTTTCTTGCGACGACCGAGAACGGTTTGCGAGCGTCGTTCTTGAGGTGCTGGGAGCAATCGATCCGCAGTTTGAACTCCCCAATGACCAGCGCTGGATGGCTGGCGTACTTGGTCACGCACCTCTCTATTCCGGTCTCCTACGGCAGGGATTGGCCGACACTCTGGCGCTCATGGGAGCCCGCAGCGACTCAACGCAGTTTACAGACGCTGGTTCAGGCCAGGAGCATGCAAACGCCATTGTCCATCGCTTACTTCGTCAAGCCAATGAAGACTGGCGGCACTGGGCATCGCTATCAGGTCTCCTACAGTCCCTCGCCGAGGCGGCCCCAGACGAGTTTCTTGCCGCAGTGGAGCGGGGTCTTACCGGTGATCAGCCAGTTCTCGCCAAGCTCTTCGTCGATAGTGACCATCCGTTCTTCGTCAGTTCGCCGCATACGGGTCTCCTCTGGGCGATCGAGTTGCTCGCATGGCATCCTGATTACTTGCCCAGAGCTACCCTGCTCCTTGCGCAACTTGCCGCGCGCGATCCTGGCGGTAAGTTGCTGAATCGGCCAGAGAATAGCCTGCGCGAAATCTTCCTGTTTTGGCATCCGCAGACGACGGCCAGGCTCACCCAGCGGCTTGGCGCACTTGACCTCATCCGCAAACGCGAGCCGCCTGTGGCCTGGAACCTTATGTGCCGATTGCTGCCAGAGTCGCATAGCATAGCTACTCCAACGGCAGCGCCGAAATGGCGTGAGTGGGCGTCGGAAGAACAGCCACAGGTTACGTATGCGGAACTCTTCGAGGCCGCGTGCGCGATCGTCGAACGCTTGCTTGCTGACGTTGGCGATGATGCTCAACGATGGCAGGATCTGATTGAACACATTGACGATGTACCACAAGAGCAGCGCGATGCGATAGTCAAAAGGCTGGAAGCTATTGATCTCGATACGCTCCCTCGTGAAACAGGACTGGCGATCCGCGAGGCGCTACGGGTGATGATCACGCGCCATCGCGAGATTCCCGACGCGAACTGGGTGATGCCTAAAGAAATTATCACTCGTCTTGATGGCGTGTACAAGCGTTTCGAGCCAAGCGACCTTATCGACAAATATGCCTGGCTTTTCTCCAATAACTCCAAACTCATGGAACCGTTCGGTCATGATTGGCAGGCTCGTCAACGAGCTATGGGAAGAGCACGGATGGACGCAGCAGCGCAAGTCTACAAACAGGGTGGTCTCCGCCTCTTGCTCATGATGGTCGATAGCGTAGAGCAGCCTGGTGAGTTGGGAATGACCCTTGGCAATGATGCACTGTTAGCGACAGAAGAAACCCAATTGCTCCATGAATGCCTTGGTACAGAGGAGAGCATCCATAGCGCGTTCATTCGCGGCTATGTCACCGCACGATCGCGTGTTGCCGGCTGGCAATGGATTGAGGAGATGGTTGCCGGAAGCGGCAGGGCTGACCTCTCGTCTCCACAACAATCCGAATTCTTCCTGTGCCTCCCGTTCGAGAGCCACAGTTGGGATCTATTATCGGGAATGCCGATTGAGACGCAACGGTTGTATTGGCGACAAGCTGGTCCATGGGGATGTTCTGCTATCGATTGCCTGCGGGCAGTAACACTCTTCCTCGAACATGATCGCCCGTATGCCGCCCTCGTGTTAATAGCGCTGGGGCGGTGTGAGGCCGCAGTATCACCAGAAATCATCGCTGATGTGCTTGACGGGATCATACAGAGCACCCCTGAATACAGTCTTGATGTTCATTCGTTAGGTTATCACATCTCCGAGTCCCTAGATCTGCTCGAGGCATCCGGATCGGCGCCGGAGGAACGAATTGCGGCCCTAGAGTGGTCCCTGCTCCCGCTCCTCGAACACCAGAGTCGTGGGCCAAAGATTCTTCATCGCGAGTTGGCGCGCAATCCTAACTTCTTTGTCGAGATCTTAACCCTGATCTACCGCGCCGAACATGATGAGCCAAGCGAGCAGTCTGATCAAGATCAGCTGCGTGCTCGCGTCGCATACGATTTGCTGCGAACGTGGCGCACGGTTCCAGGTACACAAGAAGATGGCTCACTCGATGCTAGCGTGTTACAGAGCTGGATGCAGGATGCACGTGCGAGCGCTCAAGCAAGAGGCCGTGAGAAGGTCGGTGATAGATGTATTGGGGAGATACTGGCATGTGGACCGAAAGATCCCGATGGCAGCTGGCCGGCTGAAGCAGTGCGTGACGTTATCGATGCGATCGGCAGCAAGATGATTGATCGCGGGTTCATGCTCCGGGTCTACAATACCCGCGGCATGATCCACAAAGCCATCGCCGAAGGAGGGATTCAGGAGCAACAACTGGCGGCAACATATCATGGATACGCTGATATGGTCAAGGAGCGCTGGCCGCGCACTGCGGCGCTACTGAAGCGGATCGCCGACGGGTACGCTTCGGAGGCCCGCCACGAAGATATACGGGCGGAGCTTGAAGAGGATCTCTGGCCGTAGCGGTGCTTCCGGACTGCGCTGCTCTTGGCCTCCACGATCCACCGGGTTGAGCGTGTTACGCCGGAGCCACGCATAGCCGATAGCGTGTGCGCTGGATATAGAGCATCTCCCCTATCAGGGCTGTGGCATAGCGAAACAAGGAATCCGGTAAAACAAGAGTATATACAGGCCTTATTCCTTTTTGGAGCTTATTATCTCCATGACATAGTGTGGCGCAGCATCCATTAGAACCAGTGGGGACAATTAAACAGAAAGGTACGGTGTAACGTACCGCGTGCCTGAAGGCAGCGGCTTTGCGCTGGCGCTACCCGACCGTGGTCGAGCATCCGAGCAGTACGGCTGCGTTACGACAGCCCTGCACGGCAGGCCGTGCAGCGATTGGAGACCAGATGCGTAACGCATACGACCTTGACGATGTTACACAGCCGAGGATTCCCGGCTGTAACCCCCAATCCTCAGTTGGTAACGTGCATGGAAACGGTTTTCGCCCGCAAGCGGGCGTCTTCGCACATACGTT
>JAKSDJ010000383.1 GCA_022360155.1 Chloroflexales bacterium | reverse complement strand
CTGCACCGCATCGGAACGGGACTTGTCGATGTCACCCTGAGCGAAGCGAAGGGTCTTGCACCCTTGAGTAAGGAGATTCTTCACTTCGTTCAGAATGGCATGTC
Organism: Chloroflexales bacterium; assembly: GCA_022360155.1. Lineage (GTDB taxonomy): Bacteria > Chloroflexota > Chloroflexia > Chloroflexales > Chloroflexaceae > JAKSDJ01. Next base: position 2,880 of record JAKSDJ010000383.1, on the reverse strand, counting down.
TCGTTGTAGTACTAGAGATATCAAGGTTCTACTTGGATCATTGGGCTACGATCATTTCGGATGAAAAGCGAACCTCTCCTGTATACATCCAATTCGATGCTATCGCTCATGCTGCAGTGTTGTGAACCAAACTCCCCACTATGCTTATGGATGTCCCAGGCAAAGGATCGTACAATCTCAATCCTTGCTTCTCGCAGGTTGCTTACTGGCGCCACGAAGCAAGGTTGATTGTACGGCCTTTAACTGATTTCTCTATATGATCGCTTCTACAACCTGTAGATGTATTATTCGCAGAGACGAGCACTCTCTATGAGTCAGGGTCACCGCATCTCATGCTGCATTACCATCACGTTTGAGCAGCGTTGACGCACCGGCGATAGGTGTGGGGCCAGTGAGGAGCCGGAGCAGGTAGGTCGGGTCAAGGGCAGCCCGGCAACGCTTCTGCTTCATGCTCTGCTTGGAACGGTCCTGCTGCAGGAAGTTGAGGGCAATATGCCGCAACACCGCCAGATTTTCGGCCCCCTTACCCACCGAGACGCGACACGCATCCGCGCGAAAGACCAGGTCGCGGAGCCAATGAACCGCGTTCTCGCTACCCCAGTGGCCACAGACCGCAAACGCGAAGGTGCGGGCGTTTCCCGCCAGGCTGCTGCTAGAGAAGCGCTCTTCCAGACTGGTTTTCCCGTTCACCCGTCGCGCAGCACGGACCATCCCAACCCAGCGCAACTTCGGCCAGCGACCCTTCGGATTCACCGTGGCCAGGACGGATGGCTCGGTCAGGTTCCAATACGTTCGGCGTTCCCACCGGCCGTGGCGGGGCTCCTCCGTCTGGAACGTGTCATGGGCAAGGTCGGTACAGCCGCTGGCGCATCCCGCCGCGAAGGCCTGTTGGATCGCGTCGTGAAGCGTTTCATGGTTGCCCTTGACCGTGATAACGTCGTCCGCCTCGCCCGTGCCAATCGTCTCGGCCGTTTTGACCTGGCAGCGGTGATCGCGTTCGAGTCTGGGTCGACCTGCTCCTGTCCAAGGATGCGCCGCTTCGCACTAGCCCACACACGCACCATCGGGACGGCGGCTTGCCCCCAGGCCTTCGTCGCCGACATACGCAAGGTCTTGCCATCGAGGGCGACCAGTTCGCTCTGCGTAACGGTCTGGATCGCGGCAAGCCAAGTGCGGAAACCCGGTTGCAACTCCGCTGGGTTCAGGTGGGCCAGCGCCCGGCTGAAGGTGCTGAAGGTGTCGTACGATGGGAGGCCATTGGGCAACGGCAAGATGCTCCGCAACCAGTCCTCCTTCGCCTCGCCAAAGGTCTGCATTCCCGTCGGCCCCTCCGCGCCTGCCAGAATGGCGCACATGGCAATCGTCAGGATGTCCAGCAGGTTCTGGGCGCGGGTGCGCTCCACCCACGGGTCGCTCAAGTGCCCAACGTGCGTTGCGATACGCGCCAGGCGCCCATCGGTCATCGGGAGCCTCCGTTACAAGCTTCAGTTCCGCCTTGGAGGATACTCGCTTGACGCCGCGGTGGCAACCTGCATGCGCTTGGCGTTCGCCACTCTGCTGATTCCGCATTGCCATGACGAATGAGATGCGATAGTCCTGCTCTATGAGTGGAACACCGAGTACTGGCATACATGTTGCTGATGATATTGTAACTGGCTCAGGGGGAAAGTAGCGATATGGATGCAATATTGTGTCTTTGGCACTAATGGTGTTAGGGGATAGTACTAAAGAACCGTATCCTTTTGTGTTTCCACCACTAAGAAGCCTGTTATAATGAATAGTTAAGGAGGTTCGTACATGTTTAATCAGGAACATCATGAGATGAATCTGATCGCCACCCATCCCTCTGGCGCTGAAGAATGGCATTGTCCGACCTGCGGACGGCGATTTCTGATGCATTGGCCGCCAAAATACAAGAAACTCATCATTGAGTCTGGCGATGAGTATGCGATCCATAGTGGCGGCAGAGGGGATGCGCAGCTTGGCTTACCATCCCTCACTATGGCGGAGCCCATTGCCGACGAAGCCGATATGTTGATCGGCGCAATCCACGATGGCTCTATGAACGATGATTTGCTTGACGCCATTCCCACAGATGCCGCGGAGTTGTCCCATGGTAGTGAACCCTCTGACGAAGATGGGCATATCGAGCTTTCCGAAGAATTGCTCGAACCCTGGCGCACCTATATCGAGCGCGCCCAGTCCAATGATTAGCTGCAATCGTCTGTGTGACCTGCTCTCTTCTGGGTGCGTGGGGCGCTATCAGCTTCCTGTATCACAAATGCAGACAGATCCATACTAAGGCAAGAGAACGGATTAGGCGTGAAGGCGCTCTCGTGTAGTTCGTTGCCCCTCTATATCGACCATAAAAGAACGCTCAACGATGCACGGGCTCTTTCGTACATCGTTGAGCGTTTAGTCTTGCGTCAAGTATTAAGTCGGCGTTGCTTGCGGCGGACTCGTTGGCTCATTCGCTGTATCTTTCTCCAGGGGGCGCCGATCAGCGGGAGTAGCAAGCGATCCAGGCCATACCATCCGGCGACCTTCCAGGCCAGCATGAGTGAGGATTGCCAATGTAAAGAGGAGCGTATTGCTACTGGCGGCGCCGGCCATGATGAAGTTCCAGTTCATAAAGCCGCCAAAGAACGCCGCGATTCCGATAAATGCACCCAAGATCAGCGCCAGACCGACCAGTATCTCACCATAGACGATCAGTTTGGCAAACCACGTGTACCATCCATTATTGGGCATAAACGCAATGAAGTCGCGATACCAGTCAAAAGCGATCGGTGGTCGCCTCTACTCAGGCACTGCAATCGCTCTGGTCCAGAAGCCCTACGGTGCCTCACCGCTTTCCAGCCAAGCCGGATTAGAGAGCTT
>JAKSDJ010000723.1 GCA_022360155.1 Chloroflexales bacterium | reverse complement strand
CCGGCGCGCCGCTGACCGAGTTTGTCGCTGTCGGGGCGGCTCGTGGCGCAGCGGCGCTCGGGTGAACCAACTGGACGACAGGACATAGCGCGACGGCCCGCGCAGACCCCGCGGCGCCGCCTGAGCGTTCGCCTGCGCGCACGCTGCAGGCTCGGTCAAACCGCAGCGCCGGCTCACGGCACCGGCGCGTCGTCGTCGGGGCGCTGGCACCGTGAGCCGGCGCTGCTTGTGAGCGCCCGGCCCCACGTGGTATACTCCGAACGATACGCCGTGCCACGATGACGGGAGCCGGGAACTGCCGATGGACACATCAACCGATCTCCGTGCGGCGCTGCGCGCCGCGCTTCCCCCGGCGCTGGCCGACCAGGCGGCCGGTCTGGCGCAGGTGCTGGCCCGTGTGCAAGCGGGTCAGCTTGCCCCGGATGTGGCCCAGCAGCAGCTTGCGCCCTACGCGGCGGCGCTCCAGGCACTCGCCGGACGGCAGGTGACAGCAAATGAGACGCTGCTGTCCTTCGGCGCGGGCAATCAGATCGGGACGGTCTCCATCGGGACCGTGGCCGGGCGGGATGTGATCACCCTGCATGTGACAATAACACTGGGCGCCCAGCGGACGATTGCCACCGACGGCGGCGATTACGCCGCGAGAAACATTGACCAGCGGCAGGGTGTTTTCGTGGACGGCCAGGCGCGGGTGTCTGGGCCGGTGGTGAGTAATAATTCTGGCTCGGTCAATACGACCTATGAGGTCTATCAAGATCCGCGGCGTTTGGTCACCGTTCCTCCGGGGCTTGCCTCGCCGTTACGTGCCCTCGACGCCTTTACTGTTGACGATGCTCCGCTCTTCTTTGGACGTGACACCTTGATTGCCGAAGGCCTGGAGCCCTGGCAGGCCAGCGACCGCCGCTTCCTGGCGGTGGTCGGCGCGAGCGGCAGCGGCAAGTCGTCGCTGGCCCAGGCCGGGCTCATTCCGCGCTGCAGTGCCGATCTATGTGAACTGGGGATGTACGCTGACTATCTGATCCTATGCCCCGGCGCATCTCCACTGCGTGCGTTGCGCGACGCCCTCCGGCGAGCCAACTGCCCAGTCCCTACTGATTTCGACGCGCACTTGCGCGCCGATCCGACCTTGCTGCTCAACCAGCTGGTTGTGGGTGAGAAACGAAAGGTCACCCTCCTGCTGGTCGACCAGTTCGAGGAGCTGTTTACCCTCTGCCCGAATGAAGCTGAGCGCCGCTCCTTTGATGCCGCGCTTTGCCACGCGGTCATGCAGGGCGATGGTGCGGTGAGCATACTGCTGACTCTACGCAGCGACTTCTACCGCTACACCGCGGATCTCGCGCTGCGCCAGCAGATCGCGACCTACCAGGTGCATGTCCGCAATCTCTCTCCCGCCGAGATGACTGAGGCGATTGAAGCCCCCGTGCGCCGGGTGGCCGGTGCCGAACCGCCGTGCTTCGCCGCCGGTCTGGTCGAGCTGATGATCGCGGAGACCGGTACAAGTCCCGGCGCGCTGCCGCTGCTGGAGTTCACCCTGAGCCGTTTGTGGCAGGCCGGTGCGCTCGACCTGGCGACCTACCGGCAGATTGGCGGCGTCGCCGGCGCGCTGAACCAGCAAGCCGAACAAACCTATGCCGCGCTGGCCCCGCCCGATCAGCACGCTGCCCGCCACCTATTGCAGCAACTGGTGCAATTGGGCGAGGGCAATGAAGACACCCGCCGCCGCGTACACCTGATCGATCTGACCCCCGCCGGGCGCACGTCGGCGCAGACCCAGGCGCTGGTGCAACGACTGGCCGCGGCGCGGCTGGTGACGACCACGACCGATCTGATGACCGACGGCGACGCAGCGGCACCCAGCGTCGAGGTCAGTCACGAGGCGCTGATCCGCGGCTGGCCGCGACTGCGGGGCTGGCTGGAAGAGGACCGTGAGATCGCCCGGCTGCAGCGCCAGATCAGCGCGGCGGCGCACGAATGGCAGGCCAGTGCGCAGGAGCGCAGCCACCTCTGGACGGGTGCGCGGCTGGTGGCAACCGAGGAGCGCCTGCCGCACCTAGACGGACGCCTGACAACTGCCGAGCAGGACTTTTTGGCCGCCAGCCGCGCCGAGCAAAAACGCCGCGTAGCTCAGCAACGACGCGGACGGATCATTGCCAGCGTCGCCGTAATCGCCTCGATCGCCGTGATCGCGTTGGGCAGCCTGGCGAGCGTGATCTGGAACCAGCGCCAGCAAACTGCAGTCGAGCGCGACAATGCTGATCAGTCTCGCCAGACTGCCGAGGTAGCGCTTGGTGAAGAGGCAATTGCTCGCGAGACTGTCGAGGCAGCCCAGGCGCAGGTCGAACAGTTACAGCGCGAGACGCTGAGTCGGCGTCTGGCTGCCGAATCCGAAACGATCCGTGCCAAGCAGTTTGGGTTTGCGATCACACTCGCGATCCAGGCCTTGCTTGTTGCTGAAACAGACGAAGCCGACAGCGCGGTACGCAGTTGGTTTGCCGGACCGCTTTACAGCGCTGACAGCGCATTTTTCCATGACGGGAGGGTGAATGGCGCGGCGTGGAACGCGGATGCGAGCCATATTCTCACCTGGAGCGTTGACGGCACTGCCCGACTGTGGAACGCGAATGGCGCGCTGCTGGCTACCCTGCCCCATGACGACCGGGTATGGGGCGCAGCGTGGAATGCCGACGCAAGCCGTATTCTCACTTGGAGCTGGGACGGCAGCGCCAAGCTGTGGAGCGCCAACGGCGCGCTGCTAGCCACCCTGCCCCACAATGACGCGGTGAATGGCGCAGCGTGGAATGCGAACGCAAGCCGTATTCTCACCTGGAGCTGGGACGGCAGTGTCAAGCTATGGAACGCGAATGGCGCGCTGCTGGCCACCCTGCCCCACAATGGCAGAGTGGAGGGCGCGCAGTGGAACACAGACGCGAGCCGCATCCTCACCTGGAGCAGCGCCGGCAGCGTCAGGCTGTGGAATACGGGCGGTGAGCTGCTAGCCACGCTTCACTACGATTGGCCGGTAGAGGGCGCGCAGTGGAACGCGGATGGGAGCCGCATCCTGATCTGGAGCAAGGACGGCACTGCCAAGTTGTGGAACGCGAATGGCGCGCTGCTGGCGACGCTGGCCCACGACGACCGGGTATGGGGCGCAGCGTGGAACGGGAATGCAAGCCGTATCCTGATCTGGAACGCCGACGGCAGCGCCAAGTTGTGGAACGTCAGCGGCACGCTGCTAGCCACACTGCACCACGACGAGGTGAATGGTGCAGTGTGGAACGGGAATGCAAGCCGTATCCTGATCTGGAGCGCCGACGGCAGCGCCAAGTTGTGGGATGCCAGCGGCAGCCTGCTGGCCACCCTGCACCACGATGACCAGGTATGGGGCGCGGCGTGGAACGGGAATGCAAGCCGTATCCTGATCTGGAGCGCCGACGGCACTGCTCGGCTGTGGGACGTGGGCGGCGATCTGCTCAAATCGGCCTGTCGTGCTGCCGGGCGCAACTTCAGTCTCGTCGAGTGGCAGCAATATATGGGCAACGTACCCTACCGCCGCACCTGCGCGCGCCTGCCGCTGCATCGCAGCTATCGCGACGATGTCGCCGCTCGCTTGCAACGCGAGGAACTCAGCGAAGCCGCGGCGATCAATGAGGTCGCGCGGGCGCTGCAGGTCGACCCCAAAGCCACCGGCGATCCGCCGGCGGAACTGCTGGCCGAGGCGCGGGCGCTTGTGGCGGAGATGGTAGATCGGGAGCAGGAGTAGCAGCGGACCAGAATCTGAAGCGCGGCCTCTGCCTTGTTTCCGCTGCTCGCACCACTAACGGCTGGCAGCGCGACTCGCTGAGCGGGCATTGGAGGAGACACGCCACACGCCTCCCTTTTGTATGGTATCATCGCGTTGCCCGACGAACTGCAGCGCAGATGAGGAGACTTGATGATGTCCCAGCCGACCTGTCAACCCCTCACCCGATTGCCGCTCATCCCCGCCCCTCCCCGCGTACGCGGGGATCATCGCGGGGGCAGGCTCGCGGGGACCACCGCCATTGATGGGATGCATGCAAGCGCCGAGGAGCAGGTGCGGAACCTCTCGTGGGCTACAGGCCTACCTCACGCAGATCGGCCGCCGCCCACTGGCCTCGGCGCTGTTCCTCGCGAAGACAGGGTTCGTGGCAACTTTACAGTTGATAGCCGTTTTTAAGCGCGGGAGTCCCCACGCTTGCTCCCCTTTGGTTCCGAACGGTAAAGTACCATCGTTTCGTCTGAAACCTTGTCGAATCGCAAGACTCAGGTGAGCTATGATGCGTTAGAATAGCAGTGGCAGCAGGCGTTAAAGCATGGAGGACTGACTGACGAGCAGGGCAGGGCCGCTCCACCTTGCACCAGCTCCGGCATACGAGACCGACGGAGTTGTTCGCCACGGGCCGACGGATTGAACATGGGCAGCGCGTGCTCGGCCACACGTCGCGCAAGAGCACGCAGGTGTATGCGCAGATCAGCGATGCGGTGCTGCGTGAGCGATTGATGGATGTGCGGCTGCCGACAGCACGGGGGAGAAAAGATGAGCACAACCAGTGGTATTGAACGTGGGGTCACGATTGACCAGCTTGCCGCCTATCCGATGGATGACGGCAACCGCTACGAACTGATTGATGGAGAACTGCATGTGACCACCCAGCCGCATCTGGAGCACCAGCGGATTATGCGCAAATTGGTCTACCTGCTGACCGCGTGGGATCTGCGCAGCGGCGCTGGGGAAACCCACATTGCTCCCGGCGTCATCTTCTCTGAACAGGATGCGGTCGCGCCGGATCTGGTGTGGGTGAGCGCTGCACGCGCCCAGGCAATCGCGCATCAGGACGATGGCAAGCTGCATGGCGCGCCCGAACTGGTCATTGAAGTGCTCTCTCAGGGCAGTGCCAACGAACGCCGCGACCGCGAAACGAAGCTCACCCTCTACGACCGCTACGGGATTACCGAATACTGGATCGTTGACCGCTTCGCGCGCCAGGTCACTGTGTATCGGCGGGAAACTAGCAGGTTG
>JAKSDJ010000913.1 GCA_022360155.1 Chloroflexales bacterium | reverse complement strand
CGCTGTTGGAGTGCCGACAACGGCGTCAGATGGCGGATGCTCTGCTCTGGCAGCGTCACCATGGTCAGCGTCAGATGGCGGAATGCCTCCAGCACCCGCTCCGTCGTTGGGCGAACCGTGGTTCGGGTGGTTTGGTCGGCATACAGCCCGACCAACGCGGCTTGTTCCTGCGCCAACTGGTCGCGGATGGCCGTTTCCAGCCCGGTCAGCACGCGCATGCCGATGGTCAACAGATGCAGCAGGCCGGTCGTGTGATCGTCCCGGCTCAGATAGACCGGACTGAGCGACAACGGGACGCCTTTCAGCCGTTCCAGACTGCGCTTGACCAGATACTCGTTGCGATAGGCCAGCACCGCTTGATCCAGACTCAGCGCGTCCACCGGGCGGTTGGTCACATACACGCGCCAGCCCGGCCCCGCCACGGTGGCGTCATAGGTTGGCTGAACGATGGTGCTGGTCAGCGTCAGATCATAGATGGCGACCTCCTGGGCAGGTCGGTCTTTGTCCGCCCGGCGTCGGTGCGTGTGTGCAATGGCCGTCGTCGTCACGGTCAGGATGCCATCTACCTCATACCGGATCAGGATAACCGTCACTGCCGCCTCCAACGCCTCGGGCGTGGTCGGACGGGGTTTGCCTTGCCGGGGCGCCTGCAGGTTCGCCAGCGCCGCTTTGGCCTGGGCCAACCGCTGCTGCAGCGCCCGCTCCTGCGCGCTAGCGATGGCGCGCGAGCGCACCAGAACCTGACGTTCGGGCCAGGTGACTGCGTCTCCGTCCAGCATTGCCGTGCGCGTGACCGTCTGCTCCGTGGCGTCGGCAATCCACCGAAGGTGTCCATCCGCGTCGGAGTGCATGATGGCGGTCATCAGCCCGGCTGCTGGTTGGGGATGGGTGGCAGTGCAGAGCAGCCGTGCCACGGGGACGGTCTCCAGGACGGCCTCCACCAGCGCGGCCCGATCGGCGGCGGGCAGTTGAATCGCACCCAGGGGACCGCGATAGTGCTGGCTCATCTGGTGGATGGTGGCGCGCTTGAGCGGGCCGCTCAGTTTACTATCGCCGATAGACCACAAGCTGGTTTGGCCCAGACTCGCACGCACGCGGGCGGTGATCGGCAGAGACCGGCGGTCATCGGCGCGCTGGCCCGCCGCCACATCCGCCGCCACCGGCCTACCCAGCGGATCGAGCGTGGCCAGCATCATATTGAGCTGGGGCAAGTCGGGACGTCGATCCGTGCTGTGCCTAAACGGGAACCGGCCCGCATCCGTTACATCCCAATAGCCGCTGGCGGTGGTGCTATCCACGCGCACCGTGGTGGGGCGGAGATCATAGACGTGGATCAGGTGGCCAGTGTGCGCGCCTTCGAAGGCGCGCCAGCGCGGGTCATCACGCAGGATGCGCAGCCCATCGGCCCGGCGGTCATCCGTCAGAGCGATCGGGCGTAGGGGGGCGGGCAGGAACGCGGCCAGGGCCTCCTGGAGCTGGTCCGCCCATGGGCGCATGCGATTGAGCCGATGATCGGCCTGCGACAGGATGTGGGCGAACCAGACGGTACACAGCCAGCTCAAGCTGAGCCATTGGTGATTGTTATGCGGCGGAAAGTGGGCATCTAACAGCAGAGGTAGGCCCATGCGCTCCATCTGGGCCAGGGGCAGGGGCACATCGTCCACGCGTTCAGTCGTTATCGTTGTACTCAGTGTCTCGTTCATACCCAGAGGGCGCCAAATGCGCAGAACCCTGTCCAGAAAGAAGCTAACGGTGAGTATGAGCAACTATTATATAAAACTGGGTATACAACCTGATGCAAGCCAGGCCGAGATCCAGATCGCTTTTGATCGTCAGCGTAATCGCTACGATCCGGAACTGGTCGCTAATATAGACTCGGAAATTCGTCAGGTTGCTGAGCAGCGGACAGCAGAACTGGAACACATATACCAGGTGCTTGTTGATCCGCAACGGCGGCAACAATATGACGTAAGCATTGGGTTGGCGCCTGTTGAACCATCTGCGTCACGTTCACAGCCTCGGCGCACATTAAGCGCCCGAGAACGCTGGTATGCGCTTACAGGAGCGCTTGTCGCGGTTCTGTTGATTGGCGCGATTTGGGTTCTAACCGGGCGAGATAGCTTACCGCAAATTGCGACTGTTGGTGAAGTCGATCGCCCTGCACCGGATATTGCTTTGCCGGCCTTGGGCGGCGGCGAAATTCGCCTGGCTGATTACCAAGGTAAAGTCGTGCTTGTCAATTTTTGGGGAACGTGGTGCGAACCATGCCGAGAAGAAATGCCAGCATTACAGGCTGCGTATGACCAGCTACAGGATCAAGGCTTTGTCATCATTGGGGTGAATTTGACTGATGGTGAACAGACTCGAGGTTTGACTGAATCGGATGTGCGCGACTTTCTGGATGTGTATGGTGTAACATATCCTATTGCTCTCGATATGGAAGGTAGTGTGGCAAGCGATTATCGGGTATCGCCGATACCGATAAGTTTCTTTATTGATCTGCAAGGTAGTATCCGTTATGTGCGAGTTGGTGAGTTAACCTTTGATGATGTGAAGGCACGATTTGGGCAGCTCAAGCAAGAGGCGACTGCCCTGCACAAATAGGAGTGCGAGGACCATATGGAACAGCAGCGTACCGTCCTGGTAGTAGATGATGACCAAGGGTTGCGAGAATTGATTCGTATCAATCTTGAGCATGATGGTTATGGGATTCTCCAGGCTGCAAATGGATTAGAGTGCCTTACTTTGGTGCGCGAGCATCGTCCTGATCTTGTTATTCTTGATGTCATGATGCCAGAGATGGATGGGCTGGAAACATGTGGCAAATTGCGCGAGTTCTCGCAAATCCCGGTGCTTATGTTAACAGCCAAGGTTCAAAGTGAGGATATCATCACTGGATTGGATAGAGGCGCCGATGACTACCTGATTAAACCGTTTAATATGGATGAGTTATCGGCACGGATTAGGTCATTACTCCGTCGTGTTCCGCCTGCCCAGCGCCCACTTGCGGCTGGAGATGGCGAGATCCGGATCGATCAGCAGAAACGTGAGGTCATCGTTCGTGAAGAAGTGGTAGACTTGACGCCGACCGAGTATCATCTTTTGCTTATTCTTACCGAGAATGCGGGGAAAGTTGTCGAGCATGAGCACTTGCTTCAGGCGGTGTGGGGGCAGGAGTATACCAAAGATAATGATTACCTCAAGGTATATATCTGGCACTTGCGCCGCAAACTGGAAATGGATCCTCGCAATCCAAAACTGCTGTTGACTGAGTGGGGCGTGGGTTACCGTCTCGTTCCTTAGATTGACACGTTGTGCTACGAGTGCTATACTCGTGGCAACGCGGGAGTAGCTCAGTTGGTAGAGCACCTGCTTCCCAAGCAGGATGTCGCGAGTTCGAGTCTCGTCTCCCGCTCCAATTGCAAAAAGGCCACATGATACCCTCTGGGGTCATGTGGCCTTTGTTCTTTCCAGTTGTTCAATGTGTTTGGAGATAACTCTCCCTTTCTGTTGATACTGGGCGGCACAGTCGCTCTGTGGTCTTGCTCCCAGCAATTGGACTCAATGCGTGTCGCGTTTCACATTCGGAATAATGCCATGAGAGGCTAGATTGTGTGCGGCGCGTGTCGTTTCGGGCAGGCGATATTTGGTGACACAGCCCATCACAAAGCTAACGGCTGATGCCATACTGACGCGATGCCCCGGCGAGACATATACCGGCTTCGTGCCCGAGCGTGTTCGTAGCACCACGCCAATCTGCTCACCGCTGTCTACCAGTGGCACAGCAGCCCCGCGCTCCTTAGGTAGCTGGCCATGATGCCCAACGAGCAGTGATTTGGCGCAACCGATTGTTGGTATATTGGCGATCAAGCCTAGATGGCTTGCGATTCCCAAGCGGCGCGGATGGGCAATGCCCTGCCCGTCGCAGATGATCAGATCTGGTGGAGTCGCCAGTTGATCGAGAGCATCGAGGATAACCGGGGTTTCGCGGAAAGAGAGCAACCCCGGTACGTAAGGAAAAGTAACCGGGCGACGCGCTATGGCATAATCCAGCGGTCGCAAATCGAAGTAGGAAAGCACCACGACTGCTGCTCGCGCCACTGTATTATCTTGCTCGAAGCCAACATCAACTCCGGCTACAGTCTGCACTTCACCAAAATCATCGGTAACGCAAACCTGTCCGCGTAACTCCTGTTGAAGCGCAATTGCTGCGTTTATGTCGGTTGGCCAGGAATGTATTGGGTTCATAAGGCGATAAAGCTTATACAAATGACAAGTGATGGACAATTGTGCTGCATCAGTGCGCACTTTTTTACATACTTCACGCGGTATGGTTGAGGTGAATTAGCGTGATTTTAAACTATTGTAGCACGGTAACGTTTGGAGTGTTATACAGTACGGTGAGACCTCACCCTATACCGCTTCGCTGTCAGTTGTAGCGGGCGCTGTAGCGGTTTTTCTCTTCTTCCCACGTATACCAAAGGATCTCGTGTATCACGCTAAATCCGATTGCACTGGCGAGATGTTGGGCCGCAGCATTCCAGTTGCCGGCGCCGAGGAGGGCGACATCACAGCCGTATGCTCGGAGGCGCTGTAATCCTGCCAGCAACACCGCACGCCCAAGCCCCTGGCGGCGCAGGGTAGGTCGTGTGCCCAGCAGATCGATCCATCCCTCCTGGCAGCGGCTCCAGGGGGAAGGCTCTGGACTGATTGAGCATTGGCAGAAGGCGGCGCCTACTCCCGCAGGATCGAGGAGGATAACGTCCAAATTGGCTAGGTATGCCGGATCGTGCATCCGGTCCAGTTGCTCGGTGATGCTGAACTGAGAAGCGCCGAATATATCGCGGTGCAGCGCCACATAGTCTTCCAGTCTTTGTTCGCTCGCAACATCGCTTAGTGTAAAGCCACTAGGCGCTTGCGGATCGGGGATTGGTGCGGCGAGGGAGCAGCTCATCCGCAGAGTCGACCACTCGGCTGGCGCAAAGCCCCGGCGTTCCAGCACCCTGATACAAGTGTGATCGTCGGCGCAGACCGGCACGCAGAGTGTTGTGCATTCGCCGTAGGTATGACCTATTTCGCGTGCATGCGCCATTGCCCAGGTGATGATCTGGTCTTCAAGATACTGGCTGAGCATATAAGGATGGATGCAAAAAACCAGATCGGCTCCTTCCCAAAAGGTTGCGAAGGCTATCTGATGGTGATCGCTGTCTTCCCAGATCTGGGTGTTGGTCGCTTGTGTAGAAGAACATACGCGTAGATGACGTTGCAAAGCGTGAACTGGCGGCCAATGGTCGATACTTTCCGTGGCACGACACTTGAGTAAGAGATTCATGATATGTTGCAGATCGGCTGAACCTGCGTATGGACGGCTGTTGACTTGGCTCATCGTTGCCTCCTTGCCAGGATGTGTCCCGCTTTTGCCTTGCTCTCTACGCAGCATGAGCCAGCATTCGTTCAGATGCATCAGGCATATGGGGAAATAAGCATTGGGCAGACGGCCAGTCTTTACCCTAGCAAAGTGGCCACATATAGAGTCGGCGTTTCCTGCTGGGGCGCGTGTCTGGGTCCGTGGAAGATTGCTCTCAGTGCTGTCTTGGCCGATCATCATGACTGGGCGTGGGTTCGGCAGATAGCACAATTCTGCGCCAGCGTTGCATAAGTCTGGGTAGGGTCTTGGTTAGCAGTATCCGGAGACGCACCGCAAATGATCCCAAGCCGCCAAAGAACGCTGCAAAAACAAGGACAATAATCTCCATCTCAGGTCTCCGACTCCTCAAGGCGAGGCAGGTGTCTGACTTGCCTCATATGTGTATCCCACTATAGTACTCCTCCAGACGGCTTTTTTTGTCGCTTGAAGGTGGTGTGACATCATCTTTTACCCTGTACTTCACAATGGTGAAGGCGCTTCTTTGGCGCCTGGATGCCTTTCGTGCATACTCGCTACAGACTCGGAGCTTATCGCTGGGGCTTGCTTTTCGAGCAGCGTCGCTGCTAGGACGCTGCCCAATAGCAACATCCCGTAAAACTTGTATGAGATACCGGCTATTGTCAGCACGCCCATAACCGTGCCATCGTAGTAACTCCACTGGTTGCCATAAGCGATCAGGGCGAAGCTTGTTGCCAGCGCGGCTGCCTTGGCCAAACTCAGGTCGCGGGTGTGCCAATGCAACAGCAGCGCAGCAAAAAGAACGAACAGGAGTGTCTCGTAGTGCATCCACGCCGCTGGCGCCGCAAAGACCATGAGCAATAAGAATTGGCTGTACTGAAGCGTAAAGGGTAGAGACTTCGGCGAGGCTGGGCGCAGAGCTAACATACATGCCGCTAATGATACCACTGCAGCGATGCCGTTCGCAAGGAGCGCCAGCCCCTGATCCTGGAAGATCGCCGCCTCGGTTGGCGGGGCGACCAGGCGGGCCAGCACCCCGGCAATCGTCTGGTTTTCGACCCACGCGGTCGAGCCCCCGATGCGGGGCAAAACCTCGAAGAGGTAGACTCGATGCATCTCCCAGCCCATCACCGCCAGTGCAACCCCATTCAACACCAGCATGCCCGCTGCAAAACCGAACAGAGCCAACCAACGCCGCTTGATAACGCAAAAGGCCAATAGCAGCACCGGATAGATCTTGAACAGTGCGCCAAGCGCAATCAATGCTCCGGCGAGCAGGTTACGTTCGGCGCGCAACGCCCATAGCGCCAGGGTCAGAATCAGAAGCAGCGCCAGGTCGATTTGGCCGAAGGCGATAGTGTCGGCAAAAGGGCGGAAATTGACCAGAATAATGATCCCCGCACCAAGTGCTGAGAAAAGGTGAATGCCGAACATGCGCATCCAGACCAGTACTGTCGTTGCCAGGAGTAGAACATTCAAAACCCGATGGAAGAAGAGGATCATTAGGCCATCTTGAAACACAAACGGCGTGAAGAGCATGCCGTAGAATGGCGGTACCTTGAAGACGTGGCCGAAGTGATTGGTCAGCACCGCATTCAAGTCATAAAGGGAACCGCCCCGCGCCCAGTCGCGCGTCCCCCGGAACAGGATCCAAAAGTCGGGGCCGCTACGAGTAAAAGCGAACTGGATCATCGTGCCAAGGTGAACCAACGCAATAACCGCGAGGATCGCCCCCGAGATGGTGACAAAGTTATGGGGTGATGATGGGAAAGGCTTGGCGCTTGTGCCGCTCGGCGATCGCCGGTTGAGTAGGCGCCAGCCGCCGACGCCAAGCAGGAGCAGCGCGGTGAGTCCGCCCAGCCACATCGTTGCTGGAGCGGGAGTGACGTTCCTTGCACCATCGGCGGTCATCGCCAGTTGAAATAGCGGCCCCATCCACCAGGCCACTGCCAGGTAGATCGGCAGATCCGCGCCGCGCACTCGTACGTCACCTTGTTCGCTCTGTTGCGGAGGAGCCAACAGGTGCGCTCCCCCGACCCCCAGGCAGGCAATCCCCAGTAGTGCAGCAATCCGCTGCACAAAGGGCAATATCTCCAGCGGGCGTAGCGCTATCCCAAGCGCGATGAGGGCGGCGATAATGGCAACGCTTGCCAGACCAGCGGCGCGTCCGCCCCCCAGGCTGCGCGGCAGCAGATAGGCGAACCCGCCAAGGGCGGCGCTCCACAGCACGATCCAGATCGAGGGCAGCCATGGTGTTTCTAGCGGCGTCAGCGTGACCTCGTCCACAACAACGCCGAGCGGTCGTGGATCATTGGGCAGAGTGATGGTGTCGCTCTGGATTTGGATAGTGGTCGCCCATCTGAAATGAGCGCCGGCGGGCATCAGAAAGGTGTAGCTGCGTGGTCCGCCAGTCGTTCGCGGGACAGCAAACGTAGCCAGATTCATATCATCAACAACGAGCGTGACCTGAGGGTCGGATTGTCCTGGCGGGCGGCTGTTAAGCAGGCGTAGAGTCAGGATGGCGGCGCGATTGTCTGGCGGTCGGGGCAGGTCGATCGTTGCTGTGTTACTTGCCCAGCGGGCGGGTCGACCGTCAAATACTTCGACGGCGTGAAATCCCTGCTGATTATTGTCGGGCGCTGCCAGTTGTACAAGGCGGGCATCACGCTCGCCTACGCCAAAGGTCAGGGGCCAGGCTTGGCTATACCCAATCGCCAGCAGCACAATGGCGATCGCGGCTGCGGCGAGCGCCGGCCAAAGCTGTAGGTATTGCTTGTGATTCATTACTAAAACATCCAGGCGTCGATATGCAACACGAGGTGGCAGGCAGTATACTCTGTTTGGCCTGGACTAGTATACCATCAACTTGAGGTGGCGGGTGCTGCTGTAGTATCTCAACGACGGCATGACTTACCGAATCGGCAGCGCGATGGTAAACACTGCACCTTGGCCGAGCGCGCTTTCAACAGTTGCTTGACCTCCATGGGCCTCGACGATGGACTTGACAATTGCCAACCCCAAGCCGGACCCGCCGGTCTCTTGCTGGCGCGACTCGTCAGCGCGGTAGAAGCGTTCGAAGATATTCGGCAGATGCTCCGGCGCGATGCCAGGGCCGGTATCTGCAACGACGAACTGCACATGAACTGCGTTGCAGCGCGCGATGAGCGTCACCTGTCCGCCTTGCGGCGTATAGCGCAGCGCATTACTGACCAGGTTGCCCAAGGCGCGGAGCATCCGCTCTGGGTCTGCACAAATCTCGGGAAACGTTCCTTCGGTGCGAATATGTAGCGCCACTTCGTGCTGCTCCGCTGTGTGCCGGTACGTCTCCTCCACACGCTCTAAAAGTTGCCGGGGTGCGATGCTTTGGCGAATCAGTGGCAACTCACCGGCGTCGGCAAGCGACAGCATATGCAGATCATCAACTAGGCGCAACAATACCTGGGTTTCGGCGTGCATGGTTGCAAAGCGCGCAGGAGTTGGCTTGAGTACCTGGTCACGCAAGGATTCGAGGTAGCCAGCGATCACGGTGAGGGGGGTGCGCAGGTCATGAGCAATGTCGGCGATTATCTGGCGGCGTAGCTTGATGGCACGGCTGAGATCGTCGCTCATCTGATTGAATTGGGTGGCGAGCAACCCCAACTCGTCCTGCGAGCGTACGGGCACATGCTGTTGCAGGTCGCCGCTGGCAATCGCGCGGGAAGCGGCGGTGAGCTCGCGCAGCGGGCAGGTAATCAACCGGGCCAGGAACGTGCCAAGCAACAGTGCAATCCCAACCCCCACGGCTGCGGCGGCCAGCAGAGCGCCATCGGTACTGGCGAGGTAGCGTTCCTCGGCTACGTCACGGAAGATGGTATTTTTAGCAATGATAACTGTGCCGACCACGCGCCCATCTATCGTGATCGGTGTTCCCTGTGCTAGCTCCTGTGCGCTCACGCGCTCACCAAGCTTCTCAGCGTCGCGCGTGAGAACTGTTACGCCAGCTGCGTCGACCAGAATAAAATCTAGGTATGGCGGTGGGGGTGGTGTGGGATTCTGTTGGGAGTAGACGCGGTTTGCTCCTTGATCGAAGAGCCAGTAGCGCAGTCCTCCCCAGGTGTTGTAGGTCGCGTAGTATGTACTGACATTATCAATAAAATTGCTGCGGTGTTGCTCGACGACGTAATTATCGAATTGACGGGTGACAAACTGGCGAATGAAGACAGAAGCTAATGCCACGCCAGCCACGCTCGTCAGCAGAAAAGCCAATATCAGTTTGAGCATTAACGAGCGCATGCCATCCTCTGTCAGTTGTGTTTGCCGGGGCAGCAGCGGTAACCGACCCCAAAGACCGTTTCGATATAGCGTGGCCGGCTTGGATCGGGCTCGATTTTCCGGCGTAGATTGCGAATGTGGACATCGATAGTCCGCTCGACACCTTCATAGTCGTTGCCCTGCAAGCGTTCGAGCAAGATTTCCCGCGAGAAAACCCTGCCCGGCGCAGCCATCAGCGTTGCTAGGAGCTCGAACTCCGAGGGGGTCAGGCTCACCGGCTGCTTAGCCACCGTCACGCTGCGGGTGCTGCGGTTGAGCACGATGTCGGCCACGCGATAGATTTCCTCGTTTGGCGCTTGGTTGTCCGCTCTCACGCGGCGGAGTACGGCCCGAATGCGTGCAACCAGTTCTTGCATCCCAAATGGTTTGGTCACGTAGTCATCGGCCCCTAGTTCCAGGCCAACGACTTTGTCGGACTCCTCGACGCGCGCCGTGAGCAGGATAATCGGCGCACTATTCTCTTGCCGAAAGACCCGCATAAAGGCCAGTCCATCCAGGTTCGGCATCATGATATCGAGCAGGATGAGGTCGGGCTGTTCGCGTTGCGCAAGCATAAGGGCTTCGGCGCCATCCCGTGCGCTGACGACCCGGTAGCCCAGTTCGGTCAAATACTCTTTGACCAGCATCCGCACACTGGCGTGATCATCGGCGATCAGGATTGTTTTTTCCATGCTCTCTTGGTCCATGGGGTCAGTATAACGGGAACTTGTTCAGAAGTTGTGAAGAATCCGCCTCAATAGTATGGCAAATAAACACGATCTACAACAGATCTAAACAGATTCTAAACAGAAACACTCTATTCTGGCTGTGCGAGATCAAACAAGTGCAGAACGAGGGGCGATGCGCTTATTCTTCGTGGTGGTTCGAGATGAGTACATGCTATGCCCCATAGCGGTTCAATGGTGATCTGGTTTCCTGGTACAGCCGAAACTGACATGGCAGAAAGGGTAGGGGTATAGATGGTTCGTCTCAGCAGTTCTTTCAATGTCAATTCCGAACTTCGACGAATCGCGCGGTTCGTGGTCGTCGGCGCGTTGTGTACGCTGGTCGATCTTGTGCTCTTTGCGCTGTTGCGCGGCCCTGTAGGGCTACCGACACTAGTCGCTAATACGCTTGCGTACAGCGCCGGGATTTTTTGCAATTATACCTTGAGTCGTAATTGGACTTATCACGACGCGCAACACAAAGCGCTTGGGACGCAATTCGCCCAGTTTTTGATAGTCAGCTTGAGCGCCCTGTTGTTGAACAACCTGTTGGTGCTGCTACTGGAGAAACCGTTGGGCCAACTCTTCAATGCCACGGAGTACGGGTATCTCCTGGCGAAGACGTGTGCGACTGTTGTAGTGGTTTTTTGGAGTTTTTTCGCCAATCGTTTCTGGACGTTCAATATCGATACGAAGAGAAAGGAACAATAATGACGCAGCTAACTGATAAGACCCAGACGGCGCCATTCGAGCTTGTTATGACATCAGCGCCGACGCTCCCGACCTACTCGATTGTCGTGCCGGTTTACAACGAATCAGAAGTCTTGCCGGAATTGCACCGCCGTGTTCAGTCCGTTATGAACCAGACTGGTGAAGATTGGGAACTGGTGCTTGTCAACGATGGCAGCTGGGACAACTCAGCGGAGGTGATGGCTCGGTTGAGCGCCCAGGATCAGCGCGTACGCGGCATAAGCCTGACTCGTAATTTCGGCTTCCAGATCGCTGTTAGCGCCGGGCTCGATGCCGCCCGCGGGCGGGCGGTGATCCTAATGGATGCCGACTTGCAAGATCCGCCCGAGGTTGTTCTGGAAATGATCGATAAATGGCGAGAAGGATACGATGTGGTTTACGGTGTGCGCAGCGAGCGGGAAGGCGAGACTTGGTTCAAGCGGGTCACGGCGAGCGGATTCTATCGCCTGATTCGGCGTATCACCAACATCAACATCCCCATCGATACCGGCGACTTTCGTTTGATGGATCAGCGGGTTGTCGAAGCGATTCGGCACATGCCCGAGCGGCGCCGCTTCTTGCGTGGCATGGTGAGCTGGGTTGGTTTCAAGCAAACGGGCGTGAGTTACAAACGCCATGCTCGTTACACCGGCGCGACCAAGTTTACACTCGGAAAAATGCTACGCTTCGCGCTTGATGCTGTGACTGGGTTCTCGTATATGCCGTTACAACTCGCTAGCTACGCTGGCTTCACAATGGCGCTCTTCAGCGCGTTAGCGATCATTGCGGTCATCGCCCTACGACTATTTGGGGTATCACAATCGCTGCTGGGTCAAGCGACAACGTTGGTGACCGTCTTATTCCTCGGCGGCGTCCAACTGATCAGCCTGGGTATCATTGGCGAGTATTTGGGCCGGATGTACGACGAAGTGAAACGGCGCCCGCTCTACCTGATCGAACAGCGTTGGGGCTTTAACGAACCGACAGATAAATAGATATCGTACGCAACACATCTCTGCCAACCGTCAATCCACCTCACACGCTGTTAGGGAGACAAAGCAAGCTATGAAAAGCACAATTTCGGAAACAACGCCATTCAACGTCGGTCGGGCTGGGACGCAATCGCTTTCGTTGCAGCGAATGCTTCATGTGGCGGCATTGGGCGCAATTGTGATACTGGCGGCCGTTTTGAATTTCTATAATCTGGAAGCGCTCGGTTATGCCAACCGCTACTACACTGCCGCGGTCGAGAGTATGCTCCAGTCCTGGCATAACTTCTTCTTCGTGGCAGCCGAACCGGGCGGTGCGGTCACAGTCGACAAGCCGCCGGTTGGCCTCTGGCTCCAGGCGATCTCGGCCTATTTCTTTGGTGTGAATGGCTTCGCTGTCATGTTGCCGCAGATTCTTGCCGGCATCCTGTCGGTGTTGCTGCTCTATCACCTGGTTCGGCGCTCGTTGGGGACGGCGGCTGGCCTCATCGCTGCGTTCGTGCTGGCAATCACCCCAGTCGTTGTCGCGACCACTCGTAACAATACGATGGATAGCGTTCTAGTTTTTACATTGCTGCTGGCGACCTGGGCTTTTATCAAAGCGACGGAAACCCGGCGATTGGGCTATTTGCTGCTAGGGGCATGCTTGGTCGGCGTCGGCTTCAACATCAAGATGCTGCAGGCTTATCTAGTATTGCCTGCGTTGTATGCGCTCTATGTTCTGGGCTCTTCCGAGCGCTTGTGGCGCAAGGTGGTAAACCTGGCTTTGGCGAGCGGCCTGCTCGTAGCCGTCTCGCTCTCCTGGGCTATCGTTGTCGATCTAACTCCGGCAGACCAGCGCCCATATATTGGTAGCAGCACAAATAACACCGTTATGGAACTGATCATTGGTCACAATGGTTTGAATCGACTTTGGGGCCTGTTTGGTTCAGGCAATAACAGCGGTCTGCCGCCGCAGGCGGGCATGATGAATGGTGATGGCGCGCTACCGCAACCAGGCATGATGAACGACGGTGGTTTGCCGCCGCAAACGGGCGCGATGAACGATGGGCGCCCTGGTGGCCTTAATATTCGGGACAACGAGATCGGTACAGTGGGTGCGCTGCGCTTGTTTACTGCGCCGCTCAATAACGAAGCAAGCTGGCTGCTACCCTTTGGCTTGTTCAGTATTGGGCTGGTGGCGTTCCGCTCACGTTTGAGTTGGCCGCTTAGTCCCAAGCATCAAGCCCTAATACTCTGGGGCGGCTGGCTCTTGACGGCTGCGA
Source organism: Chloroflexales bacterium (assembly GCA_022360155.1). Lineage (GTDB taxonomy): Bacteria > Chloroflexota > Chloroflexia > Chloroflexales > Chloroflexaceae > JAKSDJ01. The sequence goes on along the minus strand of JAKSDJ010000913.1, from coordinate 17,107 downwards.
TCTTCTTTAGCGTCGCCAACTTTTTCCACGCCTATTATCTGATTATGCTGGGCGCTCCGCTCGCTGCTTTGGTTGGTATTGGCGTCATCGAACTGTGGCGCTTGGGAATGCAGCGGCGATGGTTGGCTTTGGCTCTCCTGTTGCTGGTGTCGGGCGCTACGTTGGCGTTACAATACGCTACTGCAACCCAGTATATGCAGAATGCCTGGTGGCTGCCATCCACCGTTGCGCTTTTCTGTATTGGTGTAGGACTCTTCTTGGCGGCAGCGCGATTCTCATGGCAGCGCATCTCGACAGTTGGATTTAGCTGTGTCATCGCCGCTCTGTTGGTCACACCAGCAATCTGGTCCTGGCAGACGATGTTACATCCAAGCGGGAATATGTCGCTGCCCAATGCCTATGAAGGCACGGCGCGCGAGTCGGTAAATAACGGCGAACTCCAGATCTATCAGTCGCTTCTTGACTACCTGGAGCCGCGCACGCAGGACACAACCTACTTGATGGCTGTGCCAAGCTCGATGCAGGGCGCTGACTATGTGATTGCAACCGGGCGACCTGTGTTGTATATAGGCGGCTTTATGGGACAGGATGAGGTCGTCAATAGTGACGATCTGGCCGGATTAGTCGCCGATGGTGAACTGCGTTACATCTTCTGGGGCGAGGGCATGGGGCCTTTTGGCAACAAAATGGATATATCGGACTGGATTGCAAGCGCATGTGTGCCGGTCGAGGGTTTCGAGGCCATAGCGCAAAACTTCGGTCCGCCAGACGGCACACACGCAACACTTTCAGACAGCGCCGATAGCCGTCCCTTTAGAATGATGCAGATGAATCTCTACAAGTGTGGCGAGTAACAACTTGTCGTTTTATGAAGCGTTTCGTTAGGTTGAGGCTCAGATCGGGCGCGGGCGAGGATTATCCCTCTGCCGCGCCCTGTTCTTTCAAGGGAAGCGCTGGCATCGTTGCGACAGTTCCGTTTTCACCAAGTCCAACAGACGCCGCTTACCTAGATCACTGTACTCCAATGCTTGCTTATTCGAGGAGTAAATCGGCCACGATCGGCTTGTGATCGGACTGTACGTCACCGCTCGTATCATAGGTGGTGACCGTCCATTCTGGCGAAACAAAAATATGATCAAGCGGGGCCGAAATCAGTGTTGTGCCATATTGCCAGGTCGGCCAGATGCCATAGCCCAGTCCTGCGTGGCGGAGATTGGTTGTATCGTTCAACCGGCGCAATGGATATGACCAGGGTGAAGCATTGAAATCACCTAACAGGACCACGGCCTGGGGCGAGTCTTGCACCAGCTTTTGAATCGTCTCGATTTCGCCATTGCGTTGTGCTGTCCAGCGGCCGTTGAAGGGAGGGAGCGGATGCATACCGTAGATCTGGACCGGCGTGCCTTGCCAATTGAGAGAGGCGGTTATCAAGCGTCGTCGCCGCCCGCCCAAGGGGATCGTCTGTGCCTCGATAAATGGATGCCGGCTGATGAAGGCGAGTCCGAGCGTGCCGCGTACCGACTCATCGTGAACGTACGGATAGCTTTCTCCAAGTATACGGTCGAGTTGCGCCATCAGAGCTGGTTCCACTTCTGAGAGAAAGACAATGTCGGCATTTGTCTCTACAATGAAATCGATCACCGCATCATGTGCTTCATTTTCGGTGAAAACGTTAATACTCACAATGCGTAAAGGTGTGCTGGCTGATGGATGCGCTGATGCTTGAGGCAGAAAAAAAGGGGCAAGTATAGCTATGTTGACTAGCAAGGCCGGTAGTAGCACCAGCGTTGAAAGCCGCCGATACTGCAAAAATAACCCTGTCAACATGCATAATCCAAGACCCGCTGTGTATTGGAGATTAAAGTGCGATAGGACATCGAAGCCCCAGTAGAATTGTCCGAGCAGACTGCCCAGTGTCAAAATGGTCAGGAACAACCCGCCCGCGAGGGGGAGACGGATTAACCGTTGCTGCATTGTGCGATTCCGATCCTTATGCCGGTGTTTGGCCAAAGGTCACAAGTGTTCAGCTATTAGCCGTGGTGAAACAACCGCTCTTATGCATTACGATGATCAAGACCGGTAAAAGGGGAACGGCGCTCGTAGTGCTGCCCTGGGGCGGCTGTGCTGTCGTAAAACCGCCTCCATGCGGCACTACATCAGACTGCCGCAGTTGATTGTCAAAATTCATTAGGCAGCTAACTCCTCGGCCCACTCTATCAACCGTTGCAACTCTTGGAAGCCTAGTTGCCAGAATCCTGGGTCGTGAAGATCGACGCCGAGTTCGACCAATAAGGCGTTTGGCGCCTGGCTGCCGCCCGCTTCGAGTAGTGATAGGTAGCGGGGTGCAAATGCCTGGCCCTGCTCGCGATACATGCCATAGAGCGCCAGGACAAGCAATTCGCCAAATACATAACTGTAGCAATAAAAGGGCGAGTTGATAAAATGGGGGATGTATGACCAGCCAAATTCATACCCGCCTGTGGTCTCGACCGCGTCGCCATAATAACGTTGGTTCGCGGCGATCCAGTGTTGCCCTAGCTGTTCTGGGGTGAGGCGATTCGCAGCGCGCGTGGCGAACACATCCTGCTCGAAGCGTGTCAATACATTCTGACGGAAGACAGTTGCAAAGATATCTTCGATTTTGCCGCATACCAACGCCAACTTATTCCCCCGCTCCAGTTCGCGCTCCAGTAAATGCTCGAAGGTGAGCATTTCACCAAAGACCGAAGCGGTTTCGGCGAGGGGCAGGGTCGGTGAGAAGTTCAACAAACTCTGCTTGCGGGCCATCCAGAAATGAATGCCGTGCCCGAGTTCATGCGCCACAGTCATCGCATCGCGTAGCTTGTCGGTATAATTGCAGAGGATGTAAGGGTGAAGTGACGGCGGGTACGGCATACAAAATGCGCCGCCGCGCTTACCTGGTCGTATTTCAGCATCGATCCAGTTGCGCTCGAAAAAGAGATTTGCTGTTTCGCGAAAGCTAGGGTCGAAAGCGGTGAATGATTCTAAAATGACCGTTTGCGCCTCTTCAAAACCCATCTTGATGCTGACTTCGCCGATGGGCGCATACTGATCGTAGATCTGCAAGCGCGGCAAGTTGAGCAGCTTGGCCTTGAGCGTGAAGTAGCGCTGGGCCAGTGTGTAATTCTGTTCCACGACCGCAATCATTGTCTCGACTACGTCGGGCTCGATCTCGTTGTCCAGATTGCGTTGCGCCATCGGGTCAGGGTAGATGCGCAGCCGGTCCATCGTCAGCTTGTCCTGGACCAAGGTGTTGTAGATGTATGCCAGAGTTTGGGTGTGGTTGCCTAACACCTCGAAGAGCTTGGTGAATGCCTGCTGGCGTACTGCGCGGTCGGAATGGTACATCAACGAGAGAACCGCGTCCAAGGTGAGTTGCTGCTGCGCACCGTCGATCTCCATTGGAAAACTCAACCCGGAGGTGATTTCGGCGTGGAGCCTTTGCCAAGCCGATATGCCGGTGATATCCTTTTCGTTGATGATCCGTTCTTCGGCCTCGCTCAGCTTATGTGGCTGATACCGCCGCGCATTCGCGAGATAGTGGCGATAGGATTCCAGGACTGGGTGGTCAACCAGCTTTTGGGCGTCAGCGTCGCTCAACTCGAGCCACTCGAGACTGAAGAAAAGCAGCTCGTTTTGGATCGTAGTGAGCCGTTGCTCGACGTTTTGTTGCAGGTTACGATGTTCAGGTTTGCTCGTATCGGCAGAGAAGAGTAACGTTGCATAAACCGCCGGTCGAGACATCTTATCCTGGAGGCTCTCGAACTCTTCGAGGCCCGCGCGCAGGTGCTCGGCATCTGGGCCGTCTGGTACATTGATGGTACCGCGATACGTCTGGGCGAATGCCTTTGCCTCGGCAGCCGCTTCGTCAAGAACGGATGTAATGGCTGGGTCATTATAGTCGGCGAACAAGTCGCTTAGATCCCAGGCGATCCCTGCTGCGCTTGTCGTTTGTGTCATAGATGTTGCCTTTCCAAGGATATTCTTCTCTAATCGGTTTGGATCTAGAAGGGTATAATAGCATAAACAGATGCTTGGGCAGTGTGGCGAGGCCAACTTCTGCTACCTGCCGCCTCTCTATTTTGCAACGCTTGTATTGGTTGTTGTGCTGAAATGGCATATGCTTGGGGCGTTATGTATGCAACCCATTTCAACACTGTATAGCTTGGCTTCGAGATGGCCGAGGTTATCCGATGAATACAATTCTCATCTGGCTATTAGCCGTTGTTCTTCCCTTATTCGTTCTATGGGGTTTGATAGTGGGCTTGTTGATCTTCATCGCGCGGCGTAGCGCACGTTCTGCCCGTAACAATGCGGTTCGCTCAGAAACGGATAGCTCACCGCTTGGTTGGAAGCCGCCCAAAATTCTACCGCCAGACCAATCATAAGATCGCTTGAACTATCACGCCTCCACGATGTGGTTGTATTGTCGCCAGATAGTTCGTTTGCCTAAACGCCTTTCGCAAGGTTAAGAGTGTTTCATTCGAGTCGCGGTTATTGAGAAAAATACAAGGATTATATGCTGCACTGCTCGAATGCAACCGCTGATCCAGCTATTGTGTCTGCTACACCGAGTCTTTCGTGATGAATGAAGGAACTTCCAACACCCGAATATCGCCATCGCTCGAGCTGATGGCCAGTTGTTTGCCGTCGGCGCTAAAGGTTATACTCAGAATGCTCCCGTACTTCGATGCGAAGCTGTGGATTACTTTTCCGGTTCTAACGTTACGAAACTCGAGGTCTCCGTCAAGATCCCCTGTGACGAGAAGCGAGCCGTCAGGTGAAAAAGCAAGACTGCTGAACCAGTTTTGCCTGGGGGTCGCGTCGATCGATTGGATGACCGAGCCATCCTCTAAATCCCAAAACCGTAGTGTACCATCCTGGCTGGCGCTGACGAAAATCTGGCCATTAGCAGGAACAGCAATGCCTGTAATGGGGTCGGTTTGCGCATTGATAGTGTAGATCAGCTCGCCGTTTTGTACGTTCCAGACGCCAATTTGGGGCCGGTTTGCGCCTGCAACGGCGATAAGTCGGGAGCCATCGCCGCTAAAAGCCATCCTCAATATTGCCTCGTCTAACCCCGTCAAAATCCGTGAGAGACGTCGACTCTGAGCTTCCCAAAGCGCGATTTCTCCCACATCATTCCCGCCGGCAAGCAACGATCGCGCAGGATTGACCGCCACACTTAAAATCAAGCCATTATGACCGCTTAGTGGTTGTGTTGCTTGCCTTTGGGCTAAGTTTAGAATTGACACACTGCCTGTGTCGTTAACAACAGCCATATTCGTATTGTTCAGAAATACGAGATATTGAACGGCCGGGGCGCCGCCAGTGAGGGTGACCTGTCGTTGTTGATCGAGCATGTGCAGTCGTACTGTTCCGTTGACACCACCGGCGCCTAGGATGCGTCCATCAGGCGAATAAGCCAGATTTACCGCCAATCCCTGGCCCAGCCGGATGCTTTGAACGATGACATCTGCTGCTATGTCCCATACGAGCACTTCACCGCTGTCATTGCTACTGATAGCGAGGCGTGTGCTATCGGGACTCCAGGAAATGCTCAATGCCTGCAGCCCTTTCCGCTCCAATATGCTGCGCTCGGCTCCAGTGCGCGGATCCCAGAGCCGCACTGTGCCATCCAGGCTGGCGCTAGCCAGGGACTTGCCGTCAGGGCTGAATGCCAGGCCGCGAAACACAATCACATTCGTATGGCCTGCCAGCGTCTGTTCAATTTCTCCGCTGGCGGCATCGAGGATGAAGACATCGTTATCGGTTGTCCCAACGGCGAGGAGGGAGCCATCGGGACTAAAGGTCACTCCCGTGGTCCAGTGTAATGCTGCTGTTTCGGGGTTAAGCGGCGCTTCAAAGCTGAAGCTCGATAGGGCGGTTCCATTGGCGACATCCCACAAGCTCACAGCGCCGTCGCGCGATGTCGAAGCCAGGCGCGTGCTATCAGGACTGAAGGCGACGCTGCTGACCCAATCGCTGTGACCTTCGAGGGTATGGACGAGGTTGCCGTTTGTAGCATCCCAAAGTTTGATCGTTTGATCTGTGCTGCCCGACGCGATCAACGTGCCATCGGGAGAAAACGCCACGCTCCGAATCCAACCCGAGTGTCCGCTCAGTTCCCGAACCTGGTCGCCGGTCTCTGTGTCCCAAACCCGGATGGTTGCTTCGTCAATCGCGCCAGAGGCGAGAATGAGCGGGATAGTGTTGTTGATGGGCGAAAAAGCTAGGGTGATAATGACGCCGCGGTGTCCTTCTAGCGTGCGTGTAGGTTCGAGGGTTGTCCCATCGCGTAGTTGTATGGTTGTACCGAAGCCAACCGCCATCAGATTTCCGTTGTCCGAGAATAACACCGGGCCAGGCGTTGTTTCCGTGAACTGGCGTGTTTCCGTAATGGTTGCGACATTTTCAGGAAGAATCGCGTTGGGATCAAATGCCGGCATCATAGGAACTGGCGTAGGGGTTGGCACAGTCGTTGCTTCTGGAGATGGGGCGCTTCGTTCGGATGTTGCAGTAATGGCAGCAAATTGTCCCACAGATTGCGGCTGCAATACCCCCAAAAGCGGCATTGTTCCCCTTGTGGCAAGCGACCACACAAAGATGCTTAAAACAATACAGAGGCCGAATGCTAGCGTTGCCAGAATGGATACGGCGATAATCAAATACGTGTTATTTTGGCGCGAAGCGGCTCCTTGCTGCGATCCATAGCCAGAAGGCTGGGCTGTCGCTGAAATATCCGAGCCTGCTGCTGGAATAGTGGCTAGAACCGGCGGTGCAGGAGGCAGCGGACCAGTATCATGCTCGCTACGTTTCCCCGCATGTCCCGAAATCGCCGGCGCTTGGTCAGGCGACTCGACCGTGAATGGCAAAGGCGGCGGTAGTGGCGGAGACGAAATCTCAGCGAGTTCCGGCATGCGTAGCGGGCGCTCGATGTCTAGCGAACTTCCGGCCATCAGCCGGGCATTATCGAGCGCCCGCCGCATTTCGCGAGCTATCTGGTAGCGATTGGCCGGTTTCATCTCCAGCGAACGCAAGACCATCTGTTCGGCCAGACCGGAAAGTTGCGGATTGAGCGTGCGTGGTGCGTTAAGCGGCGTGCCTGCTTCGCGCAGGTCGGCTGTCGGCGGAGGCCACCCAGTCAGGAGTTGATAGGTCACCGCGCCGAGGATATAGAGATCACTTGAAATGGTCGGTTCATTATCTGGGTTGCTCAACTCTGGTGCGCGATAAGGCGATGGCTCGCGCCCAACTGGGCGCACCAGGACAAACGGGGCAAGATGCAAATTGCCATCGGGCGAAGCCCAGATATCGGTCGAGCGCAGATCGCCAAGGAATAATGCTGGATTATGACTTTGCAGCGCTTCAAGCGCCTGGAGTAGTCGCTCGATTTGGTGCAAGACCTCCGACTCAGTCAGTTTGTCGCCATGTTCGCGAGCGACTCGCTCCAGGTCTTGCCCGCCGGGATCGTCGGCGACCATGTAGAATGTCGTGTCAAGGCCGAAATGGTCGTGCAATCTCAACAGCGTGGTATGCTGAAGGGAGGCAATCTGGCGTGCCAGGAATTCCGTACTGCGTAAAGCTTCGTTGCTGGCTTGCGGCAGGGCTGCAATCAACACTGAGTGTGAGTCGCGTTGATCGAGCGCACGATACATCACGCAGTCGGGCTGCTCATCGATGACGTAGGTGATCCGATAATATTCCTGAATGACCGAGTCAGGTGCTAACATTTAGATACCTCGGCTGACCAGGCGCGACACTTGTGGTTAGGGGGTGAACGCTAACGCCTCACGCTCGATCTCTATTGTATCACGTTCAACTCTCTGAAGGACGCGCTCAACGCAGCGTTTCGCGCTGATAACCGCACCTTCAATCGAGGCCATAAAGTCTTGTTGGGTGTAATCCCCGGCGAGAAAGAAATTGGGAACCGGCGAAGCCTGATCCGGTCGATACTGATTCACTCCCGGACGAGCCTGGTAGACCGAGTTGGGGATACGAACGATAGTATGTTTGAGGAGCTTCGCTTCCTGTGCAATAGGGTGCAAGCGAATAAACTCACTCATTACATAGGCGATCAACTCTTCGTCGCCGAGCTTGATCAGATCCTCGGCTGGGGCAACGACAAACTGCATAATGCTTGCGCCTCCGCGATGGTAGTCTGGCGCTACCATTGCCATATCGGCGTAGACACTCAAGTGAGTGTGGGCGCTGAAGATCAAGTTATCAACTCCGGCGATTTGCCGGTCGAAGAAGATCTGAACGGTGATCACCGGCTGACTCTTGAGTTGCTTCAGGTTCGCAAAGTAGGGCATAGTGTAAAGGGAATCAGGCAGGGTCTTGCGCAGGCTGTGAACCGGCATCGCTGAAATGAACAGGTCGCCCTTGATCGTCGAGCCGTCGTCTAGTACGAACCCGTTGACGCGATTGGCGACCGGATCGTAATCAATCGCGGTCACTTTGTGCTTCAACTCGACTCGTCCGCCTAAAGCCTCGATCTGATCAATGAGGGGCGTCCAGATCCGTGTGTGCGGCGATCCTTTCACCAGCGCCATTTTCGAGGCGCCGGTTTCTTTGGCGAAGTGTAGCAACGCGGTGAGCATTAGCTTGGCCGAAACCTTATCAGTGCGTTGGAAATTGAGCGCTAGCGCCATCGTGTCCATCACATCGTGTAGCGATCGCTTGCCCATGCCGTGACGCAGGTGCCAAGCAGCATAGCTCTCGTTATCCTGGGCATCGATGTATTGCTGATTGCCGAAGATAGGACGTAATAGACCCAGTGCAACGCGCAACTTGTCCCGCAGTGGCAGGAGCTTGCTCGTAGCGACACCGGTCAATCCGTTAAAGGGTGCAGGGAGGCCGGGCACAAAACGGATCGATGCCAGGCCATGGGCAGGTGAAGCAAAAATCATCTCGGCAGGCTTCCAGTCGAATGTATCACTCAAGTCGCACGAGTCGAGGAAGCCGAGCAAGTTGCGGTAGGCGCCAAAGAAGACATGCAACCCACTCTCGATCCAATCCCCGTCGGCGTCTTGCCACGCCGACACCTTGCCGCCCGGCACAGGCCGCTTCTCGAGGAGAACAACCTCGTGGCCTCTATCGGCAAGAAGTTTCGCGCTGACCATGCCTGCTGGTCCAGCTCCTGCAATAATAACGCGCATAATCAAGCTTTCTAGATTTAGATGAACCCTTTGCGAAGGTATATACAGCTAGCTTTACGATTTCACAAAAGCGCATAGCAAGGGCGAGAAAGCTCGCTCTTGAAATCTGTGCCCTAACGAAAGCGGCTGGAGTCTTGTTTTACGTGAGAACGAACATCATTTCAATTGTTATAGCACGAGTGATCATTTGGCGCAAGAATACGCGCTTTGTAATTTTAGGCGTGGTATAGTAAGCATATGTATCGGCTTGTGTTGTTCCTCATTACAATTACCCTCGTGGCAGCTCAATTTATCGCGATTCGCCTGCCGCGCCAACTGAATCTCCCGCCCCAGCAATCTGTGCAGACGACGAATCCGCTGATTGGGGTGCATACGCGGCTGAGTGGGGTAGCCGACGAGGGTTATATCCAACGAACTTTCGAACAAGTCCGGGCAATGGGGGCAAGTTGGGTTGTCGAACTTTTCCCTTGGTCCTATATTCAACCACGCTCGCGCTATGGCTTCAATTGGGGCGGCGCGGACATGGTGGTGCAGCATGCCCGGCGTCAGGGCTTGCAGGTTGTGGCTCGCCTCGACTTTGTGCCCGTTTGGGCCAGACCACTCAGGACAACCGACCGTTATCTCGATCCCGAGCATTATACCGACTACGCCAACTATGCGGCCGCCTTCGCCGAGCGTTATCGTCCATACGGGTTGCGCCATTTGATCATCTGGAACGAACCCAATCTGCGTTTTGAGTGGGGCGAGCGCGACCCCGATCCGGGGGCCTATGCTGCACTGCTGAAGATGGTTTATCCCCGTATCAAAGCTGTTGTCCCCGACGCGATCATTATTGCCGGCGGTCTCTCGCCGGGGCAGATGCTTGAGGGCGGTGCGACGCGCATGGATGATATGCAATTTCTGGCCTCGCTCTATGACGCCGAAGCCAAACCCTATTTTGACATGTGGGCGGTCCATGCCTATGGCGGGCAAACTCCGCCTGACGCTGCACCTGCTCCTGAAGAGATTAATTTTCGACGGATCGAATTGGTTCGTAGCTTGATGGATCGTTTTGACGACAACCAGAAACGAATTATTATCACTGAAGGAGGCTGGAACGATCATCCGCGTTGGAATGCCGCAGTACGCCCCGCTGATCGAATGCGCTGGACGATTGCCGCCTACGAGCAGGCTCAGCGCTATCCCTGGCTCGAAGCGGCTTGCTTCTGGCAATTCAGTACACCATTTGCGACCCGTTCCTATCCCGACAATTGGAACTTTGTCGCTCCCGATGGCACACCCCGCGCGATCTATTTTGCTGTGCAGCAATATGCACGGGAGGGCAAGCTTCTCAAGTGAGATACGCTGCTTGATGATGGTGCGCGGCGATGGGAAGTGAGACGGCGCTGTTGCCAGAGTCTTATCTCAATCATGCAGTTGAAGAGTAAATGAGAACGAGCGAGGATGGTATAATATTATCACCGGACATTTTTCAGTGACAGAACTACCAAACTCATAGAGTTATCGTCTCGGCGCGACGTTGTAGCGGCAATATGGGTGGTCCGGTCACTGATGTGGCATGTCTGAAGTTGACATAAAAGTGTTGTCGGGCATGCATCGGTAGCAAGCTTTGGTCCAACGTCACGGTGACAGGTCTGAACAGCGGGAAAATACAAGCCAACGACGTGCCCGCCCTGCGGTTCGAGATGCCTTTCTGGATGATTTGGCGCAGTCTATGCCAAAGATTTTCCAGCACACTTCCAATTTTGGTGACGCGGGCCTACGATTTGTTGGGGATCATATCCAAGAAACCTGGTGGAGTAGCCCCTTGGATATTTGCAAAAGTGTAGCAGAGGAACGTGCATGACTGTGAACAACATTGTCTCGGAACGCCAGTATCGTCTTAGCCAGCGTCTTGCTCAACTTGAACCATCAGCTACTGCCAGTATGTCAGGGAAAGTTGCGCAGTTGCGCGCTCAAGGTATCAATGTCATTTCTTTCAGTATCGGCGAGCCGGATTTTGATACCCCCGCACCCATCAAAGCTGCGGCTGTTGCAGCGTTAGAACGTAACCATACCCACTATACTCCTACTGGCGGTATTGCTGATCTGCGCCGCGCTGTCGCTCAACGCGCCAGCAGCGACAATGGCGTCGACTATACCATCAACCAAGTGACAGTAACAACGGGAGCGAAGGAGGCGCTCTACTTCGCATTCCAGGCGCTCTGCGATGCAGGCGATGAGGTGATTATTCCTACGCCCTATTGGGTAAGCTATGTCGAGCAAGTTCGCCTGGCTGGCGCAAAGCCGGTCCTCATTCAAACGACCGAGGCGACCGGCTTCAAGATCACTGCTGACCAACTGGCTGTCCATCTAACGCCGCGAACCCGCGCTGTCATCCTCAATTCGCCCTCGAACCCCACTGGTGCAGTCTATAGCGCCGAAGAGTTGCGGGCTATAGCTGATGTATTGCGCGATACCGACGTGATCGTTATCAGCGATGAGATCTACGATGCGATTTGCTACGTGGACTATGCCCGTTGGCTCCGCGTGGCGCCAGAATTCGCCGACCGCACCCTGGTGATCAATGGAGCATCAAAGGCGTATGCGATGACTGGCTGGCGGATTGGTTATGTGGCCGGGCCAGGCCCGATCTTGGAAGCGATCAAAGCGATCCAGAGCCATTCGACAACGCATCCTGCGTCCATAGCTCAATATGCGGCGCTTGTCGCTTTCTCCCCCTCAGAGGAGATTGACCAGTCCGTCGCAGCAATGGCCAAGGCCTTCCATGCGCGGCGCGACTTGATTCTCTCGATCCTTGCCACGATACCCGGTGTGGCATATACGGTTCCGGATGGGGCTTTCTATGTCTTTCCTAATGTCAGTGGTCTGCTCAATCGACCGCTCGCTGATGGCGTTACCTGCGCCACATGCCAGGATCTGATGAATTATCTGTTGGATCGCGCCCACATTGGCGTTGTCTCTGGCGACGCTTTTGGCGCGCCGGGCTATCTACGTCTTTCGTATGCCACGGGTAACGACGATATTGTTGAAGGAATGCGCCGTTTTGCCGATGCTGTGCGATTGTCATAGGCGTAAGTTGCGCTTTCTGTCTTCGTAAGGCCAAATTCCTGTGGCATCGGCTGACCTTTCCATAGCTGCGCTGCTTGCTGGCGTCTCACGGCTGGCAGGCTGGCGGGTTGTCGTTGTCGGTGATGTTTCGCTCGATGAATACCTCTTCGGGCGGGCTACTCGTCTCTCGCGTGAAGCGCCTGTGCCGGTTCTCGAATTAGTCCGGCGTGAGGTGATCTTGGGCGGCGCGGCTAATCCTGCGCGCAATATTGTAGCTCTAGGGAGTAGCGCTCTTCAGATCGGCGTGGTTGGGATCGATCCAGAGGGTAACCAGCTTCGTGACAGTATGATCCACGAACGGATCGATCCCGCCGGCTTGATGAATGTGGCCAGTCGACCAACGACGTTGAAAACGCGCATTCTGTCCCACGAGCCGCCCCGTTTGCCCCAGCAACTGGCCCGTCTCGATCGCCTCGACCGTAGTCCGCTTCAACCAGAAGAGGAGCAACGTATTCTCGGTGTCCTGGCTGAGCATATCCCCTATGCTCATGCCGTGCTATGTTCCGATTATCAACTTGGCTTGCTGACCCCGAAAGTCGTCGAAACCGTACGATCATTATGCCGGCGCCACGGTGTGGCGATGACCATCGATGCGCAAGGAAACTCGCATTACTACCATGATGTCGATCTCTTTCGTTGTAATGATATCGAGGCGGCAATGGCCTTGGGCCGTCCGTTGCGCAGCGAGAGTGATTTTCGCTATGGCTTGGAAGAGTTGGTCTCGCATCTACGCGCACGGCTCGTTATCGTTACTCGCGGGCCGGATGGGGTGTCATTATGTGGGAGCGGGGTCGCTTATACCCGCCTTCTGGCTTTTAATGTGAGTGAAGTTTATGACACGACCGGCGCTGGCGACACGTTCATTGCAGTTGCAACATTGGCATTGGCAGCTGGAATCACACCTTTGACTGCTGCGCAGTTGGCAAATATTGCGGCAGCGCTCGTTGTTCGTAAATTCGGCAACGGGGTGGTTACGCCGGAGGAGTTATCGCAGGCAGTCAGCTCATCCGTTTTTCGGGGGGAAGAGTAACAGGCAAACAGAAAAAGAGCAACAGTAATGCCTTAGCTGGTCCGTGCGTTTTTAGCAAGAGCAGGGTAAACAATTGTGTTCAGCACCCAGCAAATTTGTACTGATGTGGTTGTGGTTGGCAACCGAGTGCTGAACGTGAATAGATGTGTCATTACGTCGTAGCGGCGCTCTTCATTCCTTGAAGGGCTTCTTCTTCGTCCTGATAGATTTCAGCATACTGGGCTAGCCCAACCATGCGAAAAATCTTTTGAAAATGTTGCGAGAGTCCGCTGACCGCTAGTTTCTGGTTGTTGCGGTTGACCTCAGTGACGATACCAATCAAAATGGCAATACCAGCGCTGTTGATATAATCATTCTGGCGAAAATTCAGCAATACGTAGCGCGCCCCTTGATTGGTGACCTCGCGATAAGCCGCATTGATTTTCTCTTCGGCAAAAGTTGTAACATCGCCAACTAAGTCAATGATCGCAACATCATCACGGTGTCGTGTACTTACAGTTAACTCATCTTCTAACATCCCGCCACTCCTTACATTGCTGACACATCCACCATCACAGAGAGCCATATCATCTTGATGCTACGTTGTTTAGATTGTCGCTGACTGCCGGTAAAGCGCCAACCGGAAGCAATTCCCTCTCCTATTGCTTGGTGCGAAACCAGCCTCATCCATCAGTTGGGCGATAAGCATCAAGCCCATGCCTCGTAATGATCCCAGCCCGGCAAGTTTATCAGCTAAACTGAGCGTTGGATCTATCGGCGTAAAATTCCTTAGCCCCTGGTCGTGGATCTCGATCAGGAGTTGCTCGTTATCGTAACAGCAGCTAACATCTACACGTAGCCCAGGGTTCAGTGAATTGCCATGCTCGATTGCGTTTGTGCAAGCTTCACCCAGCGCTGTCTTCAGATCCTCGATTTGACCATGTGTGAACCCTAAGCTTTGGGCGAAGGCGGCGACTGCGTCGCGCGCTATAACCTCGAAACCCAGTTCGCTAGGGAACGAGAGCTCCATGCTTGTTCGTTGCAGTGTTTTGGTGTTCATCGTTCAAGATGGATAACCATACGGACTTGATTGCCGCCACTAGGCGCTTGTGAAAATTCAACTTCATCCATGAGTTCGCGAATGAGCCAGATGCCCCATCCTCCTTTATCAGCTTTGGTTAGAATAGAGTCAATGTTCGGTATTCGATAGGTGCATTCTTGGTCGATCAGCTTTCGCCCTTGGTCTGAAACACTGACCACTAGGCCATCTTTGCGCGCTGTTAACATCACAATCACTTTCATCGTAGCATCGTGTTGATTGCCATGTTCAATCGCGTTCGTAACAGCTTCGCTGATGGCAGTCTTAAGGGCTTCCACGCGGTCGCTGTGAAATCCCATGCGTATGGCAAGTGATGAGGCGGTATCCATGGCTACACGCTCATATCCGAGCTTACTTGGCAAACGCAGCTCAATGACTTTCTCTACAGGGTTAGATTTTGAAGTGCCGTTGCTCATACCCGTGTCGTTTATCTGCGTCGCCGTTGTAGTCTTGTCATCAAGCATCAACGAGCAGTTGGTTGTTTATCGCTGACGTGACAGACCAGCGCTGCGCCGCTTATGAATTCGGACGCATTGTGAGAGAACCTGTAGCATGGTTCAGGTTTACTCTATTAATCAAGATAGCAAGCGTAAGCCGCCTTTCCTGCACGCCTGTTATCTTAGCATAGCTTCTGATCAGGATGCAATAGGACGGAAGTTCGATTAGTGATGGTAATCTGATGAAGGTTTGGGGCAAATGTACTGAGTGGCGGAATGCGATACTGTGCAGGAAGGTTGCCATCGTAGTATCGCATCCCGCATTCGCAGAACAGAATCGAGCGGGGATGGGCTGAACCGAACTTTTCCCTACAACGGAATATTGCCATGCTTGCGTGATGGCAAGCTCTGCCGCTTAGTTCGAGACAACCGTAGCGCGCGGATAAGTGCTGGACGGGTCTCGTATGGTTCAATAACTGCATCGATGTATCCGCGCTCTGCTGCGACATAGGGGTTGGCAAAGCGGTTTTGATAATCCTCGACCAGTTCAGTCTGTCGGGCAGCTTGGTCTTCAGCCTCGGCAAGTTCGCGTCGGAAGATAATCCGTACAGCGGCGTCGACGCCCATGACCGCGATCTCGGCGGTTGGCCAGGCGAAGTTGAAGTCGGACCGGATGTGTTTGCTGGCCATAACATCGTAGGCGCCGCCATAAGCTTTGCGGGTGATCACTGTTAGTTTGGGCACAGTCGCCTCACAATAAGCATAGAGCAGTTTGGCGCCGTGTCGAATAATACCGCCGTATTCTTGTTGCGTGCCAGGCATGAAGCCGGGCACGTCTACAAAAGTTACGATGGGGATGTTGAAAGCATCGCAGAAGCGCACGAAACGAGCGCCCTTAACTGAGCTATCGATGTCGAGGGTGCCGGCCATGTGCATTGGCTGGTTGGCGACGATACCGACTGAATGGCCGTCCAGCCGTGCAAAACCGATCACAATGTTGCGCGCCCAGAATGGCTGAACCTCGAAGAAAAATCCATCATCTACAACTGCTTCGATGGCCTTCGTGATATCATATGGCCGGCGGGGATTATCGGGGATGAGCGTTTGCAGCGACTCGTCCTGACGCTCCGGATCATCTTCCGGTGTGATATATGGTGGGTCATCGAGGTTGTTGGAGGGGATGAACGAGAGCAGGGTGCGTAGTTGCTCGAAGCATGCCGGCTCATCGTCGGCAGCAAAATGGGCCACGCCGCTGCGGGTATTGTGGGCCATTGCGCCGCCAAGTTCCTCGAACCCAACTTCTTCACCAGTGACGGTCTTGATAACATCGGGGCCGGTGATGAACATCTGGCTGCTGCCCTTCACCATCAGGATGAAATCGGTCATCGCCGGCGAGTAGACTGCACCGCCTGCGCATGGCCCGGCAATGATCGAGAATTGGGGAATAACCCCGCTGCTCAAGACGTTGCGATAAAAGATCTCGGCATAGCCGCCAAGTGAGACAACGCCCTCCTGAATACGCGCACCGCCGCTGTCGTTGAGACCGATACAAGGCACGCCCATGCGGATCGCTAGATCCATTACTTTACAGATTTTCTCCGCAAAGACCTCGCCGAGCGACCCGCCAAAAACGGTGAAATCCTGCGAGAAAACACAGACTGGACGGCCTTCAATAGTTCCGTGACCCGTGATTACACCATCACCTAGCGGTTTCCGGCGTTCCATTCCAAAGGCATTGGTGCGATGCACAGCGAAAGCATCCAATTCGACAAAGGAGTTAGGATCGAGTAACGCCTCGATCCGCTCACGTGCGGTCAATTTACCACGTTCATGCTGCTTCTGTGCAGCGACAGGATCGGTGGTGCTGGCCTTTTCGATGCGTTGCCGGAGGTCGGCAATTTTCTCTTGAGTCGTCGAGGACATAGGTTGCTCCTATGCTAAATCTGGGCTGCAACTCGTCTCTTGTCAGAATTGTATGTGTGATGTGAATGTATGCTAGTAGTCAGCTAGTCTAGTATGGTTAGAGTGATGCTTCCGTGTGAATGGGAAGATTACGGTTAAAAGTGGAATCATAATAAGGGTATGCTCCAGTCTTACCGTACGCCGATATCATGTGCAGAGCAGAACATTTGCACCATTCATGCTATGTTAGACAATTCTACGAGTACATCAAGTATAGCATAATCGGCTGGGATACATTTAAGTCATTTTGTGAATTGATACACAATTAGAGATGGGGAATGAAGTCAGGCCTGTGTGGTATTGTGCT
>JAKSDJ010000590.1 GCA_022360155.1 Chloroflexales bacterium | reverse complement strand
GTGGTCAATCTAAACCCACGCCCCGCCGCCTAGCCAAACAAACTATCGACCGCGTCGGCAAGTTGGCGCAAGTTGCCGACGACATGGACGGCGTCGCAGAGAGGTTCGTAGGCGAGCATATCGCTATCGCCGCTCTTCCAGAGGTTGCGCGGCTCAGGGTTGAACCAGATCAGCCGCCGGGCGCGGTCCTTTATCGTCTTCAGCGCGGCCAGGCCAGGGTCGTAGAAGTTGTTGCGCCCATCGCCGAGGATAATGATCGTGCTGCGGTGATCGACGCAATTCAGGTAATCGCGCACGAAAGTCTGCAGGCTTTGGCCCAGGTCGGTGCGCACGAAGCGCGCCGGGATGCGGGTCAGGATCTGCTCGACCGCATGGGCAGGGCGCGCCGCCACGAAGTCGGCGCTGATCTCCTCCAGGTCGGCGACAAAGGCAAACGAGCGCGTCCGGCTGACCTGGTCTTGCAGCCCGTAGACTAGCAGCAGCATAAAGCTGACCACCGCGCGCATCGAGGTGCTGACATCGCAGATCACAACCAGTTTCGGCTTGAGATGACGGCGGCGGTGGCGAACCCTCAGCGGCACGCCGCCGAACCGCAGGTTGCTGCGGATCGTCGCCTTGGCGTCGAGCAAGCCCTTCTTGCCACGGCGGCGGCGCAACTCCGCCCGCGAGCGTAACCGGGCCGCCAGGCGCGTCACCTCATTGCGCAGGTTTATGGTTTCCTGGTGGTTCAGCCGCTCGAAGGGTTTGTCCAACAGCTCTTCCAGCCTATCGCGTTGCGCCTGCTCCGCCAGCGCCTGGGCGACCCGCTGCCGGGCGACATGCTGCCCAACCTGCCCGACCAGCGCCCGACGGTTCGCCCCGGCGGCATGGGCAATCGTCTCCAACGCCGCATCGTCCATTCCCGCCGCCTGAAGGTGCTCCAGCAGTTGCTGCAACGCGCGATCCAATTGCTCGAATCCCAACTCACGCAGGGCGCGCTGGGTCAGCCAGTTCTGATAGTAGGGGTGCGAAAGGTTGAGCGGGCGCAACCCGGTCAGCAACGCGGCGATCTGCTCATCGCTGACCCGCTCGCCGCCGATCAGCGCCGGGAAGAGCGGCGCAAGCTGCTGCATGTCCATCGTCTCCACCATCTGCTGGAACACCTGCTGGAGCAAGTTCTGTTCCGATGCGCTCAACGAACCTTGTATGCCAGGGGCGCGCGGCGATGCCAGGTCATCGGTGAAGTACATGGGGAAGAGGCGTTGAAATGTCGGGATGTCCTGCGCGTCTTTGATCAGAGTCGACTGTAGGGCGGCGCGGAAAAATGCTTTGTCGCCAACACCCGCCTGCTGGATAGCCCGCAATGCGTCGGTGCTTTCGGCCACACTCACCCGCACACCCGCAGCGCGCAGGGCAGCGATGAACTCGATGATACGAGAAACCATGGTTGAGCTTGAGACTGGTGATCAGCGAGCACAGTAGCCGCATTATACTGTAGGATGCCTGCACTGTAAATGCACTGCTGGGCCGCATTCATGGTTATGTCAAATCATGCAATCGCACGCGGATGGCGCAAAGAAGCGCAGGTTTGTCGCAGAGAATTGCAGATCTGCTTCCACCTACAACCGATCCGCGACTGATGTGCGCCGTTGACGCAATCCTGTGTGCAGAATAGCGCCGGGCGGCTCGTGGTACACTATGCCAAGCGACACATTCGTAAACCCTGTGTGGCGAGAGGAAACGGTTATGGACACTACAGCTCTGATCACCGATGTAAAGCAACGCAACCGCATTCTGCTAGTCCTATTCGTTGGGGTGTTTATGGCCGCGCTGGATGTGGCTATCGTCGCACCGGCGATCCCGGCCCTGCGCATCGCCCTGGGCGTCGACAACAATCAGATCGCCCTTTTTATCATCGCCTACTCGCTCTGCGCCCTGATCAGCACGGCGCCCATGGCCAGCCTGAGTGATCGCTATGGTCGCCGTCCAATCTACCTGCTCAACATCGTCCTGTTTGCGCTCGGCTCGCTGGTCGTCGCCCTTGCGCCAAGTTATGGCTTCGCTCTGCTCGGGCGGGCAATCCAGGGGATCGCGGCAGGCGGCATTACACCGGCAGCCAGCGCGGTTGTCGGCGATGTCTTTCCTGCCGAGCAACGCGGCAAGATCCTGGGGTTACTCGGCGCAACTTTCGGCATCGCCTTCCTGTTTGGCCCGTTGATCGCCTCGATCATTCTGCTGGCCTTGAGTTGGCAGTGGCTCTTTTTGGTCAACCTGCCGGTGGCGCTGCTGGTCATCGGCTTAGGTGCGCGCAACCTCCCGCGCTCACGGCCAGCGAGCATCCTGCCGCCCTTCGATCTTGGCGGAACGCTGCTTGGGTTTGTGCTACTGACTAGCTTGACTTTAGCCATCAACCGGGCAGTCGACCAGGTGCTTGGGGTCGTATTATGGCCCTGGTTCGCGCTGCTGGCCTTTGTGAGCTTGCCAGTATTGATCTGGATCGAGCGTCGCGCGGCGCAGCCCATCATTCCGCTCAGCTTCTTTAGCACCCGACAACTCAAACTGACCTATCTTCTTTGTTTGGGGGCAGGTTTTGCGATGGGCAGCGTCGTCTTTGTTACGTCAATTGCCGTTGCAGCTTTCGCTATTCCCGAACAACAGGCCGGTTTCCTTATGCTGCCGATGGTGATCTGCTCCTCGACGGCATCGGTACTGTTTGGGCGCTGGCTGAACCGCATAGGTTCGCGCACAGTGGTATTGATCGGTTTTGGAGCGGTGGCAGGCGGGTCGGCGCTGCTGGGCCTGGCGCTCGATGTCTTCTGGCTCTTTCTGGTGGCGACAATGGCGCTTGGCGCCGGGATAGGAACAGTCGTCGGCGGCGTCTTGCGCTATATCGTGTTGAACGAAGCGGCGCCACAGCAGCGCAGTACGGGCCAGGGATTGGTCAATGTCGGGATCAGCATTGGCAACCTGCTGGCGGTCGCGGTTCTCGGCGCCCTGATCAACAGCCAAAGCGGGGGACTGTCGGGTTTCGCACTGGCCTATCTGGTCGCAACGGGACCGGCCTTGCTGATGCTATTGCTCTCGCTAGGGTTAAAAGGTCGCACGCGCGAGCAGCAGTCGCTCGCGATTGAACACGCGACGATGTGAGATGAAAAGAGCCGTTGGCCCGCGCGTCATCGGGCGAACGCTGAAACGAGGAGGTGATGAGGCGCTGACACGATGCACTCGTCTCTTCGTCTGCTCGTCTCTTCTCTTCACCTCGTCAGTTCCTCACCTCTTCTTTCGTCACTACATTCACCACCCGGCCCGGAACCACGACCAGGCGGCGCGGTTGGCGTCCGTGCAGACTGGCCTGCACCCGTTCACTGGCCAGCGCCGCTTGGCCAATCGCCTCGTCGGCGGCATCGCGAGGCACGGTGATGCGGTCGCGCACCTTGCCGTCGACCTGTACCGGCAGCTCGACGACCGGCTCGGTCAACAGCGCTGGGTCGTAGACCGGCCAGGATTGCTGGTGGATACTGTAGGACTGGCCCAGCCGCTCCCACAGCTCCTCGGCCAGGTGCGGGGCAAAGGGGGCCAGCAGCAGCACGAAGGGCTGCGCCAGGGAGCGCGGCAGCGGCGCGTCCCGGGCCACGTCCCGCGCCCACACCATCAGCTTCGCGATCGCCGTGTTGAGCTGGATCTGCTCCAGGTCGTCGGTCACGCCCCGGATGGTCCGCGCCGTGAGGCGCTGCTGCT
>JAKSDJ010000022.1 GCA_022360155.1 Chloroflexales bacterium | reverse complement strand
CTGGCGCATGCTCGACTACATGAGCCGCTTGGTGCAGACCTATCGCGATCTCCCGCTCCAAAGCGTCGTGTTGTATCTGGGCGGCGCGGGGCGCACCGATACCGGCCAGCATCAAGTCGTGGGGCTCGATGGCGGCGCCCGGCTGACCTGGTCTTATTTGGCGGTGCATCTGTGGCAGATGGACGCCAGCGCCTTGTTGGCGCTCGACCGTCCAGGGCTGCTGGCGTTGATTGGCCAGACCCGGCTCGCGCAACCGGACCAGGTTGTGCCGCAGGCCATCGCCCGGATTACGACGACCACAACCGGCGAGCTGCGCCAGCGCTTGCTCGAAGAACTGCTGTTACTCTGCGCCAATGAGGAGGTAGCGACCATGGCGGAACAACTAATTGAACGAGAAGGGCTCTTGCTCGACACGCCGATCATGCGGAGACTGCGGGAACAGGGCCGCGAGGAGGGTCGCGAGGAGGGTCGCGAGGAGGGCCGTGAAGAAGGCCGCGAGGAGGGCCGCGAGGAGGGCCGCGAGGAGGGGAAAGCCGAGATGATGCTGCGCTTGCTGCGCCATCAGATTGGCGCACTGGACGAGCCAACAGTTGCACGGGTGCGGGCGCTCTCCGGCATCCAGTTAGAGCAGTTGTTTGATGCTGCGTTTGCGTTCACCGAGGCTGCCGATCTGACACAATGGCTGGCGGCGCATCAGCTTTAAAAGGCATTCCCAAGCCACACAGTGAGCCAGGTCTTATGTTCATCGGAGGGAGAACTCCATGGCGACCAGACTGATTAGACTTGAAGACGGCGCGCTTGTTGAAGTCGAAGCCAAACCAAACGATGTGCAGCAGATCTCTTCCGACACGGCGAAACGAGTGCAAGAATCGATAGAGCGCGTCAAACCGATCCTGGTCAACGTCTGTCGACCGGTCGTCGCCGCGTGGAACGAACTCAGCCAGGAGATGGATATTGAGGGAGCGGAAGTCGAGTTGGGCCTGAGCTTCGAGGCCGAGGGCGGGATCTACATCGTCCGCGGAACAGCGACGGCAAACCTGGTGGTGAAGTTGACCCTGAAGCCTAAAGCGTCGAGCAGCGCGGAGTAGTGAATGATGTCGGTTGATGTGCAAGAGTCAGTGGTTCGCGTCACTAGCGCTGACCCTGATAATCACTCATTCGGCACCGGCTTTGTGATCGGCCATGACCCAGACGGCGACCACGCCTACGTCGTAACCTGCGCCCACGTCGTGCGCGATGTGGACCGCCCGCCGCTGGTCGAATCCCGACCAGCTGAAGTCGTCGCCATTGGCGCCGCCGAGCGGGTTGATCTGGCTGTGCTGCAGGTGGCCGGACTAGCTCACATGCCACCGCTCGGCCTCCAGCAGCTCGACACGGCGGATCTCACAGTCGTGATCACCGGCTGGTCCCGATACGGCAATGAACCGCGCCTGCTCCCGATATACGGCACGCTGGATCGAAAAGCGATTCTGCCTGGGCTCCAGCCCGACCAACGGGTCGATGCTTGGGCGCTCAAGATCCCGGATGACTATCCCCTTGCACCAGGCTACAGCGGTGCACCGGTCGTCGACCGAGCGAGCGGCAATGTTGTCGGCGTTGCCACCACCGCCGAGGGCAGCGGCGAACGAGGCATGGCGCTCTCGATTGCCGCCTTGGCCTTGATCTGGTCGAACACGCCTGCGTTTGCTCCGGCCCTGCCGCCGAGCGATGAAGTTGACGCTCGCATTCCATCGATCTACCTGGCCGCCCATCCGAAGTTGCAAGCAGCCGCAGACACCCGCCCCGGCGAACACCTGATCGACCTGATGCCGTTTTTCTCCCAGGGCGATCCCCCGCCGTCCGTTTGGGAGCAGCAGATCATTTCACGCCTGGAACAACAGCTTGTCGCGCTACGTACGACGCGCCAAAACACCATCCACCTCCGCGCCTTCGCTCGCAACAGCGCCAGCCTGGCCTTTGGCTTTGTGTTTAGCAAGAAGGCGGGTGTGCAGATTGTGTATACCGACAACTACAACGCGGTTTGGGATACAAACGGCGACCACGATGGAAGGTCGCCGCTGACTCGCAGCGATGGTACAGTGGTCCGTGATACTGCCCCTGTGCTCTCTCCCGCAGCGCTTCGGCAGGGATTGACAGACGCGCTTGACGAAGCCGAACTGTACGACCTCTGCTTCGACATGGGGATCGACTATGAAAATCTACCTGGTTCGGGGAAATCCAGCAAGGTGCGCGAGCTGATCCGCTACTGTCAACGCCACAGCCGGTATGACGAGCTTGTAGAAACCTACCAACGCCTGCGGCCCACCCCGCCGCCAACGGCGCATGACCTGATCATCGAGCTTGCCATTACCCAACCGGCGCAACAGGTACAGGCCGCTGTGGATGATTGGCTCACGCGTGATAAACCAGCGGCCCACAAGCGTATCTTGCTAGCGCTGGATGACTCACGCACTATCACTCCGGCGGAAGGGTTCGCGATTGCGGAGCAGATCTGCGCAATCGTTAAGCAGGAGCGCATCGCTCAAAGAACGACCCACATGCTCGGCGCAATGCCGCTCGGCGTTGCTCTGCTGATTGGATGGAGTCTCCAGTCGGTGGGAAAAATCCAGAGCTACGAACTCGACCGCGACGGGCGCTACCGGCCAACCTGTCTTATCCGCGCATTTTGAGCGTCTTAAAAGCAAACGGTCTGAAGCGACCTGCAAATGCCCGTCACCATTGTCAAAGGAGCATTCCTACTGCAATGCATTCGGCCTCCCTACGGGATCGAGATGTGCTACAATGATTGTTCAGGAGGATATACGCGATGGCTGTCACCGATCACCCGCTCAAACGCCTCGTCGCTCTGGCTGCGGTCGACTTTGCGACGTGGTTTCTGGGCGCGGAGGTTCAGCAGGTCGAGCCCCGCACCATCCAGCTCACCGCCAACCCAGAGCCCATTGACACCGACCAGGTGCTGCTAGTCACGCTTGCCGATGGGCGTGAGGCGCTGTTGCATCTGGAGTTTCAGGGCCCCGGCAGTCATAAGCCCATGCCCTGGCGCATGCTCGACTACATGAGCCGCTTGGTGCAGACCTATCGCGATCTCCCGCTCCAAAGCGTCGTGTTGTATCTGGGCGGCGCGGGGCGCACCGATACCGGCCAGCATCAAGTCGTGGGGCTCGATGGCGGCGCCCG
>JAKSDJ010000176.1 GCA_022360155.1 Chloroflexales bacterium | reverse complement strand
TTTGGTATAGGAATACGCTCAAATCGCCCCGCTTGTGACTGTTGCGACGGCGGCAGGATCGATAGATCACAACAACGGTAGAGACGCTGATAGCCTGTCAAAACGTGTCTGGGTTAGGGCTGCACCAGCGGCGTCGTACACGATTGTTATGTATATTCTTACGGCGTATTTTCTTGCCCGTTTTTAACTTTATCTTTATATTGGTGGAAGGAGTGACATCAATTTATCTCTGCCTAGAGAGTTAATTGAGTAATGCCCGGCTGGACTTTCACGCCACAAATGTGTGAAGTCCCCATCACGTTTTTGTTCTCGGAAAAACCTAGCTACATTCGTGGGTTCAACAGGAATTCCTCCGTATCGCCTGATCAGTTCTGCAACTTTAACGGGTCTTAAACTCCCTATACCGGCCCTTGATGCTACCTCTAATGCCCATAATACACGAACTAGGTAAGCAGAACCTTGCACCTTCAAGTCTTTTGGCAAAGGGCTTAGAGATTCGACAGCTTCTTGAATAGCTTTAGATTATGCGTTCGAGTGACCAGGAAAGTATTTGTCAACATCGCTCGCGTTAAAACCGCATCGTCTGGAGAGGTCGACATGTTCGGTAGCAAACTTGGTTCAAGGTTCTCCTGAAGACATTTGACATACACGTTTTAGTGTAGTAATATTGATTCACCCGTTTTGATAGAGGCGTACTCAACGTATGCTAACTAGCGGCTCCATCGACGGGCTTGTCCGGTGCCGGTGTCAAGATGGTGAAGCCTGCATGCCCACACAACGAGGAATGGCTATGACTGATCAAAGTACCAAGAAACCTCCAAAAACGTCTCGTATCAACACTGGTGAATCAACAAACGGTTTGGTATTTTCTGCATATGTTGATAGTAATGACGCTGTGTTTCCTAACATCCTTGCTCTATATGTACTTCCTGGATCGCTTATTGCTGATGTTACTTATGGAAAAGGCGTATTCTGGAAGAAGGTAGACATATCAAAATATCACCTATTAGCAAGTGATTTGAAGACAGAGGGCTTAGTTGATGGCTGTATGGGGGGAGTAGATAGTAGAAGATTGCCCTATAAAAATCACTACTTAGATGCGGTAGTTTTTGATCCGCCCTACATGCATACGCCTGGCGGAACTGCCCATAATGGTCACCAAAACTTTGAAACATACTATGCCAACAATACTGGTTATGACGATACTTCAGGTCACTCAGATGATGGTCCGAAGTATCACGAGGCAGTTTTGGATTTGTATTATCAATCGGCGAGAGAAGCTTGGCGTGTGTTGCGATGGGATGGTATTTATATAGTTAAATGTCAGGACGAAGTTTGCGCAAATAAGCAGCGCCTAACACACGTAGAGATAACAAATAAATTTCAAGAATATGGCTTTGTAGTCGAAGACATGTTCGTTGTGGTACGAAAAAATAGCCCTGGAGTCTCAAGGATAAAGAAGCAGTACCATGCTCGGAAAAATCATTCTTACTTTATGGTTTATCGAAAACCTCGACCGAAGAAATCACGGCGCAGTTGAACAAGATTTATTCCTGTGAAATATCATAGTAGAACTCTCCAAGTTGTTTTACAACAATATATGGAGGCTTCTGCTGCAGATTTTTATAAGCGCGAGGTATATCAACATAGTAAATAGCGCGTAAGCTGGATATAAACTGTTGATATGCACGCCATTGTTCAGGCACACAAATTTCTGTAACTTCATTGCTCTTATGATCGAGCTTTGTCTCAGATAATCCGATAAACAGCCCTGTGTACGTATTATCACCGAAAGCCTTATCAAGTATTCTCTGATGCGCCCAAATTTCTGAAGCACGTTCTCGTGTTGAGTTTTTGACTGCGACATGATATTTGGTTTTGTTATTATCGATGTCTAAAATCAAATCCATTGTCAGTGACACTTTATCATCTCCAATATCCACTTTAACTCTAGATGAGGGGGCAGATTTGAGATGGCGTGTCAGGTAGTGATGCAAGGAATACATTCGCGCAAGAGCGCTGACGGTTCGAGCGGGAGGCCGGGAAACTGTTTGTTCACTGATAATCTGACCGTCTCGATCGTGCGTTGCAGCGTACTGTGGTGAATAACCTGGAGCGGCAGATGGCTTAAACGCTGCGCGGTAGCATCGGCTTGCGCGCGACCGAGATCTGTCAGTGGGCCTTCTGGTTCATTCGGCGGTGATACGACCGAGTTGTACTAGCCATGCCGTATCAGATACAGTGTACGTTGTCCCATAGGCCCCTATGAAACAATGCGAATATCTTCACGGCTCAAAAGACTCGTCGTAGAGTTCGACCAGCCTATCATGAAAGCCCTGCTTCACAGAAAGGCGTTTAATTTTTCGAGCAGGACATCTTGCTTTTTGATCTCACACTCCCACAGCACCAGAACCTTCCAGCCCAGATACTCCAGCTTTTGCATATTGCCAGTATCCCTTATCATGTTGCGATCAAGCTTCTTGTTCCAGTAGTCGGTGTTGCTCGCTGGGCGCGCGGCGTGCGGGCATTCTTCGTGCTGATGCCAAAAACAGCCGTGGATGAAGATGATTTTCTTGTGGCGCGGTAGAACGATATCGGGTTTGCCTGGCAACTCTTTGACGTTTATGCGGAATCGATACCCCATCCGATGGATCAGCGAGCGCACATATTTTTCAGGAGCGGTATTTGCTCCGTGAACCTTTGCCATAATCCGGCTGCGTTCCTCCGGCGTAAAAACATCTGGCATTGTTAATCACCTCGCTGTTATCTATCCAACTCCGGCGACTTCGAGCTGACTCACTGCAAGTGGGTGTAAGATATGGGCTTCCAGCCATGATACCACGGGAACCGCCACTGCGTCGCCCATCACGTGATAGCCGTCATTATAGCGTTCTGGCAGCGTGTAGCTGTCTGGCAGCCCCATCAAGCGCGCCGCTTCACGCACCGACAAGAGCCGCGATCGTATCGTATCGCCTTCGACCACCAGGATCGTTTGCCGGCTCGATCCGCCCGCCGGGGTGCGCAAGCATCCGCTTATCCCATCGAAGCGCACTTCCGCCCGCTGGCCCTTTGCCCCGTTGTGCGTGCGTGTCCGCTTGTAGATAGCCCCGATCTGCAATCCACCGGCGGCCTGGGCGTGCCGCACTTTGGCAAGGTTCAGCGGCGACATCAGCGTGAGGAGTCGTTGTGTCTCTTCAGGGCTGTGCCACGCGACGCCGCTTGGCTCAGGCTCGATCATCGTTTGCAGCGGAGGGCGTACAGCAGCCGGTTGCGGCAAACTCCACCACACCCAGGCGTTTTTCCCCCGTGGCACTAGACCGTGATAGGCTTTGACAAGCGCTGCGGGATGCCAGGGTGTGGTCGGCGCGGGGGCGATGATCGCATCCTGAACCGGCCAGTCGTCCT
Source organism: Chloroflexales bacterium (assembly GCA_022360155.1). Taxonomy (GTDB): domain Bacteria; phylum Chloroflexota; class Chloroflexia; order Chloroflexales; family Chloroflexaceae; genus JAKSDJ01. The sequence continues at coordinate 5,845 of JAKSDJ010000176.1, read as the reverse complement.
TGACCGCCACGATGAATAAGCGCGGTCGCGATTGCGGCACAAAATGCACCGCGTCCATAATCAGCGGTCCGAATCGGTAGCTGGCGTCGACCAGGACAGAGACGAGCGCTTGGAAATCAGCGCCCTTGTTTGATGTAAGCAGGCCAACGACATTTTCAAGCATAATGATCGGAATGCCGCGTCCTTCGGCGTCGAGGCCAGTGATCAGATCCCAAAAGGGCCAGAAGGCGCCGCTGCGCTCGGCGTGCAGCCCCTTGCCATTCCCCGCCAGCGACAAGTCCTGACAAGGAAAAGACGCCCAGGCTAAACGCGCGTGGCCCGGCAGTATAGCCGTTGTGACACGATTGATGTCGGCGACAACAAGTTCGTGGCCGCCGGAAAAGTTGCTCCGATAAACATGCGCCTTTTTCTCATCGATGTCATTCGCGAACAGGCATTCCCAATGCGGTCCCAGCCCCATCCGCGCCAGACCGCCGCCCGCGAAGAATTCATAGAAGGTCAGATCGTTCGCCATTGCCGCCTCTTCGACTCCTAATCTACTCGGGATGCAGCCCTCCTCTGTATTATATCGCTATTTCCAGGCGCAAACGAGTGAGCCGAGCCTGTCGAGGCTCGATCCCTCAGGCTCTCTACAGGGGAACCCTGACGGTTCGTTTGCACATGCGACTTAGGTTTGCGCTTCCTCGATGATTGGTTTCTCGCAGATCTGAAGGGCGGAGCCCCTCAGACTCCCCGCGTGAGCCGATCGGTGCATCCGCGTGAGCCGAGCCTGTCGAGGCTCGATCCCTCCGCAGGTGGCGTGGTCGGTAGTTCGTCCGGCTGAGATGCATGCCTCCGCTGCGAGGTTTGGATGTGACCAGATATAGCAAGTCTCACCTATCCGCCATAACCATCTGCGGGCGCTTCGCGAAGCGCCCCTACGCCGCCGCGCGTCATCCTCGCGTCCTCGCGTCCTCGCGTCCTCGCCTCATCTTCTCCCCGCCTCGTCATCGCCGCCAACCATGAGCCTCACCAGCTCGTCGGTGGTAGTGTTGAGGATCGCCCGCTCGCCAACATTGCGCCCGCGCCGCATCACAATCACCCGGTCGGCGACGGCGAACACATCCTGCATGTTGTGGCTGATCAGGATCACCGGCACGCCGCGTTCGCACAACGTCCGCACCAGCGCCAGCACCTTGCGCTGCTCCGGCACACCGAGCGCTGCTGTCGGCTCGTCCATAATCATCAGGTGAGCGTTCCAATACACCGCCCGCGCAATGGCGACCGCCTGGCGCTGCCCGCCCGAAAGCTGCCGGATCGGATAGTGCAAGTTGGGAATGCGGATATCGAGTTGCTGGAGTACGGTGGCGGCCTCGCGCTGCATATACGCGCGATCAATCTGCTCGAACAGCCCAAGCCGCCGTTTGGTCGGCTCACGGCCTAGGAAGATGTTGGCGCTTGCGTCCAGATTTTCACACAACGCCAGATCCTGATAGATGGTCTCGATGCCGTTACGGCGCGCTTCGAGCGGCGAGCCAAAACTCATTTCGCGCCCATTGAGCGCGAACTGTCCGCTGTCTGGCCGATACACGCCAGAGATCAGCTTGATCAACGTCGATTTGCCCGCGCCGTTATCGCCCAGCAGTCCAACAACCTCGCCGGGATGGATGTGCAAGCTGACCTGATCGACCGCCGTGAGGCCGCCGAAACGCTTGGTCAGGTTTTCGACTTGCAGCGTGGGTTGAGCTTGGGTCATAGCGCTAGCCTCCCGCCAGAATGCGGTCGCGCGCTTGGTCGACCAGCACCGCCAGGATAATCACGACGCCGACAATCACGAACTGCCAGAAGCCGTTGACCCCAACAATCACCAGGCCGTTCTGGATGACCGCAATAATCAGCGCGCCGATCAAAGTGCCGGAAATCGCGCCCGCGCCGCCAAATAGCGACGCGCCGCCAATCACAATCGCCGCAATCGAGTCGAGCAGCAGCGGTTCACCAGCGTTGGCCGCGCCATTGGTGAAGCGCAACGTGTAGAGCACACCCGCGATAGCGGCGAAGAACGCCGACAGCATATACAGCTTGATGACGTGGCGCTCGACCGGAATGCCGGCTCGACGCGCCGCCTCCTGATTGCCGCCGACCGCGTAGGTGTGCTGGCCGAAGCGTGTTTGCCGCAGCAGCCACATGCACGCCAGCACCAACACAATCACCAACACCAACGGATAGGGCAGCAGGCGCAGCGACTCACGGAGTTGCGGCGCTTCCATGCCGACCGGCGCGCCAAAAAACGACACCCCGAACTGGGGATGGTAGTACAACAGATAATCGTTGCCCAAGCGGCCAAGATTGTTGACCTGCACGCTGACCGGCTGACCGCCGGAGAAAATAAACCCAAACCCGCGCGCGATGCCGTACATGCCGAGCGTACCAATGAATGGCGGCACACCCAGACGCGCGATCAGCAGCCCGTTGATCAACCCAGGGATGAGACTCACGCCCACGCCGGCCGCCAGGCCGGCCAACACAACGACTGCAAGCGGTTGGGTGGCGCCCAGGCTGCTCATGACCATCGCCGAAACGACCGAGGCTAGCCCCATCACGAAGGCCGTAGAGAGATCGATGCCGCCGGAGATAATCACAAAGGTCTGACCGAGCGCCATAATCAGCACGATCGCCATGTTTGCGCCGATGCTTTGCAGGTTATAGAGACCCAGAAATCCAGGGCCGCGCAACGAAAAATAGACAATCAGCCCGAGCAAAAAGAACCAGGACCAGAATTGACCAAGCATTTCTACGATTCGACGATTGCCTGGCGGGGCGGCGCTTGCTTCCATAGGATTCTGCTCTTTCGGATGAGGCCAGGCGCCAGGCGCGTTCGGCCTGACGCCTGGCACTATGCATAGCACGGTCGATCATTCACCGGTATAGATCGCCGCCTGGGCCTCAGGCGTATCGACGTTGTCGCGATCAATAACCACATAGCCGGTCGGCACGCGCTTCTGGATGCTGCTGGTATCACCGCTCGCGGCTGCGACGGCGTACTCGATTGCCGTACTGCCCATCTCGGCGGGCTGCTGCGCGATCACCAGGTCGACCACGTTCTCGCGCAGATCTTTGATGGCCTGTTCGGGCGCGTCGAAGTTGGCGATCTTGACCGTGCCCTGCAAGCCGGCATTCTTAACCGCTTGCGCGGCGCCCTCGGCGCTGAACAGGTTCGTGCCAAAGATGCCGCCCAGATCGGGCGTGCGTTGCAGCAACCCGGTGGTTTGCTCGGCAGCTTTGGCGGCGCTGTCGTCGTTGTAGTCGGTGGCGACCAGGGTCACCGCACCGCCGGTCGCCTCGATGGCCTCCTTGCAGCCTTGTTCGCGCTGGTCGGTCGTGGAGATGCCAGGCTTGACGTTCTGGATATAGATTGAGCCCGCGCCGCCCATCGCTTCGATCAGCGCCTCACAAGCGATCCGCCCGCCTTCGACATTGTCCGAGCCGATGTACGAGAGCGGGAAGGTCACTGGGCCGTTCGCGTAGTCGCCATCGCCAATAAAGGTGTCGACCGAAATGACGGATATGCCGGCGTCGTGGGCGCGCCGGAGCGGTTCGATCATGGCCTGCTTGTCGGTCGCGGCAATAATCAGCACATCGATCCCGCGCGCAATCAGCGCATCGACAATCGGCGTCTGCTGCACCGGGTTGAACTGGGCGGGGCCATCGACAATCAGCTCGACCCCCAGCTCTTCGGCCTTCGCGCGCGCGCCGCGCTCCATGGTGACGTAGAACGGGTCGCCTTTGACCCCGACTACCAGCGCGGCGGTAATCTGCGCCGCCGCGCCGCCGTCCGCCGGTGTGCTGATAGCCCGTTCTGCGGCGGTTGCGGTCGGCTCCGTCGGCGCAGAAGCTACGGATGTAGCCGTAGCTTCTGAGTTTGCGGCCTCACTCGCGGTCGGTTCGGCGGTAGGCGCTGTGTTGCCGCAGGCGGCAAGGGCAAGCATTGCACAGACAAGCAGCGCGATGAATGACCATCGTTGGTTCATACGAGTTGTCCTCCTAGACAAGAGCGCGTAAACAGGACCAATGCGGGACGATGCCATTTCTAAGAGTCTGTCTGAAAACTCCCCATCAAGACCTGACAGGTGCGGCATCCGCAGCTTCCTTCATCTTCCTAACAGACCCATGCGCCGCACCTGTCAGGTCTGGGGTTCAGATGCGAACCTTTTCAGACAGGTGCGGCATCCGCATACCTCATACCTCCTTTTGCGCGACACACATAATCGCAGGGTGGGCGGCATGGTTCGCGCCAGCGCACGAGCCGTGGGTTGTACGCCAGCCTCTACACCCTTGACATCGACGCCCCGCTGTTCCCGGTCAACGTTAGGTGTATGTCGCAACAGATGCGTTGAGGCGAAGGGGACGGCGTCAGCCTAACTATCTCACCTCGCGAATGGCGGCCTTGGCATCGGCCAGCGCCGCGCCAGCCTGAGTCGTCACAACGTGCCCAAGCGTCCAGATGCCGACTTGGAGACGCAGTAAGGCCGAATCAAAGATATATAAATCCATTCCCATGCGTTCACGATACTTTACCGTATGTGGAAAAAAGATGCAACTTCGTTGCGGTGGGGTGAGGAGGCGAGGAAGAGGCGAGGGGGCGGGCAGGAGACGCGGACGCGGGGGCGCGGAGACGCGGAGACGCGGCGTAGGGGCGCTTCGCGAAGCGCCAGCCTGAGTTCCGGCTACGGTCACACATAACCGGTTGTTGCAGGCCACGGCCACCGAACCACGCGGCGACTAGGAGCCGGAAGGGTAATATATGTGGCAAAATGTCACCAGAAGACGCTGATCAAAACCCATTCCGCATGTCGTGAAAGCCGCTTGTGGGGATGGAAAAAAGCCGCAGATGTGGTAATATGCTGTGTGGTTAGGTAATTTGCGTGGCGAAAGATAGGATTTGGGCCTCAACTTTACCAACAACAAAGCTAGACACCATGATATAATAGCATTCGGAATCCGGCGATATATTTCAGAAACTTGACGTATCATGTACCACTCTACTTCTGTGCAATTAAGTCACTTCATTGATCTAGAATTATGGAAAGAAGGACTTAAGCTTCTTGAATTTCAGGTTTCACAAAAGAAGAAGAACAAGCATTACAACACATTAAGCATGTACTATTATGAGTCGGTTGCTTCAGACGCCTGTAAGTTGAACGACGAAAAGTATTTTCAGGAGAAAGTCTCTACCGACTTGTTTTATGGTCTCGAAAATGAATTTAAGATATTTACATATTTATTGCCAAAACCTGGATTGGGATTGCGGAGTTTTAAGTTTTTATCGTACCCCTTAAGAGTACTCTATTACACTATAGGTATATATCTCATGAAACTTTCACAAGACTTCCTTGATGAATTCAAACCAAAGTATCCCATGATAAAATCTTACTATGGAGGAAACCTGCGATTCAACAAAGATACTCTAGTTGTCAATTCAAATAATATATATTACAAGAAGAATTACAAACAATTCAGAAAGGCTGTAAAAAGAGAAGCTCTCGATCAACCTTCAAATAAAGTTGTCCTGAAGCTCGATATAAAAGATTATTTCGACGAGATATCTGTACCTGTACTTCTTAATAATGTTTCGTCAAATATAAAACCGAGCATTCAATCACAGATGAATTATGACAAATCTTCGATTGAGGCAATCGTTTTCTTTTTCAGATATTTAACAAGCAACAGGAGTGGAATACCACAAGCAGAAAATGACATCATAGGAGGTTTTATAGGATACCTCTACCTCGTTTTTGCCGATCTTCTTTTCCACACAGAGATCGCCAGAGAATACGACCTCATAAATAATCATTCCATCATACGCTAT
>JAKSDJ010000505.1 GCA_022360155.1 Chloroflexales bacterium | reverse complement strand
GCGGACCGGCAACGCCATACCGCTTGCACGTGATGACCGTTCGCCACCCAAAAGAGCATTGCTACGGGTGCGAGTTGGCGCCAGTCGCCTGGAGGGTCGCCGCCCACACAGCCGTATCGGCAGTAATGTACAGAATATTGTTATCTGGCCCGCCAAAGGTGAAGTTGACCGCGCCGGGCAGCCGGATTTCGCCAATCAGGTCGCCGAGCGAACTAAACACTTGGACGCCGCTGAAGGCCGAAGCATACACCCGCCCTTCTGAGTCGACTTTGATACCATCGGGAAAGCCAGGGGTTGTTACAGCGAACAAGCGACCGTTCGCCAGTCGACGGCCTTCAATCACATCGAAGACCTGAATGTGATGGGGCAGGTGAACGTAATAGCTGCCCTGCTCCTGGTTAGCGCCGCTGTCGGTGATGTACAGCAGCGATTCGTCCGGCGAAAACGCCAAACCATTCGGTTTGGTAAATGAGTCCGCCACTACCGACAGGCGATTCGTCTGCGGATCGAAGCGGTATACGTAGTCGCCAATCATGGGTTCCGGCTTGAAGCCTTGCAGAAACCCGTAGCTGGGATCGGTGAACCAAATCGTCCCATCGCTCTTCACGACCACGTCGTTCGGTGAGTTGAGGCGCAGACCAAACCATTGATCGACGACGGTTTCGATCGCGTTTGTCGCCAGATCCAAGCAGCTAATCCGGGCCGGTTCCGCACGCGTGCCCTGCTCGCAGATCACCAGCCGCCCCGCGTTGTCCAGGGTCATACCATTCGCCAGGTTGGACGATTCGCGGACGATGGCGACATTGGTTGGGCTGACTGGAAACTGGTCGCTGTTCAGCGCAATCCGTTTGATGGCGACGTTACGCGAGCCGGGCAGGGGGATATCGGTCGGGCTGGGGAGCGTGGTAAAATACAACGCATCCTCTGATGTGACATACACCGGGCCTTCGTGGGCATCGGTGTCAACGACTTTGACAAGGCGTGGAGCATTGCCCAAAACTGCGGAGAAGGTTTCATCGTAGCTGATAAACGATCCGCCAAAGCGGGCGGTATCGGAAGCGACAGTGATAGGTGCAGTGTTCTTCATACTTCGGCCTCGTTCGCTTATGTCTCCATAGGACGCAGCGATCGTGCAAGGAGCGACGGGCGCGCGATCCAAACGCAGCGCATGCACTGTCAGATCACCGCCTGTTGCCCGATCCCTGGGCAGGAAAAGCTTATTGACAAAAAACTATTCTGTGTGCGATTATAGGGAGCGCCTATCACGAAAGTGTCACGACTCTGAGTTTTATTGCTCGATCGAGGAGCGATTCTCATGCCTCACCTGGCAATTCGCACGCTTGGCGGCTTTCAAGCCATGCTCGGCGGAAGCGAACTCACGCGGTTCGAATCCGACAAGGCGCGTGCGCTGCTGATCTATCTGGCGCTCGAGGGCGACCGTCCGCACCGCCGCGAGACCTTAATCAACCTGTTCTGGCCCAACTACCCCGAGCGTCAGGCGCGCCGTAACCTGAGCCAGACGCTGCTACGCCTCCGACAGGTCATTCAGGATGCCAGCGCATCACCGCCGTTTCTCTTGATTACGCCGCAGACTATCCAGTTCAATCTGGCCAGCGACTATTGGCTCGATGCAACCGCGTTTCAACAAGCATTCAGCGAAGCCGGGTTCAACCAGCCACAGCCGATAGCGCAGATCGACTCGCTTGAGCCGGCGCAGGTGGCCTTGCTCCAGCACACGATTAGGCTGTACCGCGGCGATTTCCTGGCCCAATTCTTTTTGGTCGATAGCCTGGAATTCGAGACCTGGACGATCGCACGCCGCGAAGAGCTGTGCGGGAAGATGCACGCTGCCTTGGAGGCGCTGACGCAATACTTTATCAAGTACGGGAGCTATGGCCAGGCTGAACAAAACCTGCGCCGTCAGCTCGAAATAGACCCATTTCGTGAGCCGAGTCATCGTGCGCTGATGCGTGTGTTGGCCTCTAGCGGCCAGCGCGCCGCGGCGCTGTTGCAGTACGATCACCTCCGCCAGTTCCTGGATCAGGAGTTGGGGGTCGAGCCAGAAGATGCGACGACAAGCCTGGCTGCGCAAATTCGTACAACTGGTTCGTACGAACCAGCAGAGCACGGACAGTCTATTGATAAGCAGATCCATCAGCAGAAACAAGCCCTTGGCGCACCGGGTGCGTTGGCCCTCCAACCGATGCCCCAGCACGCCGACCGGCGCCAGATCACCGTGCTGTGCTGCGATCTTGTAGGGCTGCGCTCGGAAGAGGTCGAGACCGACCCCGAAGTTTGGCACGAGGCGCTGCCGTTCTACCAGCAGCTCTGCTTGCAGGTCGTCGAACAGTTCGGCGGATACCTTATGGGTGCGCGGGGCGGCTATCTCGTGGTCTACTTTGGGTTTCCCAAAATCCATGAAGACTCAACCCGGCGCGCTGTACAGGCCGGGTTAGCCCTCGTTTCGCAATGTGGCGCGCGGATTACCCAGCACGTCCAACATCTCACCCCCGATGCGACATGGGGGGTGCGGGTGTCGATCCACACCGGGTCAGTCGTGGCGCCGGCAGCGGGCAGCATCGCGGAACGCGCGAGCGGTATTGTGGGGAATACGCTGGATATTGCAGCCGATCTTTTGCACCTTGCCCCGGCGCAAACCGTGCTGATCAGCATCGCGACCTACCGGCTGGTGCGGCGCTTCTTTGTCAGCCAGAGTGTCGGCGTTTGCGCATTGCGCGGATCGCCGCGTCCGATGGGGTTTTATCACGTGCTGCAGGAGAATCAGGCGGAAGGCGGCTTGCCGGATGGCGCCGCACGCACCACAGCGCTTGTGGGGCGCGATCACGAAGTGCAGCGCTTGCGATCATGGTGGAATCATGCCCAGCAGCGCGGCCACAACATCTTTCTTGGCGGTGAAGCCGGCGTCGGCAAGTCGCGCCTCATTGTGGAGCTGGACAACAACCTCGCCGATACGCCGCATCTGTCGCATATCTGTCGCTGTTCGCCCTACCATCGCCACACGCCGTTCTATGTTGTGATTGATATGTTGCAGCACATGTTGCAACTGCGTTCCGACGAGTCGCATCAGGTCATCGCCACGAAGCTGGAAGCGTTTTTGGAACGTATCGGGCTGCACAAATCCGAATCGGATGCAACGACGCGCTACGCTGTACCGTTGCTGGGATTGCTGCTTGGCTTGCCAACCAACGACCGATCTGCCATCACCGCGCTCCGCCCGGAGCAGCGACGCCAACAAACGATGGAGGTCATTATGGCCATCCTCCGTAAGTTGGCCAGCCATCAACCGGTCTTACTGGTGATCGAAGACCTCCATTGGGCCGATCCGTCGTCGTTGGAGTTGGTGCGCTATCTGACTTTAGAACAAGCGGCGATTGAGCAATTCCTAGCGATCTATACCTTTCGCTCCGATTTTCAGTTACCCTGGCTCTCGACAGCGTACCATCATAAACGGCCAGACGGCCCGCAGATCATGCACATCAACCTCGCGCCGTTGAGCAACGCCGACGCAGCCTGGCTTGTCAAGCAAGTTGCCGGCGATGTGATGCTCCCAGACGCACTGGTGCAACACATCGTCCAGCGCGCTGATGGCATCCCGTTGTACATTGAGGAGTTGACGAAAACAGCCGTCGAGTCGCTGGGGAATGAGCCGCAAGCAGCAACCCTCGATCAGCCCGCGCTGGCCCCAAGCCCTGCCCTAGTCGAACGGAAGCAAACCCTCGCGCCGCGCTATGCCCTGCCCGATATACTCCACGACTCGCTGATGGCCCGGCTCGATCAATTGGGGCCGCTCAAGGAGATGACACAACTCGCCTCCACCTTCGGACGTGAATTCTCCTATGGGTCGTTCTGGCGACTCTGGCAAATGGCATGGCAGCCAAACCGAACAGAACCAGCGCCGGATCAGCGCAAGGCTGTGGCTTCGCATGCGCGCAATGGCATCCAGGCGCACGAGAACAGCCTGCTCTTCCAGGACAATCTGAAACACCTGGAAGAGGCGGGGATTCTGTCGCGCCAAGACAGCCTCGACGATACAATCTACAGCTTTAAACACGCATTGGTGCAGGAAGCGGCCTACAGCTCCATGCTCACCCGCACCCGGCAGTGTTATCACCGCCTCATCACGCAGGTGTTTGAGGCCTATTATCCTGAAGTCGTCGAATCGCAGCCGGAGTTGGTGGCCCAGCACTACGCTGCCGCTGGAGCAATGCTTCAAGCCATCGAGTGTTGGCAGCGCGCCGGGCGGCGGGCTATCGAACAGGCCGCGCATATCGAGGCGCGTACGCACCTCCAGGCTGCGCTCGACCTGGTGCGCCAACTGCCGCGGACAGCCGAGCATGCCAATCGAGAGTTCTTGCTGCTGATCGATCTGGGCATGGCGCTTATGGAGAGCCATGGCTACGGTGATCAAGAAGTCCAACAGACCTTTAACCAAGCTTATGCATTGTGCCAACATCTTGGCTACACTGACCAGACGCTGCCCGTGTTGCGCGGCCTCTGGACGTTTCACCTTTCGCATGCGGATCTGCCCCGATCCCTGCAGATAGCGGATCAGATCCGCCAGTTGGCCCAGCATACGCGCGATCCCGTGGCCCAGCTCGTTGATTATCAGGTTTCTGGCTTCACATTGCTCTGCGCCGGTGATATTCGCACCGCTCATCAACATCTCGAACAAGCGTGGCGCCTCTATACCCAGCGGCAGGGCCTCTCCGACCTCTTGCGCTCCGAGTCCGACTATGGCGTGACCATCCTGACCGAACTGGCGCATACCCTATGGCACCTCGGCTATCCCGATCAGGGGCTGCAGCGTTGTCAGGAAGCCCTTGCCTTGGCGCGCGAACGCAAACACTCCTACGATATCGGGTTTGCGCTGGTCAACATGGCCTGGCTGCATTGGCATCGCCTATCCGCCGCCGACACCGAGGCCTATGCAGCAGAAGCCATTCAGCTCGCATCAACCAAGGAACTGCCGTACTGGCTGACCTATGGGCGGATCTTACATGGCTGGGCGCTGGCAGTGCAAGGCAATGGCCAACAAGGGATTGCCGAGATCGAACAGGCGCTCGATTATCGCGAACAGGCCGGTATGCTCCGGGCGCGTTCGCAACACCTGGCCATGCTTGCCGAGGCGTGCGCCGCGACAGGTGAAGTCGTCCGTGGTCACCAGGCGCTCGATACCGCCATCGAGTTTGCAAACGACTGCGGTGAGCGCCTCTATCTCGCCGAGCTGCTGCGCCTCAAAGGCGATTTCCTGTTGCGTGTCGACCAGTCAATCGATGCCGCGCGGAGCGCAGCAGCAGAGGAGAGTCTGACCGCGGCGCTCGATGCGGCACGGCAGCAAGGCGCGAAGATCATCGAGCTCCGCGCTGCCCTCTCGCTGGGGCGCGTGTGGGCCAGGCAAGGGCGATGCGCAGACGCGCAGACGCTGGTCGCTGAGACGTATGCCTGGTTTTCGGAAGGGCTGGAGACGATGGATCTGCGAGTAGCCCAGGCATTTCTTTCGACATACAGGGTTACAGTTGTGCAATAGAGCGCCGATCAGCATCATCTGCGTTCGCCGCCTCGCTCCGCCTAAGAAGCTGTCTGACAAGGTTCGCACCCGAACCCCAGACCTGACAGGTGCGGCGTTGTGGTCTGTTGGTTAGGATGCAGAAAGCTGCGGATGCCGCACCTGTCAGGTCTTGATGAGAGGCTTTTCTGACAGGCTCTACGCATTCGGGCGACATACATGTCCGAAAACGGCCAGCTTTTGAGTGCGGCGTACAGTATAATTGGCGCATGAACCTTGACGCTGACATCTGCTACCGAGCTATTCAGACGCGCGATGCGCGGTTTGATGGCCAGTTCTTTACCGCCGTCCGCACAACGAAGGTGTATTGCCGCCCGCTCTGTCCCGCGCCGACGCCGAAGCGCGAAAACTGCACATTCTATGTATCGGCGGCGGCAGCGCAGGAGGCGGGGTATCGACCGTGCTTGCGCTGTCGCCCTGAACTCGCCCCTGACTTGGCGGCTGCACTCGGCCCAGACGGGATTGTCGCTCGCATGCTCCGCTTGATTGCCGACGGCACGCTGGACGATGACCGGATCGGTGTGTTGGCGCGGCGTCTAGGCGTGACCGAACGCCATCTGCGCCGCCTCTGTGTCACGCACCTCGGCGCCGCGCCCATCGCTATTGCCCAGACGCGCCGCCTCCTCTTTGCCAAGCAGTTGATCGACGAGACCAACTTGCCGCTGACTGAGGTGGCGCTGGCCGCTGGCTTCGGCAGCATTCGCCGCTTCAATGCTGTGTTTCACGCGACCTATGGTCGCCCGCCAAGCGCGCTGCGCCGCAACCGGCAGATCGATACGGCGCATACGGTTAATTCAGGCATCACGCTCAAACTGCCCTTCAGCCCGCCCTACCATTGGGATGCGCTCATTGGGTTCCTGGCCGCGCGCAGTATGGCGAGCGTTGAGGACGTGCGCCCCGATGCTTACCGTCGCACCATCGCCCTTGCAGGCGCACACGGCGTCATCGAAGTGCGGCCCGTAGCAGGCCAGCCATACCTCCTCGCCACAATCTGGTTCGGGCGCATTGCTGTCCTTGATCAGATTATGCAGCGTCTGCGACGGCTCTTCGACCTCGGCGCGGCGCCCGCGCTGATTGCGAACCAACTCGCGTGCGATCCTTTGCTCGCGCCGCTTGTGGCTGCACTGCCGGGATTGCGTGTTCCCGGCGCCTGGGAGCCATTCGAACTCGCCGTACGCGCCATCCTTGGGCAACAGATTAGCGTCGCCGGGGCGCGAACGCTTGCGGGGCGACTCGTTGCAGCCTTTGGTGAACCTTTCGCGCTCGATGGCGTACCTGCCGCCGCGGGACTGCACCGCATATTCCCCACATCACAGGCGCTTGCGACGGCAGACCTCACGAGCATCGGCCTGCCTCGCGCCCGCGCGACCGCCTTGCGCGCGTTGGCGTCAGCCGTCAGCGCCGATCCGCAGTTCCTGCACAGCGGCCAGAACCTCGATACCTTCGTCGAACGCCTATGTACCTTGCCCGGCATTGGTCCCTGGACAGCTCACTACATTGCGTTGCGCGCCGTCGGCGAGCCCGATGCCTTCCCCGCGACGGATCTCGGACTTCTGCGCGCACTCCGCCGCCTGGGCGCGGCGGATACAACCGACGACGTTATCGCCCGCGCCGAGGCCTGGCGTCCGTGGCGCGCCTACGCTGCGCTCTACCTCTGGCACAGCCTCGCAACCCTGACCTGATCAAGGAGAAGCTGGTGACTCGTTTGCTGATTGATCGTATTGTCTCGCCCCTCGGCGAGATCATCCTCGTCGTTGACGACGGGCAACTCTGTGCGCTGGATTACGCCGATTACGAGCCACGGATGCAGAAACTCCTTCGTCAGCGTTACGCCGGCGTCGAGTTGGCGCCGGCGTCCGACCCGGGGGGATATAGCACGCGTGTTGGCGCCTATCTGACCGGTGACTTCACGAGCCTCGATGCGATCCCGGTCAAGACAGGCGGCACTCCCTTCCAGCAGCACGTGTGGCAGGCGCTGCGCACCATCCCGCCGGGTGCGGTGTGTACCTACGGGCAGTTGGCGGCCCAGCTCGGTCGTCCATCCGCCGCACGGGCGGTCGGTCTGGCCAACAGCCTCAATCCTGTCGCCATTGTGTTGCCCTGCCATCGTGTCGTGGGCGCCAACGGCTCGCTGACCGGTTATGCCGGCGGACTCGCACGCAAGCACTGGTTGCTCGCCCACGAGGGTATCGACCTCGCTGCGCACTGCAGTCGCAGGGCCACAGCTCCGTGAGCCTCGCCCAGGCTCGTCCCTATGTGCAAGCGCTTGAACTGCCCGCCTGTTGGCGGCAGCGCCGACGATCAGCAAACAGGTTGTTCATAATGCGTGATGGCGCTAGCCTGGGCTAAGCCGCGCAGGATCAGCTCCTGGGCATCGAATGTGCGGAAGAGCTTGAGCAGAACCCCCATATGACCGACGTCCCAGGTCATAATGTTGCTCTCTGGAACACCCCAGCCGGATAGCATCGTTTGGGCGTATGCAAAGGGAACATATGTGTCTTCTGTGCCAAAGACGCCGTATACTCGATCCGGAGACATGCCGAGGCTGGGCAGCGGATCGAGAACCGGGCGTAACCGCCCCAGTTGCGCCGATGTCCACCCCGCCGCTGCGAGCGCCCTGTCCAAGCCCAAGATTTCCGCCATTTCGCCGCTGGTTGCGACCTTATCGATCATATTGGAACTCGCGCCGAGGAAGACCATATCGGGTTGCATAACGCTGGGCCAATCCTGACAGCGACTCGCCACGTGCTGGGCCACAATCCCGCCCAGGCTGATCCCGCCCACGCCCACCGCTGAGGCGCCGATTTCTCGCGCCCATTGAATCAGCACCGCTGTTTCCTGCGCCTGGGCAGCATAGAGCTGGAACAAGCCGACCGGCGCTGTCGCCAGATACTTCTCCCCCGTGTAATACCCGCGCGGCGTCCGGCGACCATGCCAGGGCGACTCGATCAGGATGGTGCGACACCCGTATTTCGCCAGAGGACGCGCCAGATAGTTTTCTTCCGGCCAATAGGGGATCAAATCGTACGGCATCCCCAGCCCGCTGCCATAAATGAGGGTGGGCAGCGCGTCGCTAGCAGCCTCCGGTTCGATAACCCGCGCGTACACTGTGTCACCGAGGAAGGGCGCCGGTGACGTGAAGCGGATCAGATATTCGCGGCCCGTCGGCCCGGCGACCGCTGCCGAAACCTCGATGGCGGGCGGCGCTGCCGGGGCGGCGTACAGTCTAGCAGGGTGAGCGACAGCATCGCCCCACTGCTGCCAAAGATTCTCCGGCGTTGGCGTTTCAAAGCGAACGGCTGACACCCCCGCTTGCTTCATCCTGCGCATCACGAAGCCCAGCATCTTGGCAGGGCGAATCAGTTGTTCGCCCACTGCGCGCCGCTGCGTCTCCAGTTCCGCCAAGCCGCCGTCGGGGCTAGCTGCGCCTTCCCAGAGATAGTGCTGCGTGGTCTGCACGAGGGCGTCATGGCGCTGTTTCAATGCTTCGTAGCGGGCTAAACCCTGGTGGATGCGATCAGCGAGCTGCGGGCTAGGGCGGATATCGCCGCCCAGATGGGTCAAGAAAGCGTCGACATCACCTGCGGCGGCAAGCACAGCGGCGCCAACCCGAGCGCTCGCAAACTCCATATACAAGCCTTGCGATTTGATGCGCTCGAACAGCTTAGTGTCAAAGACAGCCCCCAACGGAGATTGAATCAACCGGTGCATGCCAGGCGTTTGCAGTCGTTGCGCCGTCATGGCTCCTTCCTTTCTTCTGTCAACCCATCCGCAACCAGCGTGACAAACAGCTCCAGGACATCCTGAAAGTAGTCCGGCCCAATCGCATCGCGCAACAGACGAAACAGCGTAACGGTGCGAATGACCGCAGCGATCACCTCAGGTCGCCCCGCAATAATCTGGCCTTGACGCTGCCCGGCAATGATGTACGGTCGCAATGAATCGATGGAACCAGCGATCTGCGCTGTTTTCTGATCGGGGGAGAGTGTGCGCAGCACCGCCTTGAGCTCTTCCGGATAATCAACGAGCCGCTGATAGAGCTTGTTGCTCTCGATCTCCTGGAGAACAGCGCGGATAAAGAGAGCGATGGCGCTGCGCATATCAGCGGTGCTGTGAAACGATGCGCGATAAATCCGGTCGTGGATCGCCTGACCATCGATCAGCATGAGTTCCCAGTACAGCGCCTCTTTCGAGGCGAAGAACAAATAGAAGGAGCTCTTCGCGATCCCAACCGCCCGCGTCAAATCCTCCAGACTCGTCTTTTTCAGGCCGAATGTTGTGAAGTGCTCGCGCCCGATGCTGAGTAAGCGGTCGCGGAGTTCTTGCTTTTCTGCGTCGGTAAATGCTTTTGCCATAGTAATTAAAAACATAAATTCAATTTGTTTTTATGTTTTTATACTACGCTTTTGCACTCTTGTCAAGAGCCGACTCGGCGTTGCACGAGCCCGCAACAGCCGCGCGCCTCGTACGGCGCCGTCTGACGCAGTGCGCGCTTGTTCTTCTATTAACATAAGATTTATCTTGACTTAATCGTATTTTAACGTATGATGGCTACCTTAGGGCTAGACGATCGGAGAACGACCGCCTTACGTATAAGAGGGACATTCCTATGCCTTCCACTCGTTGTTGCCGCTGGCGCTTGTTGAGCCTTCTGCTGCTCAGCGCCGTCCTGCTTGTCGGTACACTGCCCGCACGTGCCTCGGTCCCGGCCTCATTTGAAGCACCCACGGCTCTGCCCACGCTTGGCGCGACCAGCGCGCTCAATGCGCTTTCTACCGCTGACCGGATTGTCACCGCGCACGAGACGACGCCGGTCGCCCCAGGTCTGACCCTGGACTCGATCCAGCAGCTCGAACCCGCGGGCTGGCTACGCACCCACACCCTGAGCGTGGATCTCGCCGCGCCGGACCTCTCCACCGACCTGATCTTCCCCGGCACAGTCGCTGCCACCGCGCCCGTCTCGACGATGGCGCGTCAGGCAGGCGCGGTGGCCGCTGTGAACGGCGATTTCTTCGACATCGGCAACAGCGGCGCGCCCTTCGGGGCCGCTGTGCGCAACGGCGAGACGCTGAAGAGCCCGGTCTTTCTGGGCCCCAACGCCGCCTGGTCGCTGACTGCCGGTGTCGACGCCGCCGGGATTGGCCGCCTGGTGAACAGCTACCTCGACGGCGCAGTGACGCTGCCGGGCGGCAACGCGCCAATCCAGAGCGTCAACTCCCACCAGTTGGTGCTGGATGGAATTGGCCTCTACACCCCCGTCTGGAGCGAGAGCGAGGAATTGGTGAGCATCCCCGGCGCAGCGCTGGTGCGCGAGCTTATCGTGATCGGCGGCGTGGTGCATGCCGCGAGCGACCGAACGCCGATCGGCGGGCGCGTGGCCGTGAGCGCGCCTCCGGCGGGCGGTTTTGTGCTGGTTGGGCGCGAGGCAGGCGCAGCCATCCTGTCCGCCCTTGCCCCCGGCGTCCCGGCAGATGTGAGCTTCACGCTCCGCAATGATGCTGGCGCCGACCTACGCTTTGCGGTGGGCGGCAACGTCGTACTAGTGCGCGATGGCCAGGTGAACGAGTCGCTCGATACCACCGTGCTTGCGCCGCGCACCGCGATTGGCTTTTCCGCCGATGGTCGTCGCATGCTGCTGGTCGCCATCGATGGCCGCCAGGCCCGATCACGCGGTATGACTCTCGCGCGCCTGGGCCAGTTTATGCAACAACAAGGCGCCTACAACGCCCTCAACCTCGATGGCGGCGGCTCGACGGCCATCGTCGCCCGGCGACCGGGCGCGAACGAGGCAGAGCTTGTGAACAGTCCTTCGGACGGAGTCGAGCGGGCCGATCCGAACGGGGTAGGACTCTTTGCCGCGCCAGGGAGCGGCCAGCCCCACGGGATCAGCGTGGCGCCGCGGTTGGCGTTTGAGCACGGCGATCGCGTCTTCCCCGGCCTCTCGCGCACGTATGCGGCCCGCGGCTACGACGAAGCCTACAGCCCGGCGCCGCTCCAGAATGTCCTCTGGCGGACCCGACCGCCGCGCTTCGGCGCCTTCGACGGGGATCGGCTGGTGGGCGGCAGGCCGGGCTTCGGCGCAGTCACAGCGCAGAGCGGCGCCGTGGTTGGCGCCGCCGATATACACGTGCTCGGCCCCCTGGCGCGGCTCGCCGCCATCCCGAACCGGGTGAGCCTGACCGGCGGCGCCCAGTCCCACTTCCGGCTGGTCGGCTACGACGCCGAAGGTTACGACGCGCCGATCGAGCCGCGCGACACGCTGCTGGAGTACGACCAGCAGATCGTCGCAATCGAGCCGACCGAGCACGGCGATCGGCTGGTGACGCCGCTCGTGGAAACCGGCGCGACGGTGGTGCGGTTCCGGGTGGGCGAGGTGGAGACCTTGCTGCCGGTCACGGTGGGGCTGAACACGCTGCCGGTGGACGGTTTCGAGAACCCTGATCAGTGGTTCTTCTCGCCGGCCCGCGCCGCCGGATCGCTGGCCGGCGTGCCGGGGCGAACCGACAACGCCCTTCAGCTCAGCTACGACTTCACGGGCGCGTGTCCCGGTTGTAGCCTCGGCACGCGCGCCGCCTACGTCAACTACAATCTGCCCGCGCCCTACCTCGCGCTGCCGGGCCAACCGCAGCGGAGGCGAGCTAAGCTTCGATGACCTGAGCGTGCGCGTAGCCCCCGACCTAGAGGTTCCCGCGGCGGCGCCGCCGCCCGAGCCGACCATCATCCGCAACGGCGCCCTCGACCCCGCGCGCTGGACTTTTGCCGTTATGGCGGATAACCAGTTCGTCGCCGCGTCGCCCGACAGCGTCGAGGTGCAGTTGACCCGCCAGGCGCTGCGTCAGATCCGCGCGGCTGGCCCCGACTTCCTGATCATCAACGGCGACTTTGTCGATGTCTCGCTGCCCGAGAACTACGACTTCGCCCGCCGCCTGCTCGCCGAGGAGCTGGGCTATCCCGACACCCCGTTCCCGGTGATCTACATCCCTGGCAACCACGAGCGTGAGCCCATCACCTCGGGCAGCCTGGACAACTTCATCGCGGCAGGACTCGGCCCGACGCGCACCACTTTTGACCACAAGGGCGTGCGCTTCATCTTGCTCGACAGCTCGAACGGCTTCTTGCGCAGCGATTTTGCCCAGTTGCCGTGGCTCGAAGCGCTGCTGCGCGACGCCGAGAGCAACCCGGCGATCGAGCACGTGGCGGTGTTCAGCCACTACCCGACCAACGATCCGCTGCCCACCGACAATAGCCAGCTCGGCGACCGGCTCGAGGCCGAACTGGTGGAGCGGTGGCTGACCGCGTTCCGCGAGCGCTCGGGCAAGGGTGTGGCGTATGTGGCCGGGCACGCCCACATTGCTGGCTACGAGCGGGTCGATGGTGTGCCCTATCTGGTGTTGCCGTCGGCGGGCAAGGTTCCCTACGGCGGGCCAGAGAACGGCGGCTTCAACGGCTGGCTGCGCTTCGGTGTGTGGCCGGGCGCCACCGCCGCCGAGTGGCTGCGCGCCGAGTCGCTGCCGCTGCTGGAGCGCGTGACCCTGACCATGCCCGCCGAGCTTGCCGCCGGGACGAGCGTGGCGGTGAGCGCTATCGGCGAGCAGGTGCGCGGCCGTATGATCCCGCTGCGCTACCCAGCCACAGTGACCTGGAGCGCGAGCGAGAACGTCTTTATCGGTTCGGGCCAGGCCGCCGAGCTCGCCGCGAAATTGCCGCACGTCATCGCGGTGTTCGACCCCGATACGCTCACGCTGCAGACGTTGCGTCCAGGGACGCTGAACCTGGCGGTCGTCGCCAACGGCGAGCGCGCAGAGGCGATGACCGTGATCCGGTAGAAGATGAGGTTGGCAGGTTCGATCGGCGTAGATGAGCGCGCATCAGCGGTATCAGCCTGCCATTGCAGATTGGCAGGTTCGATCGGCGTTGATCGGCGTCCATCGGCGGCGGCAATGTTCCATTGCCGGGCATTGACGCCGATCAACGCCGATCGAACCTGCCAATCTGCAATGGCAGGCTGATACCGCTGATGCGCGCTCATCTACACAGATCGAACCTGCCAACCTCATCTTCTACCGGATCACGGTCATCGCCTCTGCGCGCTCGCCGTT
>JAKSDJ010000094.1 GCA_022360155.1 Chloroflexales bacterium | reverse complement strand
CTCGCTCCAAAGCTTGCCCTTTACGGTGAAAGACGAGCCGCTTACTGGAACGGGTAAAGTATTTGGGGGTTGTTAGCAGCGTGTACAATTCCCAGGCTGACCAGTCTATATCTATAGCTTTCTTTCCGTAAATCCGGTTACCCTGCCGAAATGCTGCCTCGACACTCACTTTGTCGAGATCAAAGTATATGACCTCTGCATTGTCAGCAGCTTCCTCAAAGTAGAATGGGAACCAACGAGGACTGCCTCTATGGTTTACTTCTCCCCACGATTCCCTGACTCGTCCATCCTTCCACCATGACTGATAATCGGTATAGCCTCGTCCCAAGCTAATAAAGTTTGCCCCAGGACGCCCGAGCCGAGGAAGCAATGCGGCACAGGCGAGGAGATCGCCCAGAGGCGCGAAGCCATCACTCGCAGCGAGCTGCTGCGCCATGTGGATCTCGTTCGCAGAGTAGGGATCGCCAGCTAGCGCACTCAAGAGGATAACAACATTATCGGCGACGTTCGCGGCCACTAGCGTCCCGCCGGCAACAACCGCTGTCCCAGGATGGGCCGCAAGATACGCGGCGCCCCACTGACTGATCGCCGTCACCACGCCACCAGCGGCGGCGATCGCCTGCCAGGTCAGGATTCCGGCTCCGACGACGAGGAGCGCATGACTCCCCGTAAAAGCAACGATGGAGCTTGCTGCCAACGCATACTCGTCCGGCGCCACATGGGGATGAGTGGCAATCTGAATCGCAGCAGCAAGATTGCTGCAGTTGCCGGGCGCTAGATCGCGCAGCCAACCCAAAGGCGGGTAACACTGCCCCAGCGGATCGGTCAGGTTGACCGGATTGTTGCCGACATACGCAGAGGGATGCAAGCTCAGCGGCGCAATCGGAAACCCCGCAAACGGATCGCGCGTGGTAAATGTCCCGCTGCCGGGATTATACCACCGGGCCCGCAGGTAGACCACGCTGGTGTCGCCGTCCTGCAGCTCGCCGGTGAAGCCGAAGGCGCCGAGCAGCTCGTTTCCCCCGCGTGCGGGGGACCAAGGGGGGCCTGCGGCGCACCCCACGGGTCGTAGCCCACGCTGCCCAGGGCCGCCCCGGTGTCGTCCAGCGTCATGCGCACGCTGCCCAACGCATCGCCCAGTTCCCAACTGCGCACCCCGCTGGTCACCGTCGCCAGGCGGGTCTGCCCATACAGATAGGTAGCTGTCGTTACGCCCTGGGTCGCGCGCAGCACCTGGCTCAATGGCGCGGCCAGATCCTGGGCGAGCTGGCTGGCGACCCCATCCTCGGTATACGCGACCAGGACGCCATCGCCATTGTACGCCGCCGCACGCTGCAGCAGCCCCGCCGTGATCGTGACCGGGCGACTCAGCGCGTCATAGGTCGCCGTCGCCACGCCATCACTCACCATATTGCCCGCGGCGTCATAGGTCCAGCCCATCACCTGGTTCGCGGCGTTGTAGCTGGTGGTCGTCGTGGCGCCGTTCACGGTCACACTGGTCCGGTTGCCGGCCAGGTCGTAGCCATAGGTGTAGCTGTTCGTCGTGCTGACACTTTTGCTAGTATTTTTGGAAACGCTTCCAGCAGGGAATTTCGTGCTTTCTCCTGGGTCACAGGAATATCGGACGGTATCTGTGCAATACGCCGGAGTCGCTCTGATGCTTGTGAGGTCTCGATGTTCTGAGGTGTTTGAAATGCACTGACGAGATAATATAGGAGAACGCCAACTGTCGCAAAGAGTAATAAAATCACGATCAATCGTTTCATCCTACCCCATATTACCATGTTAATACCTCTAATATTGAAGATGATAGTAAGAAATACTTGAGCGAGCCAGATGGAGCTAAAAGAATTTGTGAACTATGGTTCGTAGAGGCTCCAGCACAAATATGCCAACACTATACCAGGTATGCTGCAGTTGGTTCTGTTTGATCCAGTAACTAACGATACGTGGCTGATGCTCTAGTCGCTGATGTTCAATCTGGACAGCTACTCTGCACTCCAGGGTTTTGCAGGCGCATTGGCACGTAGTGGCCCTATTTAAACTGAAAGCATCGAATGATCGTCATCGACAACCATGCGTACCCGTGCTTCATGGCGTCTTTCATCCTTCCTCCATGATAGTGTTTTTCGTACGAAACCAGCAAGACTCTGGCGAAGCGTATGCTGGAATCGGTCGACAAGTGTTGTTTGAGCAGCCTTTTTATCCACACCACGATGACGCTTTGCTGGTACAACAGCGTGATAGCTTGACAATCCGTCGGTATCAACGATTCCGCGCTTGCGGTCATCAGGCGACAACGATTGCCATACGCGTTGACAAGCTTCTTCAGCGCGATCCCCACAGGCTCATCCAACAATTTGACGTGGTTGTTGTTCGATTGCAACCCATATCCATACCTCATTCGCTTTTGAACGAACAAATGACCACATTTCATCGATTGCAATAATCGGTCTTTCAAGCGAAGGAAGGATCTTTGTAACAAGCGGTTTGACGTGAGCGGCTTTTTTTACGATTGTGGCGACTGTTTTTCGATTCAAACCAGTAACGCGTGCAATACCGCGTTGTGATACACACTCATGATGCAGCTTTTCAACAAGATAGTGTTTTTCCTCATTCTCTTTTTCCTTTGTATCAAGCGTCCCATAAAAGAAACATGTCTTACAATTATACTTTTGCCGACCCGACTTCGTGCTTCCATTCGTGATGATGTTCGGGCTATCACAACGTCTCCACGTTATCGTCATCATCATGCCTCCAAGAGCTGATTCGCTTAACCAGCTAGTATTATACCACTACGCATTGGCAAGGCAGAAACGACGATATAATACATGAGTGGCAGCGGCTAAAGTAAGGCATGAACTTCTCGCTTGGGAACAAAGCTTATAATCCTAACGAAACCTGGGTGATCTCCATACGCATGCGTAAGATAGAGGCTCCAAACGATGCCGAGTGAGATGTCAGATCGGTTTTGCGAAAGGCTTCGGTCATCACAAACAATACGCTCAGGAAGGTGTCTATGGCGATTTATACGTTAATTCCTTTCCTAGTACTACAACGAGACTTCCTGCTACACCGCATTGGAACGCTGCTTGTCGATGTCACCCTGAACCCTTCGGCTTTGCTCCGG
>JAKSDJ010000784.1 GCA_022360155.1 Chloroflexales bacterium | reverse complement strand
GCACGTTTGGCCTGCTTCTCGGCGGTTTCAGCACCAATCTTGTGGCTGGCACGGGATCTGGAGCGTTGTATGGATTGGTCTGGTGGATTCTTGGCCCGCTCCTGATCATGCCCGCGATGATGGGAATGCCGCTCTTCATGTTTAACCAGATGACGATGATGAGCCTGGTAGGCCACCTGATCTTCGGGGCGGTCACCGGCCTCGCGTATGCCTGGTATGTCTCGCGTGCATAGACGGCGGAAGCGTGATAAGGGTAGCGATCATGGGAGGGACATGCGCCGCCCTGTAACCCTATTTCTTTAATCATGAAGCATGATAATCAACAGCGGCGTTCGCGCATTGCGCCGTCTTATGAAATGTGACCATCAACAGGTAGTCTCCGTCGTACCTCCTTATGAAATACGACCATCAACAGCACAACCGCTTGAAGGCGACACAACGAGCGTCTTTTCTACAACCGATTTTGATCATCAAGATTCATGAGGCGGTGCTATATCAAATCTATCGCCTAAAGACGGTACGATGCATACCTTGCCGAATTGCCGATTTTGAACGTCGAATTTCAGCAGTTATGTGCGCATATGCTGCACGACTGCTATCATCGCAGCGCATCATCAAGCTGGAACAGCCCAACCTGAACCTTGCCTTGATACAAAGGCAAGGTTCAGGTTGTCATGGCCTCAGCGTCGTTGCTGTTGGTACTTTTCATTGACATCCACAATACCCGCGCTAGGCGACATGACTACTGATGATGCACATGCACAGTGCAAACAGCCCCACTAGAACCTCAAACCCTGCAACTTATCTGATATCGAGACGATCATTGCGACAGCCCAGCAGTAGCCGCAAACCCGGCTTGGATGAAGAATGAACCCGGACAGCTTCGTCTCGACTGCAATTATTGCTCCCGCATTCTATACTCATCAAACAGAACATCCATAACATAATACATATACATGCTATAATGTTTTGTATACTGTCTTTATTCACAATGTCAGAATTAAATGAAGGAGCGGTCCATGGAGATGATCGTCACACCCTCGATATTACGCGGCGCGATTAGCATTCCTAGCTCTAAGTCGCACACAATCCGCGCCCTAATGATTGCCACCCTCGCCGACGGCGTCTCGCACATCAATGACCCGCTCATTTCCGCTGACACGCTCTCGTGTCGGGACTGTTGTACTGACTTCGGGACGATCATTGTGGATAACGGTTACTACTGGGAAGTTGAAGGACGCAACAACCAACCGCGACTCCCTGGCGATATTGTCAATGTTGGCAACTCGGGTACAACAATGAACTTCCTCATCGGTATAGCCAGCCTCATCGAAGGGTATACGATCCTTACCGGCGACCACCAGATCCACCGCCGCCCAGTCCAGCCGCTCTTAGATGCGCTGCAGCAACTAGGCGCTCGGGCCGCCTCCGCACCACAAACGGGTTGTCCGCCGGTCGTGGTGCGCGGTCGAATCAAAGGCGGTTCCGCCGAAGTGCGGGCGAAGATCTCGCAATTTACCTCTAGCCTGCTGCTATGCTGCCCGCTAGCCCCGACAGACACCGAGATCCACGCGATTGATATGGGGGAAAAGCCCTATGTCCAGATGACTCTGCACTGGTTGGACCAGCAACAGATTGTTTACCAACAACGTAACCTGGAGTACTTCTGGATCAAAGGCAATCAGCGTTACAAAAGCTTTAACACCCGTATCCCCGCCGATTTCTCGTCAGCCACATTTTTCATGTGTGTAGCGGCAATTCCGGGCTGTGACATCGTGCTGAAAGGGTTGGATTTCAATGACACCCAGGGCGACAAAGCCGTTGTCGATCTGCTGCGAGCGATGGGCGCCGACATCCAAAACACCGATGAGGGACTGCATATTCGCGGGCGAGAACTCGAAGGCGCCGAGCTGGATCTAGAGGATATGCCCGATGCCTTGCCGGCTATGGCTGTCGTGGGCTGCTTGTCGCGCGGCGTCACTCGCATCCGCAATGTGGCGCATGCCCGCTCGAAGGAGACGGACCGTATTGCGATCATGTGCCGTGAGTTGCGGTCGATGGGGGCTACGGCTTCCGAGCTGCCTGATGGGCTCATCGTTAACGAGAGTCGTTTGGTTGGGGCGACCGTCAACAGCCACGGCGATCACCGAATCGCTATGGCGCTCGCAATCGCCGGATTAGCAGCGCGAGGGGTCACCCACATCTACAACGCCGACGCGGTTAATATGACTTTCCCGCAATTCCCTGATTTGCTGCGACAGCTTGGCGCAACACCCCAAGTTGTCTAAACCAAGGGGTTGTCAATTCCGGCGCCTTATGAACATCATCTTGATCGGCTTCAAATCCTGCGGCAAATCCACAGTCGGTGCAGCTCTCGCCCGACGCATGCAGATGGACTTTGTCGACACCGACACCCTCGTCGAGCAGGCGCATACTGCACGAGGACACGCAGCGCTTTCGTTCCGTGCGATCTTTCGCCAGTTTGGCCAAGACTATTTCCTCGATTTAGAACGGCAGGCGATCCAAACGCTTGAAACAATGAATAACTACGTAGTCGCAGCAGGCGGAGGCACGTTCATCAACCACACCGTAACCGAAGCAATCCGTCGAAACGCTACATTCATCTACCTTGATATTGCACCAGAGATTTTGATGCAGCGGATCGTAGCCAATGGCATCCCCGCATTCTTCACCGAGCATGATTTCCAGGCCGAGTTCCAACAACTCTATGCAGCTCGACGCCCGATCTACTTACGACTCGCCGATCATATCAGCGTAGCGGGTGACACGCCAGTGGATGACTTGGTCGAGCAGATTTACAGCTTGATGCCTGTTGCCAATCACTAGCTGCAATCAGAATCAAGCCGCCCCTAGACCTTGGCAGCTCCATGGAATGGCCTGAAGGCGGCTTGGCAATGTTTGCGAGTTCTCGGCTGTCCCCGTATTTACACAGCTATCGTCGTATCCTGGTAGACGCCAAAGACCTCACGCAGTACGTCACATATCTCGCCCATGGTCACGTAGGCGCGCACACAGTCGAGCAGCGCCGGCATCAGGTTCTTTCCAGCTTCAGATGCTGTGCGGAGCGCTTCCAGACGCTGCTGCACCAGAGCGTTGTCGCGCTCGCGGCGTACCTGGTTCAGCCGTTCCAGGTGCTTCCGCTCACCCTCCGGATCCATCGCCAGAATGGGTATCTCCAGCGGCGCCTCCACCGTATAAGCATTGATCCCAACCATGAGGCGTTCCTTGGTATCGATCTCGCGCTGGTACTGATAGGCGGCGTCGGCGATCTCCTGCTGGAAGAAACCGTTGCGGATGGCGGCAATAACCCCGCCCTGCTCTTCGATCCGCCGAAAGTACTCGTTGGCCTCACGCTCCATCCGGTCGGTCAACGCCTCGACAAAGTAGCTGCCGCCCAATGGATCGACCGTATTGGTCACACCGCTCTCTGCGGCAATGATCTGCTGCGTGCGTAGCGCAATCGTCGCCGCTTTCTCCGAAGGCAAGGCTAGCGCCTCGTCCATACTATTAGTATGCAGACTCTGGGCGCCGCCGAGGACAGCAGCTAGAGCCTGGATCGTCGTGCGGATGATATTCATCTCCGGCTGCTGGGCAGTCAGCGAGCAACCGGCGGTTTGGGAGTGAAAACGCAGCCACCATGAACGCTCATTTTTCGCGCCGAAACGCTCACGCATCAACCGAGCCCAGATCCGCCGCGCAGCGCGGTATTTGGCGATCTCCTCGAAGAAGTCGTTGTGCGCGTTGAAGAAGAACGACAGCCGCGGCGCAAAATCGTCGATATCCAACCCACGCTCCAAGGCTGCTTCGACATAGGCGATGCCATCAGCCAGGGTAAACGCCAACTCTTGCGCGGCGGTGCTCCCCGCCTCGCGGATGTGGTAGCCGCTGATGCTGATGGTATTCCACTGCGGCACATGCTGCGAGCCAAACTCCATGGTATCCACGACAAGACTCATACTCGGTTCGGGGGGGAAAATGTACTCGTTCTGCGCAATATACTCCTTGAGGATGTCGTTCTGCAACGTGCCGCGCAGCTTTGCCCACGGAATGCCGCGTTTCTCGGCCACCGCCAAGTACATCGCCCAGATGATCGCCGCCGGAGAGTTGATAGTCATACTGGTGCTGACCACATCCAAAGGAAGACCGTCGAGCAGAATCTCCATATCGGCGAGCGAGGTGATTGCCACACCACATTTCCCAAACTCGCCTTCGACCAACGGGTGATCGGTGTCGCGCCCATAGAGCGTGGGCATGTCAAAAGCGATCGAGAGGCCCGTCTGACCCTGGGAAAGCAGGTATTTGAAACGCGCATTGGTCTCTTCGGCAGTGCCAAACCCGGCAAACATCCGCATCGTCCATACCTTGCCACGATAGCCAGTTGGGTGAACGCCGCGAGTATACGGGTATTCACCAGGGTGCGCAATATCACGCAAATAATCGCTATCTTGCAGATCGAGCGGCGTATAGAGCCGATTGATGGGCGCGCTACTCGTCGTCATAAACGACTGGTCGCGTTCAGGCGCACGCTCCAGCGATGGCCAGAGGGTCAATTGTTCCCAATCTTTCTGGGCTTGTTGAATGGTTTCTTTGGATTCGAACATCGTTGTTCCTCTCATGATCTTGGGGTTTCGACACACATGTTCCGCAGGTGTGCCTTCAACATTGCGGCCTCTATACATTTAGCCATAGCAGCGCATCCATCTGCTATTCAGACAGCTCTTTTCCAGACGGAATACCTCAATTCGTTCGATCCTGACGCACATGGAACAAAAGATTGCAATGCAACAGGACGTGTTTAGATTGTATCACATGTTGCTACGTATAAGCAGGCGTAATAATTATATTATGTCAACTTAAAAGAAGGGAGACACCGCCGCTTTCAGGCTGTTTGATGGCTTTGCTATCGCTCTGCCAGAGGCTCCAATTCGCCTCCGGCAGAGCAGCATATATTTGGCGCGGGTGTAGGGGGAACGTGGAGGATGTCCGTTTGGAGGTCCACTCAGGTTATGCGGAGAATACTAGGGAGGCTGCGAGCCAAGGCAATTGCCCGCACTTCGCGCGCCCCCGCCAAGCGTAACGCCCCAGCACATGCTTCGAGCGTAGCGCCAGTGGTCAATACATCGTCCACCAGCAGCACACGATCCGGCGGAGGGCTGGAAGGCTGCCAAACGAACGAACCCTTGACGTTCTCCTGCCGAGCTTGGGTGTCAAGGCGAGCCTGGTGTTCGGTATTTCGAATGCGCGCCAAACTGGTCGTGTTCAATGGTAGATTGCTCGCCTCGTGGAGCCATCGCGCTAGCTCTTCACTCTGGTTGAAGCCACGTTCGGCCCGACGTTGGGGATGGAGCGGAACAGGTATCAGCGCATCAGCCGGGAGTGGATACGCCTGAAGATACACGGCCATGAACTGCCCCAAGGGCTTTGCCATGCGTCGCACCCGCCGGTATTTGAAGGAATAGATGGCATCCCGCAGAACGTCTTCGAAGATAAAGACCACGCCTACATCATCAAGTGCGGTAAATGCACGGCGCTCGGCGGGATAGGGGCGCAGACGAGCTTGACAATCCTGACAAAAGAGCTGGCCGAAACGATGACAACTGACACAGCGCTCAGGGAAGAGCAGACTCAGCAGATTATCGGCAAACGAACGAAGAGCAATACTCATGAACGGCGACCTCGGCGATAGTAGGCGAGCTTTTCTATTCAATCTACCGTTTGCATGGGTACGAGGGAAATGTATAAGTTGTGTGATTTCAACAATGCATTCTGGCTAGATGTGCTATACTTGGTCTAGTACTATAGTAAGCTTGCTCATCGCTGCGCTGCGTTCATCATCGAGTCTGGGCGCAGCAACATAGTCATTTCGCATCGACAGTGTCGTCTAAAAGAACAAAGAGGCTCGTATGAAACAACAAAGTATCGCAACAAGCAGCAGCGAGGTGGTTCAGGCCGTATGTCAGCGCTTGGCGCAGCATAAGCCTCCGACCATCACGCAGACCAAAGACCTGCTGGAGCAAATCGCCATTGCCGAGCTCGAAATTGAATTCCTGCGTTCGGCCCTGGTCGAGTCAGCGGAAACCCTGGAGGCTACGCTGCTTGCCCTGGCCCGTCAAGCGCAAGACGGCCAAGGGTTGCAAAAAAACAATGGCCACTCTCAACATGCCGTGCGCACTGAACTATACGATCTCCTCATCACCCGAGCATGGGAACGCAATAACCAGGCGCAGGGAGAGTCGCTCACAGAAAAGATGGTTGGGGCCTGATGAGCTGTCGCGCAGCGGAGAGGCGTGCTTGCACCTTGCTCTTTCATGGATATGGATCATGGTTGCGCTAAGGAACGAGCTATCTAGATGCCATCCCTTGTGACATCGTCCCCAGCAACGCTCCTCGCCATTATCCTGGGCAAAACAACCAGCCTGTTGAGCCGCCGGCTCCGGCTTGGCGGCGGCACCAACTTTCCCGGCGCCCTGGCGCGCCGGGTTGCGCCAGGCATTCTGCATACACTGACTACTGCCCTACCTCAAGGTGTCACACTGCTCTCGGGCACGAACGGCAAAACCACAACCACGCGCATGATTGCAGAACTCCTGCGCGCTGACGGGCGGCGCGTACTGCACAATCGCGCTGGCGCCAACTTGATTAGCGGCTTAACCGCAACCGCCCTGGCCCAGAGCGACTTGCAGGGCCAACCCCGCGCCGACATCGGCCTGTTCGAGACCGACGAGGCGGCGCTCCCCCAAGCCATCGTCGAAACTCAACCACGCCTCGTGCTAATCCACAACCTGTTTCGCGATCAGCTCGACCGCTACGGAGAGGTGGATAGCATCGCAACAACCTGGCAAAGGGCGCTCGTGACACTCCCCGCGACTACGACCGTGGCGCTCAACGCCGATGATCCGGCAGTCGTCGCCCTGGGCGCAGGATTAACGGCCCAGGTGTGTTACTACGGCCTGGACGATCCGCGCCATGCCACGGGTTCAGCGGCTCACATCGCCGACTCGCAGTTCTGTCGCCGCTGCGGCGCACGCTACGAATACACCCTGGCCTTCTATGCCCATATTGGGCACTATGCCTGCCCACGCTGCAGCCATCGCCGTCCAGAGCCACAGGTCCGCTTGGCCCGGCTCGACTTGCACGGCGCTGAAGGCAGCCGCTTGTTTGTCACCTATCCCGGCGGTGCGCTGGAGTTGAATATACCGTTGCCGGGCCTCTACAACGCCTTCAATGCGCTCGCAGCGACTGCGGCGGGGTTGGCGCTGGCGGTATCCCCGGCGCGCATCCGCACCACATTAGAGCATTTCAGCGCAGCCTTTGGGCGAATCGAGCGACTCCAGGCCGGCCCCGACGGTGCACCGCTCCTGATCGCGCTGATCAAAAATCCGGTTGGCGCGAGCGAAACAGTGCGCATGCTGGTCGAACAAACGAGACTGGAAGCTGTGGAAGCAGCAGCAGCGCGCCATCAACCCGCAAAGCTGCATCTGCTGGTCGCCATCAATGACCGCTTCGCCGACGGAACTGATGTTTCATGGCTATGGGACGCCGATTTCGAGCCATTAGCCGGTAGAGTCGCACGGGCGACGGTCAGCGGCACACGAGCTGCTGATATGGCGGTACGCCTCAAGTACGCCGGCATCAACCCAACACAGCTCAACATCGTGTCAGATGTGGCTGATGCTATTGACACAGCTTTGGCAACGCTGCCGAAGGGCGTAACCCTGTATATCTTGCCAACGTATACAGCGATGCTCGACCTGCGCGCCGACTTGGCCCGGCGGGGATGGGTGCGGCAATTCTGGGAAGATTAGCGTCAGAAAGGGATTGCCAGGATTGCATATGACCCAGCCGCTCCGCTATTGGCAACATTTCCCCTCTGCTGTCCAAACAACGTATAGTCATTGGCCAGCGTTGCTACGACTGTTCGCGGGCGTGCTGGCGCTCGGCGTCGCCCTCGTTCTCGGCGAGGCCTTCCTATTGACGAGCCGACAGCCGACATTGCACCTGGCCATGGATAGTATCCAAACTCGCTCTCTGCTCGAAGGGTTCCACGGGATCGAAGCCGATGGCGTTCAGAAATACCGCTGGACGAGTGATACATCGGTGATTCGCTTTGCACCAGTCGCCCAGGGCGACGCAGCAGTGCTCAATATTGAGATGCGACCGCCTACGGGACGTACGACGCTTACCGCGATGATCAGCGTCGATGAGCAGCCGCTCGCCGTT
>JAKSDJ010000761.1 GCA_022360155.1 Chloroflexales bacterium | reverse complement strand
GAGGCATTGCCATGGGATTTAGGTATGAGTTTTTACACGTATGGCCTATAGCTTTGGAATATGTGGATGTGTGCTTTATTGTGGCTGACAATTTGCCACAGCCGGTGCAGTTCTCCCTTGGTGAACCGTTGCGGCGCGCAGCAATATCAGTGATAGCCAATATTGCCGAAGGTTCCAGCAAAACTACATCACGCTCAGAACGCAACTTCTATGACATCGCGCGCGGCTCGCTTGCAGAGACGGTTGGGGTGCTTGCACTCTGCGAGCGACGCAGCTACGTCAACGATGATCAACATATACGACTATACAATCGTACGAATCTGATCTCATCAATGTTTTGGGGTCTTATCAAGGCCAATACAGAAAAGAAAACGATGGAGGAGGCCGCCGCATATGACTTCAGCAATCACTCGCTGGATGATTTCTTCGCCACATCTTCTCCCGCCGCGCCCCCGCGTCATTGCCTGTCGCCTCAACGCCTCCTCTTCTCAACGCCTCATCCATAGATAAGGAGTCCTGATGTTTACAACTATTCCTGGAACTGTTTACTTCGTCGGGGCGGGTCCAGGCGCGCCCGACCTGATCACCGTGCGCGGGCGCGATATTCTCGCCCAGGCTGACCTGATCCTCTACGCTGACAGCCTGGTGGATGACGCCCTGACTGCAAGCTACGCGAAACCGTCCGCCCGCATCGTCGGCTCGTCGGATATGCACCTGGAGCAGATCGTTGACCTGATGCTGGAGGCCGCCCGTGCGGGCCAGGTGACGGCCCGCGTCCACAGCGGCGATCCGGCGCTCTACGGCGCGACCCACGAGCAGATGGCCGCCCTGGACGAGCACGGCGTACCCCACCTGATCGTGCCCGGCGTAACTGCCGCCTTTGCCGCCGCCGCCCGCCTCGGTATCGAGTTGACCGTGCCCGACGTGGTGCAGACGATCATTCTTACCCGTGTGGCCGGGCGCGTGCCAATGCCGCCGGGCGAAGACCTGACCGGCCTCGCCGCGCATGGCGCCTCGCTCGCGATCTACCTCGGGATTACCCGCATCCAGCGAGTGGTGGACGAACTCGTGGCGAGCGGCGGCTACGCCCCTGAAACGCCGGTGGCGGTGCTGCACCGCGTGACCTGGCCTGACGAGCAATTGATCACAGGTACACTGGCCGATATCGTGCCGAAAGTCAAGGCGGCGGGACTTACGCGCCAGGCGCTGATCCTGGTCAGCCCCGCTCTCGCCCCACACCTGAAGACCGCAGAGGGACGCACCGAAAGCAAGCTGTACGATCAAAACTACACCCACCGCTTCCGGCGCGGCGCTCGCCCCGAGGAGAGCCTATGAGCGCTGGAACTGTCGTGATTATCGCCGTTACCCGTGCCGGGGCGCGTTTGGCCGCGCGGCTGGCGCCAGCATTGGGGGCTGTCGCGTGCGTACCGCCGAAGCTCGCCGCCGAGGCGCCAGACGCCGCCCTGCACGCCGACTCGGCCCTGGACGAGGTACGCGCCCGCTGGAGGGAAGCCCGCGCCCTGGTGCTGATCATGGCTGCCGGCATTGCCGTGCGCGCCATTGCGCCGCTGCTCGAACACAAGGCCAACGACCCGGCGGTGCTTTGCCTCGACGAGGCCGGGCGTTTTGTTGTGCCGCTGCTGGGCGGGCACCGGGCCGGGGCAAACGAGCTGGCGCATCGCATCGCCGCTCTTACCGGCGGCCAGGCCGCTATAACGACCGCGAGCGACGTGCAGGGGCTGCCGGCCCTCGACCAACTCGGCCAGGCGGAGGGTTGGCTGATCGACGAGGAGTCTGCGTTGACCCACGCGATGGCCTGTCTGGTCAACGGCGAGCCGCTGGGCTGCTATGTAGAACCGGCGCTGCCCTGGGTCCGCATGGCGTTGGAGGATTGGCTCGCCGCCTGCCCAACCCTGAGCTTCGTCGCCGATCCGGCGGAGCTGCGCGAGGATCGTTATGCCGCCGCCCTACTAGTCACTCATCGCAGCGGGGATGAACACTGGTCAGCGCTACGCCCCAAGACAGTTCGCTACCTGCTGCCCGCCCTGGTGGCCGGCGTCGGCTGCCGGCGCGGCGTGCCAGCGGAGGAGCTGTACGACGCCTTGATGGCCACCCTGGACGATGCCGGGCTCGGCCCGCGTTGCGTCGCCGCCCTGGCCACAGCCGAGCTGAAGGCCGACGAACCTGGACTGATCGCCCTGGCCGAGGCTATCGGCACGCCGCTGGAGGTGATTCCGACAGCGCAGCTGGCGACCCTCGACCCGGCGGCTTTCAGCCCGAGCGCGGCCACTGAGCACTTCGACCTGCCGGGCGTCGCCGAACCCTGCGCCCTCCTCGCAGCCAACGGCCCGCTGATCGTGCCCAAGCGCGCCTTCGCCCGCTGCACCGTGGCCGTGGCGCTGAAAGGAGGACACGAGGAGGCGCTGACGCGAGGAGACGAGGAGACGAGGAGACGAGGAGACGAGGAGATAGCGACCCACGACGCCCAGGCGCCATCTCCTCAACTCTCCGCCGCATCCAGTCTTCGCCGCATCCAGTCTTCGCCGCATCGGCACACCGGACGGCTCACGCTGATCGGCATCGGCCCCGGCAACCTGGACCAGTTGACGATGGCCGCTCGTGAGGCGCTGCAGTCCGCAGATCTGGTCGCCGGTTACCAGGTCTACATCGACCTGGTGCATCCGTTGCTGGCTCCACATCAAGAGCTGATCGTCACCCCGGCGATGGGCGACGAGCTGGGGCGGGCGCGCCAAGCAATCGAGTTGGCCAAATCCGGGCGGCGCGTGGCCCTGATTAGCAGCGGCGACATTGGCATCTACGCGATGGCCGGCCCGGTCTTCGAGCAGCTCGGTATAGCGGGGTGGACGGGCGACGATCCGACGGTCGAGGTGCTGCCTGGCATCAGCGCATTTCAGGCGCTAGCGGCGCGACTCGGGGCGCCGATCAGCCACGACTTCTGCTTGATCAGCCTGAGCGACCTGCTGACGCCCTGGACCTTGATCGAGCGGCGCGTCGCGGCGGCGGCGGCAACCGACTTTGTGGTCGCCTTCTACAACCCGCGCTCGCGCAAGCGCCACTGGCAGCTCGGCGCGGCGCTGGACCTGCTGCGCGAACAGCGCCCAGCGACAACGCCGGTGGCCATCGCGCGCAACATCACCCGCGCCGACGAGCACGTGACCCTCACGACGTTGGCCGAGATCGATCCAGACGAGGTCGATATGTTCACGCTGGTGCTGATTGGTAACAGCCGCAGCTACAGCGTTGGCGAGCGCATGGTTACGCCGCGGGGCTACCAAAAGAAACGAGGAGCGGAGGAGGCGACGAGGTGGGGAGACGATGATACGATGATTTGGGGAAGCGACGGCGCGGCGCGGCGCGGATGCCAGGACGCGACGATGCGGGAAGAGAACGAGGCAAGGAGACGTGAGAGCGATGACGCGGAGACACCGGGCGCTGAAGAGATCAGAAGGCGACGAAGCGACGAGGCGAGGATGGGCGAGCGCGCCCCTTCTATTCCCTCAACTCACAATTATCCTATCATCCTGACGCAGATGGCCGGGGCGCTGGCGGTTGTCGTAGGCGGCGGCGCCGTTGGTGAGCGCAAGGTGCGCGGACTGCTTGCGAGCGGCATGAACGTGCATCTGATCAGTCCGGCGGTTACCTCGCAGCTCAGCGCCTGGGCGGAGGCAGGACGGATCGGATGGGTGCGTCGCGGCTACGCCTCCGGCGACCTGGCCGGGGCGCGCCTGGTCTTCGCCGCGACCGATCAGCGCGCGGTGAACGCCCTGGTCGCGCGCGAGGCTGCAGCGGAAGGCATCCTCTGCAATGTCGCCGATGCGCCGGGCGAAGGAAGTTTCCACGTTCCGGCGCTCTACCGGACTGGAGGGATGACCGTGGCTGTGAGTAGCAGCGGGGCCGCACCGGCGCGGACAGTGGCCCTGCGCGATGCGATTGCGCGTTGGCTAGAGGCCAGCGCACCAGGGGGAGACAATGAAAGGTAAAGCCTACCTCGTCGGCGCTGGCCCCGGTCGCGCCGACCTGATCACCGTCCGGGGATTGGCCGTGCTGCGTCAGGCCGAAGTCGTGCTCTATGATCGGCTGGTCGCCCCCGCGCTGCTGGACGAAGCGCCGCCCAACGCCGAACGGATCTTCGTCGGCAAGGGGCCGGAGCGCCACGTTATGCGCCAGGAGGAGATCAATAATCTGCTGATCGAACTGGTGGGCGCTGGGCAGCAGGTGGTGCGGCTGAAGGGCGGCGACCCCTGCGTCTTCGGGCACGCCGGTGAGGAGGCCGGGGCGTTGTCAGCAGCCGGGCTACCCTTCGAGATCGTTCCGGGTGTCTCCTCGGCCATTGCTGTGCCAGCCTATGCTGGCGTGCCGCTCACTCAGCGCGGCATGTCCACCGCTTTCGCCGTGGTGACTGGTCACGAAGCGCCAGGGCAGCCCGCCACCATGACCGACTGGGAAGCGTTGGCGCGGCTCCCAACCCT
>JAKSDJ010000608.1 GCA_022360155.1 Chloroflexales bacterium | reverse complement strand
TGGTTATGGCTCAGGTCCGGATCCCAACGTCCCGACTTGGGGTTGAGATGCACCACCTGGGTTTCTTCTTTACCATCACTGCCGCTTTGCCAGGGATACATCGCCCCTTTATACCCGGCGACCCTGGCTGCCGCGCGCGCCTCATCGAGGCGCCGGTAGCGATACATAAGCAACTCGCTTGTGATCTTGGGCAACCGAAAATTCAGAAATGGATAGATATACAGCTCATCCCAGAAAATATGCCCGCGGTAGGCCTCGCCATTCAGCCCGCGGGCCGGCGCCCCGGCATCGATATCGGCGGTGTACGGCGAACACACCTGGAGAATGTGGGAGATATGCAAGCGAACCAATTGCTGCACCCGTTCATTGTTCGGAATGTGCATATCGCATACGGCCCACAACTCGTCCCAGGCCCGCGCGTGGCGCTCGAAGGCATCGGCAAAAGTGCCGTAGCGACTCACTGCCTTTTCAGCATTGCCCAACGGCTCATTGATAGCGTGATCACGCGAAGTATAAAACGCCACCATCTTTTCGACCCGCACCGGCGCCTTCTCTTTCATCTCAAAACTCAAGACCTGGTGGATGTAATCCTCCATGCGATACAGATGGCGATCAACATTAATCACCTCATGTTCGCCATACACCCGCGTGCGCGCCGCTTCGGCAATGTAGACGCGTGATTGCCGGGTTTGGGACAGAAGCGCAATAATATCGACGCCGACCACCCTGGTCACAACCGGATTGAGGTGACGTCCCTCCAACTGGCGGTAGCGAGCAACACCCCAGTTGTTGACTCGACCGTCCAACGCGGTCAGGATTTCTACTTTTCCCGACCAATTTTCCGGCGTGATTGTCCATTCAAGCGCTGCCTGATGCATGTCGGTCATGCTAACAAAGCGGCGGCTGACGAGCGTTGTTTCGCGACCGGCGCGATCACGAAACCGCAAACTGCGCTTGAGCGTTGCGGTGCGAATATCGAGTTCATGCTGGTAGGAAAGGATCTCGACATTGTCGAGCGTACATGGCTCGTCGTCGCCGATGCGCAGCTTAAGGATGAGCCAGTTGGGGAGATTAACCAGGTCTTCATTGAGTACCGGCCGTCCGGCCATGATCGTTGTTTCCCGATTGAAAACACCGTGCGCATAGGTGCCGGGGTAATGGACATTGTTCACATCGCCCCACTCAAAAGCGCCCCGCGTACAAAAATATCCGTTGCCAGTCGAGCTTAACGCTTCGCGCAGTCCTTCTTGCTCAGGATCAAAGGAATCGTAAGCCAGCGTCCAAATCGTCATGATGGTTCTACCTTCTTTTTCTAACTGCAGCGATCCGTATGTTTATTCCAAGTTGAAAGCGCCAAGAGTGTGACCAGCTTTCTGCGGGGCAAGGAATGCGAAAGCGTCGCAGACCCCGAAGCATTCCTTTGGGTGTGACCCCCAGATCTTGGTTGCACTCGATCGACCAGACGCCTTCAGAGGAGATGGTTCTCCTCTGAAGGCTGTATCACGAGCAGGTGTTAGGCAAACTCCCGTCGTTCGTTATTACCGGGCCAGAGATTCCAAGAACTGTTCCACCTCCTCGACCGTGTGGAGAATATAGTCAGCAGCAGTGGTGCGCCCGCCTACCTCGGGGTCGTCGGGGCGACCGACGAAAATCCCGATGCCCCGGCCCGCGAGAGCGGCAAAGGCGTGTTCATCGGTTATGTCATCGCCTATATAGAGCGGTATGATATCACCGCGATCCAGATCGAGCGCCGTGAGCAGGTACAGCACCGCCTTGCCTTTGTCCCAATCGAGCTTGGGTTGGATCTCATAGACCATCTTGCCGGGCGTCACCTTCAACTTGTCGGGATGCGCAGCGAGAATGGAGTCGACCACCGCCTTGACCTTGGGCCGTTCCTCTTCGGCAACGAGTCGGTAGTGTGCTGCAACCGAAGCTTTTTTCGGCTCTACTAGCGCGCCTGCGATCGCGTTCAAGACCTCGTAGAGTTGGGTTTTCACAGTGTCGAGCAGCTCTTTGAAATCGCCGCCCTCCTCGCGCTGGATCATTCCGCCGCCAGGGCTCCAGATATCAAAGCCATGGCTGCCGGCAACGATCAAGTTGTTGAGACCCATTAGTTCCTGAACGACCTGGCGATCGCGTCCGCTCACCACGCAAACAGAACAGCGCTCGGCCAAGCCACGCACCGCTTCACGCATGCTTTCGGAAATAATTGCATCCTCTGGCCGGTCGACAATCGGCGTGAGCGTACCGTCGTAGTCGAGAAATACGGCAGGCCGCTTGCTGGTCAGTTGTTGGGCTAATTGATCGCCATGTGTAAGCGCATGTGGCAGATCACTGATGTATTTGGGCATTGCTTTCTCCTCTTTTCCGTTAAATGGCTATACGCGACGTGCATAACACCGGATGCCAGGGAGAACCGCTCTGCTGTTCGATGTTGAGTGATCGGTTCTCCCTGGACATCGCGATAGCTGCACACGACACGCATAACGAAACAATACATAGGAGCGAAAGCGCGCGGGGCAATCCTACACGCTCGCTGTGTGTCATACTAACTTCAGTTCACCCAAATCATGAACGACAATGTCCGCACCGTTTTGCAGCAGTTCCTCGGGGGTGTTGTATCGCGCAACACCCACAACCAGGCCAAAGCTGCCCGCTTTACCCGCCTGAACCCCAGAAATAGCATCTTCGAACACAACTGCTCGCTCCGGCGTCGCCCCGAGAATCCGCGCGGCTTCCTCGAAGGTTTGCGGCGCCGGCTTACCGGCGAGCTGTTTGGCTGCGGCGACATTGCCGTCGACTCTGGCTTCGAAGAGACCGGCGAGCTGCGCCACTTCCAGCACCGTCTCGCAATTCTTGCTGGAAGTGACAACCGCAACATGTTTGCCTTTGGCAATCAGGTTTTGAATCAAAGCGACTGAAGAGGGAAAGATTTCAACGCCTTCGGAACGCAACACATCATTAAAGAGCGCATTCTTTCTATTTCCTAGTCCGCAAATGGTTTCACGATCCGGCGGGTCGCTCGGGTCGCCCCAATCAAGAGTAATATCACGCGAATGCAAGAAACTCGCAACCCCGTCGTAACGCGGTTTGCCATCTACATATTGATAATAGTCTGGATCGATTTCGAATGGAGTGAAGGGCGCATTATAACGTTTCGCCGCTTTTTGCAAATACTCGTCAAACATCCGCTTCCAGGCGGTCGCATGGACTTTGGCTGTACGGGTCACAACCCCATCGAGGTCGAATAACCAGGCATCGTATTGGGCAGCGCTCACTGTTGGAGAATTGGGTAATGTATCCATTGCAATATACCTCCTTACAAATAGTATTGGCAGTGCTATGAGCATGGCCATAGATATGCAAAAGCTTCACACGCCGACCGGTGGCGCAGCGCTGCCGCTATGCACAGCCGTGACAGGGCGATTGTCAAGAGGGCGGCAACTTCTATCACCCCTGCAACATATGGTCATGCCGATCGAAAACGGAATAAGCTTTGACACGAGAGGCGACTGGATCGGCGGTCGGCGTCACCTGTATGAGCACAACACGCCTTGGGCAATCGCCAATGATCGTTTTGGTCGAAATAGAGCTGCACCAGACCCAATACTGTTCAAATAAGGCCTGTCAGGTCTGAACAGGCGCCGCTTCGAAAGGTACCGGCACTAGACCATCAGCGCCACATCCGGTCCGATCTCATGATCTATCGGCTCACTGCACACTGGCCGCACGCAGCTCTTGCCATCATGGGCAGTTGATTGTATCCAGGCGATGCGCATTGCCAAAGGTGCAGTCGGTTGAACCTCGTTGCCTTGTGGCAGAAGAAGGGTACCGCCACAAGCGACGCCCGACACCCATTATAGATGTCAGTTTGACGTATCGGATACGTACGCCCCCCGCATACGATTCGCGGGCGGCAAAGCAAATTGGCCGCAAACAGAGCGCAAAAGCTCAGGCGCAGGACGGTGAGAACCGGGGCGATTCCTCGTCTAGGTGTCAAAGGGGATAAACCCGTTTTTGCTCGCTCCTTTCAAACATATTTGGATGCATTGGCTCTGACGCCCCTATTGTATCATGTTAGGCGTTCGTTTTTACCAATATTTTAACCGATATTTTCAGCGCTGTATGCCAACGATTCATGATGCATATCTTGTAGCCGGTCGCGGATGACCTGCGCTACTTTCCGCATCATCAGGTAGCCAAACTGAGCGTCTTCCTCAAAATTCGCGCGCAACTCGCTGCAATCAACAGCGATGAGCCGGCACGCGGTCAAGGTCTTGCCGCTCGACGTAGCCACATAGGGCGGAACCAGCGCCGACCAGGCCATGATCTGGCTGGCGCCCACCATACTCACGACCATCTCACGGCTACGCACGGCCACTTCGGCCACGCTGGTACGATCACCCCGCTCGAGCAACCCGATGCTCAGGGCGACTCTGCCTTCGACCACGATATAGAACTGGTTTAGTTCATCGCCTTCACGAAACAGATACGTGTCCGGCGCTACCTCAACCTCCTCAGCGGCCATCGCCAAGCTGGTGATCTGGTCCATGCTCAGGCCGGCGAAGAAGGGATACCGCCGGAGCAGTTCAGGTGAAACCATACTTCTCCTCCTAGATAGAAAGCAGCGGTCGCTAGACAACCACTATACTTCTATCGCTAACTCCGCCAACACCGCCGCTGTCACCTTGGGAATAGCCTGGGCGACGGGCGGCGTCGGCTCATCGCTAAAATCACTGACGTTCGAGACCTCGACCGCGTAGATGACAAGCTCATCAGGCAGCGGCAAACCCATACGCCGCGCCAGATCCAGCGCAACGATCAAGCTGGTATCGTGGGGCGAAGCGCTGTGGACGGTCGGGCTGATGGCGCGGAGATCGTCGAGATGCCAGCGATGCACCGCCCCAGGTCTAACCTGATCGACGACCAGGGCGTCAATCAGAATGACGCGCTTATAACCGAGCATGCGCTCCATCAGCGCCAGCCCGCCGACGCTCACCTCGGCGCACTCGACGGGCATCCCAGAAAGCAGAGCGGTCTGCACCTGTTCGGCCACTCGCACCCCCACGCCATCATCGGTCAAGAGCGGATTTCCCAGGCCCAACACCAGTGTTTTCATAACGAAATCCTTCTAAGGACGTTAGCTCCTTCTCCTCAGCTCCTCGCCTCTCCGTCTCTGCGCCGGCGCACACGCTGGTGCGCCGCTACGTCGTCTCGCCGCCACAATACTGGCTCAAGCGCTCGACGATGTTCCCTGCCGCGTCACGAATCGTCACCTCCAAGGGCATCTGGCCGGGCAGGGCGTGCGTTGCGCAGGACATGCAGGGATCGTAGCAGCGGAAGGCCATCTCGATCTGGTTGAGCAAGCCGTTGGTGATCACGGCGCCCTTGTGGATCAACGCCTGGGCCGCCTTCTTGACCGACATTGCCATCGGCGCATAGTTGTTGGTCGTGCCGACAATCAGGTTGACTTTGGTCAGAATGCCCCGCTCGTTGGTCCAATAATGATGGGTCAGCGTACCCCGCGGCGCTTCGACGCAACCCACCCCCTCCGCCGGGATATTGGTGACCGGAGCACGTACATTCGGGTCGGTAATCTCTGGATCGGTCACCAGCTCCAACATGCGCTCCGAGGCGTAGAGCAGCTCGACGAGCCGCGCCCAATGGGTCGCCAGCCGGTAGTGGACCGGTTGGTAGCGGCCATTGACCTTCTTGCTGCCCAGCGTCTCATACATCTTCTCGTACGCCGCCTG
The DNA here is from genome assembly GCA_022360155.1 of Chloroflexales bacterium. Classification (GTDB taxonomy): domain Bacteria; phylum Chloroflexota; class Chloroflexia; order Chloroflexales; family Chloroflexaceae; genus JAKSDJ01. Next base: position 7,765 of record JAKSDJ010000608.1, on the reverse strand, counting down.
GGCCTGCGGCGTGGCCATGCCATCGGCGGCATTGAGCCGCGATAGCGGCGAGGCGCAGTAGACCCCGCTCTCCTTGCCGTCCTCGAAGCCTTTCCAGCCCACCCCCTTCAGATAGGGGAACTTCAGATAGCTCCAGGACTCGACGTGTTCGGCGATGTGCCGGGCATAGTCGCGCGGATGATATTTGAGAAACTCGCCCCCGTCGGGATCGACGACGCGAATCATGCCATCGTAGAAATTGACCTGGTTGTTCGCATCGACCATACCCATGTAGTAAGTCCGGTGGGTGAAAGCATCGGACAGGATCATCTCCACGTAGGCCGGGTTGGCCAGGATAAGATCGGCGAAGAGTTGCAGGCTAAAGAGCGCAAACTCGACATTCTTGCGCGCCACCGCCTCGATCTCCTGCCGCTCCTCGGCGGAGACCGGCTTGCTCCAGCCGCCGGGCAACCCAGCCACCGGATGCACGCCACGCCCGCCAAGCATCTTGATGACGTGATGGTTGCGCATCCGGGCGTCGATCACCGCCTTGCCGGTCTCCAGGCCAACCTTGCGGATCACACCGAGAATGTTGCGTTCGGCGGGCGGCGCATCGGGGCCAAGCACGAAATCGGGTCCGCCCAGCGCGTAGAAGTGCGTGGTGTGGTCGGTTACAAAAAAGGCCGAATAGAACATCTCGCGCAGTTTCTGCGTCACCGACGGCGGTTCGACCTGGAACAGCACATCCAGAGCTTTGGTCGAAGCCATGTGATGCGCCTCGGGGCATACCCCGCAGATCCGGTCGGTAATCCGCGGCATCTCTTCGGAGGGCCGGCCCACGCAAAACTGCTCGAAGCCGCGCAGTTCAGGAATAATAAAATAGGCATTGGCGACGTCGCCTTCATCGTTGAGGAAGATTTCGATTTTGCCGTGCCCTTCCAAGCGGGTAACCGGATCGATTGCGATACGTTTCATAGCAACCTCATGCAAGCGTGTCGAGTTACGCGGCATTCAGCGCGCGGCACTCGTTATCCATCACTGAGCGCGGACACGCTGGAGCAGCGAATGGGCCAGACTGAAGCGATAGAAGGTGCCCGCCGGATCTTCCAGCGTCGCCATCACTTCATCAATCTGGCGCTCCAGGCCAGCCTCGTCGTCGCTCGGTTTTCCCGCCGCCACCACCGAGGCCACAGCGGAGAGGATGCGGGCGCCCTGGTCCTCGACGCCGTCGAGCGGGCCATAACACCCTTCGCAGCGCATATTGACCCGCGGACAGAGCGCACCGCAGCCGCTCCGGGTCGCCGGACCCATGCAGAGCAGGCCCTGCTCCAACAAGCAGATTCCCGGCTCGGGGATGATTTCATAGGGCCGATAGAAGCGCGTGATCTGCTTGACATCCTTCGCCAGCGGACACTCCTCGCAGACGGCAACTTTGCCGGCGCCGATGATCGCGCCGCCGGGCGCGGGCAACTCCGCCCCGGTGATGATCGCCTCCATCACTGCTGCAATCTGGGGCGGTTCCGGCGGGCAGCCAGGGATAATGTACTCCACCGGCACGACCTGATCCAGGGCCTTCACCGTATCGTAGAAAACCGGGATCTCTAGCTCGCCTTCCGGCACTTTCGTGACCCGCTGGGGTAACACCCCCGCTGGGTTGTCAATCGAGGAGTTGTCGATATAGGCGGTGTGCAGAGTCGCCCGCGCCGTGGTCAAATTGGAGAGACCAGGAACACAGCCTTCGTAAGCGCACGAGCCGAAGGCAACCAGCACCTTCGACTTACGGCGCAGCAGGCGGGCCATCTCCTCATTCTCCGAACAACGAATCGCGCCATTGAACAAGCAGAGATCGATGTAGTCGTCGGGATAGCCCCGCACGTCGTCGTACTTGAAATCGGCGATGCACGGGAAGAAGACAATATCAAAGGCCTCATCTATGGCCAGGATCTTGTCGCCGATGTTGAGCACCGAGATTTCGCACCCCCCGCAGGAAGCGGCCCAGTACATCGCAAGTTTGGGCTTTGCCATATCAAACCTCGCCTTCAACTGCCAACTTCCTGCACTGCCAGATCCTCGTTCGCCGCGCTCCCGTCGTCGCCGGCCAAAACCGTCTGTTTCCAGCGCAGCGGCCCCAGCGCCCGCACCTGCTCGGTCATCCGGTCTACCGCGGCGGCAAGTTGTTTACCCTCCGATGCCGCCGCCCAGATGAGTTGCACCCGCTCGTCCTCAACGCCAAACTGGCGGAGCATCATTTTGAGCAAGCGGAAACGGCGCAACGCCTTCATGTTGCCCTCGACGTAATGACACTCACCGGGATGACAACCGGCGATCAGCACGCCGTCGGCGCCTTCCCGCAGCGCTTTGAGGACAAACTCTGGTTCGATACGGGCGGTACACATCACTCGGATCGGGCGCATGGTCGGTGCATAATGCATCCGGGCCGTGCCGGCCAGGTCGGCGGCGCGGTAGGAGCACCAGTTACAGAGGAACCCGACGATGATGGGATTGAATGCTTCGTTCATGTTTTTCTCCCTGGTGGAGATGCGGGATGCGAGATGAACAACGGACTGTTCTGCCGGAACGCGCTCATCTCACAGCGCCGATCTCCCTTACGCTGGTTCCATAACTCATCATTGCAACGCCATCGCTGGCTGCTCTACATCCCACAGAATACCTTCGATCTGAGCCATCACCTGGTCGCGGGTGAAGTGCGCGCCGTTGATTGCTGCGCTTGGACAGGCCGCCACACAGGCCCCGCAGCCCTGACACAACGCCGTGATCACCTCGGAGATCTTGCGATCCTCGTGGAAGATGATGGCGTGGTAGGGGCAGAGGTTGTTGCAGATCCGGCAGCCGGAGCAGCCCGCCGGATCGATCTGCGCCCGAACCGGCTCCATCATCAGGCGGCGCTGGCCAATCAGGCTGGCGACCCGCGCCGCTGCCGCCGAGCCCTGGGCCACCGACTCGGGGATGGCTTTCGGCCCCTGGCAAGCCCCGGCGATCATAATGCCCTCGGTCATCGTCACCACCGGGTCGAGTTTGGCATGGCGCTCGGTAAAGAAGCCGTCCAAATCACAGCCCAGGCCAAACAAATTAGCCACTTGGCGCGAGTCTTTGCGCCCCTCCATCCCGACCATCAGGATCACCATATCCACCGGGATGCGCCGCTGCCGGCCAATCAGGGTGTCCTCGACCTGGATGATCAGCTTGCCCTCTTCGTCATCCAGCCGCGCCGCGTCGGTCACTTCAGCGACGCGCCCGCGGATGAAGCGGGCGCCTTCGGACAACACGCGGTGATAGAACTCTTCATAGTTCTTGCCCGATGCGCGAATATCGATATAAAAGTTGTAGACCTCAGCCCCCGGCAGGCGCTCGTGAACCAGGTGGGCAAACTTTAGCGATGCCATACAGCAGGCCCGTGAGCAGTATTCGTGATAGTTCTTGTCGCGCGAGCCGACGCAGTGGATGATCGCTACGCTCTCGGGTTGCGTGACCCCGTCGCGCAGTACAACCCGCCCGTCGGTCGGCCCGGCGGCGTTGACCATGCGCTCGAACTCCATGCTGGTGAAGACATTCGCCAGCCGCCCATAGCCATATTGCGGAATCCGCCGCGCATCAAATTGCTCGTAGCCGGTCGCCAGGATGATATTGCCGACCTCGATCTGGATGAACTCGTCCTGCTGGTTGAAGTCAATCGCATCGGTCGGGCAGACGATCTGGCAGGCTTTGCATTTGCCGCGCTGGAAATAGATGCAATTTTCGGTATCGATCACTGGATATTTGGGCACAGCCTGGGGAAAGTTGCGGTACACCGCCTTGCGGAACCCCAGCCCCACCTCGAAGTTTTGGTCGAGGATCTTGGCGGGACACTTCTCGACACATGTGCCGCAGCCGGTGCAAAGTTCTTCTTTGATATAACGCGTTCGTTTGCGGACGCGCACACTGAAGTTGCCAACATAGCCATGAACCGCATCGACCTCGCTCCAGGTCAACATAGTGATGTTCGGATGCTGGTCTACGTCGACCATCTTGGGGGTGAGAATACAGGCCGCGCAATCCAACGTCGGGAAGGTCTTATCCAGCTTGGCCATGTGCCCGCCGATGGACGAGTCACGCTCGACCAGGTAGACGTGATACCCGGCGTTCGCCAATTCGAGCGCTGCGGTGATGCCGGCAATCCCCCCGCCGACAACCAGCGTGTTCGGGTTGATGTCCACCTGGATCGGCTCCAGCGGCTGCTGGTAGATGACCCGCTCGACCGCGCCCTTGATCTGGGCCTTGGCCTTCAGGGTCGCCGCCTCCCGATCATCGGTAGCCCAGGAATCCAGTTCGCGGATATTCGCCATCTCGAACAGGTAGGGGTTGAGTCCGGCGCGCTGGCAGGAGTTACGGAAGGTCTTCTCATGCATGTGCGGGGAGCAGGCGGCGACGACGACCCTGGTCAGACCCAACTCTTTGATGTCCTGCTCGACCAGCTCCTGGCCCAGGCTCGAACACATAAACTTGTAGTTGCGGGCTACGGTCACATCGGCTTGCTTGCCAGCCCACGCCGAGACTTCTTCGACCGCCACCGTCTTAGCGATATTGGTCCCGCAGTGGCAGACGTAGACGCCGACTCGTTCACCATGGCCCTGGCGGGATTGGTCGTGCAATTCAAGCGGAATGAATTCCTTGCTCATTGCTATCCGTCCTTATGTTGAATGGGGCGCCGCGATCCATCACACGCTTGGAATGCGGGTGCCCCCTCCGTCTGCTATTCCGGTTCCTCCATCCGCGGCATTGGCAGGCTCTTGTCGCCCCTGGCGGGGCGGCGCGGCGCAGTTCCGGCGCCCGTGGTCATGTCGGGCGTCGCTTGCGTCTTGCTCAACGCTGGGCGGGCATCCACAAACTCCTTGCCAATTCCCAACTCATTGGCGCTCATCCCAAAGGCTAACCCCATCAACTGGGTGAAGAAGAGCACTGGGAGGTTGAATTTGGACTTGAAATGCTGGTTGACATTCTCCTGGAAAGCGTCCAGATTGAGTTGGCACATCGGGCAGAGCGTGACGATAAGATCAGCTTTGTAGTCGGCGGCATTCTTGAGCAGGCGGCGGATGAGTTCCAAGGCCACGTCCTGGCTGATCTGGGTCATGTGGCCGCCGCAACAGTGCGTCTTTAGCGGAAAATCGACAACCTTCGCGCCCAGCACGCGCAACAGTTTGTCCAGCGAGGTTGGGTATTCCGGGTCATCGAACGTGCCCTGGAAGCCAGGCCGCACCACCAGACAGCCATAGTACGGCGCCACCCGCAGGCCCTGGAGCGGACGCTTGACATTGGCGGCAATCGCTTCGTAGCCAACATCGTTGACCACAATGTCGAGCAGATGGCGCACGCGAACGCTGCCAGGGGCATAGCTCAGCCCGCCGGCGTCCAGTGCGATGTTGACCTTTTCGGCCAGTTCCGGCGAGTCAGCCAGGTAGCGGTCGACTTTGCTCAGATTGAGGAAGCAGGCGCTGCACGGGGCCACCAAATGCTGACAATCAGGCTGTTGAGCGGCCAGGGCCAGATTGCGCCCAACCAAGGCATAGGCGGACATCCGATTGACCGCGATATACTCGGTTGCGCCGCAACAGTTCCAGTCCTCGACCTCAGCAAACTCGACTCCTAACTGGTTCGCCACTGCCAGCGTCGACTGATGATAGGCGCTGGCATTCCGTTCGAGGGAACAGCCAGGATAATAGCCATATCTCATAGCAACCTTCCTTCGATGACCTCTGTTGATTGCCAAGTTTCGTTAGGCACGATCTCGGCAGATCAACTGCACGAGGCTCTTTACTCCATCGACTCGATTTCTTTGGCTTTAGCCAGAATTGTCTGCAACTGGTCGATACCTTTGATCCGGCGCGGCGTCAGGTCGAGACGACCTTTGCGCAGCATGTCCAGGCCCATCGGTGCGATCTTAAGCGCCCCAAGCGGGTGATGGCGCAAATGATAGCGCGTTACCAAGCCCAATTCGAAGCTGCGCCCGTAGGTGTCGACATAGTCGATGAATGTTTCGGAAAACGCCGGAGCGTCGGCAGCGCTCGACTCGCGGTAGAGTCCGGCGGCGATTGCCATCCGCTTCAGGGTGTACATGATGTCGGTAATATGAATGTCCTGGGGGCAGCGTTCCATACAATAGTAGCAAGAGACACAGTACCATGGGGCATTGCTGCGTAAAACTGTGTCTTTCATACCGGCCGCGATCATCGCGAAGAGCGCGCGCGGGGTATGCTCCATGTCTGGGCCAGATGGACAAGATCCCCCGCATGTGCCGCACTGCAAGCAGACTTCGAGATGGGGATCACCGGGCGTAGCCGCGACGACCTCATCGAAAAAGGTCGGCGCGCGAGCGTTTCGAGCGGTCAATGCCATTGTTAACTCCTCCCTGAGCGCCTAGATTGGGAATCAACAGGTCGCCTAACTTTACACGGAACGAAGGCAAACCCATACCCGGGGTCATGCTCTACCGCACAACCAGGTTTGTTCGCAGGTACACAAAACCTATCCTGCGTTTACCCGCGAATTCCTAACCGAAATCACTTAACAACGCGATCACGGTCGCTGTGCTGGTGTCTTATTCCGATACAGGGGAGGATGAGGCTTCGTCGAGAACGCGCATCGAGCAGAGTCTCCCCATTGATATAAACTCTGATTCATTCGTCGCAGTGCGCCGCTGACGAATATATATATAATCATTGCTGAGACGCAATGTAATCATAGTGGAACAGTTTGGTTTTGGGTTATGTGGACTATACCATCATTTAGCGGGAATTCACGAGATGTTTTCTTAACTGGGAGGAGTCTTCTATTAACTAAAGGTCCAAAGCTGTGGTGATGTTTTGCAACTCTCCCTTTTCCCCAAGCCGTATAAACGCTGTCAGGATCGCTACGCTTTCCGGCAGCCGCTCCGTGAGCACTCGGCTGAGATTGTCGGCGGGGCGATGCAGGCCGCCGAGACCCAAGCGCTTGTTAGAGCTACCTAACACCGTCGCAGGAAGATCCGCCGCCAGAAATGATACGGCATCGCTGTTGATCAGATCTGCGAACTGCAGCGGCTGCCCGGTCACATTGGCGACAACCTGGGATAGCGCGTCGTTCAGGGCCGGCGTGGTCGGAATCTGGCACAATACGGCGCCATCGCACCGCCAGATCACATACAGACCGTCCTGCGCCATCAACTCCAAGTTGACGACCACAGTAGGCAATGGCCACGCCCGCGAACGTACATACGCGCGATCCCTGCATCCCAACCTCCTCGTCGCCAAACAGCGCGATGACCACTTTGCTTTGCTGCGGCCCGGCGCCGTGGGCCAACTGTTCAGCCAGACCTAGCAGGATGGCACATGCAGCGCCATTGTCAACAACTCCTTGGCTGGGCGTGCTCCATCGCCCGACCGTCAGGTTCAAACCCAGGCCCCAAGCCAAACCCAGAAGCGGGATACCGATTGCCACGCCCAACCAGAAGAGTAGCAGCGACCAGAACGACGAACCAGCGGTCAGAACCTGGGCTGGCCCCAACAATCCTAAGCCAATGGTCAAATAGATGCCCAGGTGCAGCCGGCTCGTAAAAAAGGCTCGCTGCTGGTGGTCGAGCCATTCGGTCTTGCTATCATAGTGAGCGGCGAGGACGCTGCAGCCGCAGCGGCTGCAGCGGAGTAAACTCGATCAACAGATTCTGGCCCCAGCGCACCGCCGGCCAAGTTACCAGCGGAATGCCCCGAGCCACATCGAGCGTCCCGCCCAAGAGCGCAACAATTGCAATCGGCAG
>JAKSDJ010000697.1 GCA_022360155.1 Chloroflexales bacterium | reverse complement strand
TGAGGCCTATGTTTCGCTCGCCGCCACATTCTTAACAGATGTACAGGCGTTGCGGGCCATTCGTCTCATTTTTACGAATCTACAGGCATCAGTGTCCAGCCAGACGGACCTTGCGGCGAAGGCGGCAATGGCCCAGGGAAGTCTGCACGCCGGTTTAGCTTTTTCCAATGCGGTTCTCGGTGTCACCCATGCGATCAGCCATCAGGTTGGCGGCCTGCTCGACACGTCTCATGGCGAGCTCAATGCTGCGCTCTTGCCGTATGGGATGGAGTTTAATCTTGAAACATGCCCGGACAAATACGCGGCAATTGCTCAGGCAATGGGGATTGACACAAGTGACATGGCTCCGATAGAAGCGGGACGAGCGGCGATTACGGCGGTGCGCGACTTGGCGCAGGCGATCGGTTTGACCAAGCGACTGACGGCATTCGGGGTGACAGATGATCTTATTCCATGGTTGAGCGAAAATGCTCTGCGCGATGCGTGTATGGCGACCAATCCGCGGGAAGCCGCCTATGAGGAAGTAGCGACGCTGGTGCGAATGGCGATGTAGCCTATTGCCGAGGGAGGGCGCAGATATGGAAGGGCTATCGCGTGAACATCTGATCGAAAAGATCACAGGCCTGCGATCATCGAAGCGCAGCTATTACAGTGAATATCGGGAGAAAGAACGTCGGCTCGATCGGGCGATTGCCTCAATCGCCAATATTTCGGCGGCATTGTGCAACACTACCAGCGGCGTGCCCCTGCTTGCCCAAGCGGTTGTACGGGTCGCGGCGCAACACTTCGACGCCGATTTGGCCGTCATCGAACTGGGCGACCAAGAGGCGCAGCGCTGGATCGCGACCCGCAACCACGACGGCACGGTTACGGTCACGGCGTGTTCTGTTCCCTCGCTGCTCGACGGCGTTCTCCACAAAGTCGTGACGCAGAAGCGTCTGATTATCACGAAACTCGCCGGAGCGCCAACCATTGTGGGCGAGCCGATGTTCTTGCGGAATCAGCTTGTCGGCGCCCTGGCGGTTGCGCCAGGAGAGGGCTTTGTCCTGGATGAACGCGAAATCTCCGTGTTGCAGACATTAGCGAACCAAGCCGCTGTCGCTTTTGAAAATGCGCGGCTCTACGAAGAAAGCGAGCGGCTGCGCGCCCAGGCGACGGCTTTGTATAAAGAAGCGTATCGGCAGAAGACGGAACTCGAAGAAAAGAATCACCAGTTGGAAAAGGCCCGCCGCTGGCTTGTCGTGGCAAAATACAACGAAATCATCAATGATGAGCGCAACCGAATCGCCCGCGATTTACACGACAGCGTGGCCCAATATCTGATCGGCATCGGCATGAACCTGGAGTGGTGTCGGGCGCAACTCCACGGCTTTCCCCAGGTGAGCGACGCAACCGTTCGTGGGGTCAATCCAGGCGTGATCTTCTGTGAGCTCAGTGCGGCGGGGGACGTGTGGGATCTGCCGCTGGATGAGGGGGTCGTGGCCGCAAAAACCGGCCGGATGCAGAACCTGGCC
>JAKSDJ010000144.1 GCA_022360155.1 Chloroflexales bacterium | reverse complement strand
GTGTCCCTAAGCGAATCCGTCTCAACTACGGCAGCGTTATACAAGTTTCATCAACGACTGTTGCTCAAGATATCGGAAATGGTATCTACCGCTTCTTGTGCATCCTGGCCGAGAAACGTTCCTGGCATCTTTGAACATAGCATCGAGTGCAAATTAAAAGCACGACCGCCATAGCCAAAAAGCGGGCAAGGCGGCGGCAGCGAAACAATCGCCCGACCAACTTCAAGCAATTGCAGTGCGGTCTCCGTTGTTGAAGCTGCCAGACAGACCATATCCGGCTGTAAACGCTGGACGGATTCAAGCAAATCGCGCAGCGGCACCTCCGGACCAAGATAGATCACCTGCCAGCCATGACGAACCAAGAAGACCGTCAAGAGCAATACGCCCAGGTCGTGTTTCTCGCCGGGCGCACAGCCAACCATTATCAAGCCACGACCTTCCGTAATACTATACGTATTGAATAGACTTGACATCTTGCGGCGCACGAACTGTGTTGCGAAATGTTCCGTTGTAACGCTTATCCGTCCTTGATGCCACTGTTCACCAATCTCGATCATCGTCGGCTGAATGAGTTTCAGAAAAACCTCTTCAAGCGGATAGAGCGCGAATGCTTCGCCCAGAATATGCTCCGCTCGGGTCGCATCGTAATCGGTGAGCGCTGCAAACAAGCGATTATTGAGGCGTTCCCATGTATGAGGTTCCGTATCAACAGCCGTACTCAGCCAGGAGAGATTGGTTTCCGTTCCGTTCGCCATCAGTGCAATCGCTTGACTGATGGTTAGACCTTCCGATGTACGATCACGCAGCCAACGAATGATGGCGATATCGCGTTCTGAATACAGTCGATGCCCACCTTCGGTACGCTGCGGACGAGGCACACCATAGCGACGTTCCCAAGCTCGGAAGGTATCAGCAGGAACCCCCGTCTCTTGGGCAACGGCCTTGGTATTGTACAACGGGGTGTTCGAAAACTGGGTTAAAAAATTCTGTGGCGCCATGATGAATCGCTCCCCCCAAAATAGAGATGGCAGGAAGCACAACGTTGGCGAATGCCACAACCACACAAGGCATTTCAGGAGTAAGAGTAGCCGCGCGTGGTGGAGCAGCTATATCACCATACAACTTTGGCATCGTTTTTACAGCGTTGTACTCGAGGACAGTGTACCATAATGCACAATCTATGTCAATGCAATGCACACAGATTTTCTAGGGTTGCAGAGAGCTATACATTACGTTATAGTAGCCATATGCGAGCGTTAATCACTGGTATTCATGGGTTCGTAGGCGGTCACCTGGCTGAACACCTACTAGCTGACAATGTGTGGGAAGTTTGGGGGCTGGCCCGTTCGCGCAACCACTCTTTGGCACATCTGCCTCCCCACGTGCAACTGGTATGGGCCGATCTATGCGACCCTGAACAGACAGCGCAAGCCATCGCCCAAGCCCAACCGCAGGTTATCTTTCATCTGGCCGGGCAACCTTTCGTTCCCGAGTCCTTTCGCGACCCTGCCGGAACGCTTACGACCAATATGCTCTCCGCACTCCACATTTTTCTCGCCTTGATCGATCAGCGGCGTAACACCCGTGTGGTGGTTATCGGCACCAATGAAGAATATGGGCAGATCTGCGCCGAAGACTTGCCGTTGACCGAAGATACGCCGCTCCGCCCCGCCAACCCGTATGGGGTGAGCAAAGTAGCCCAGAGTATGCTGGCCTTGCAATACCACTTGAGCCACAAGCTCGATGTCGTACGGCTGCGCCCATTTACCCATATTGGGCCGCGCCAAAACGAGCGCTTTGTTTCGGCGGCGCTGGCCAAACAGATTGCGCGCATCGAACAAGGGCTGCAAGCGCCCCTTATTCAGGTTGGCAACCTCGGCGCCCAACGCGACTTCACCGATGTGCGCGATATCGCCAACGCGTATCGGCTCGCTGCATTGCACGGCGAATCAGGGGCGGTGTATAATGTTGGATCGGGGAGGGCGATCGCCATCCGCACGTTGCTCGAACTTTTGCTCGCGGCCAGTTCAGCGCAAGTCGAAATACGCCTCAATCCTGAACTTATGCGTCCAATTGATATCCCGCTGGTTGTCTGCAATGCCCGACGCCTCTATGAATGCACCGGTTGGGAGCCCCAAATCCCCCTCGAACAAACCTTGAACGACATTTTAAACGACTGGCGCCTCCGTGTGAGAGATGAGCGCTCGACTTCTGAAATAACGAACTCGTCGTAACAAGGTTTTCCTTCTGATAATGACATGGTTCAACATGACAGCACAATCTCCTAAACAGGTATTCTGCGGATTGAAGATCTTACTATAGGCACTGCCCTCGAGGTACATTATGAAAGCTGTGATTCTGGTAGGCGGTCTGGGGACTCGTCTGCGCCCACTCACATGCAACACCCCCAAACCGATGATTCCGCTCGTCAATCAGCCGTTTATCGAAATGATGCTGCTTCGTCTCCGCGATCAAGGTATCGACGAAGTCATCCTAGCCGTTCAATACCTGGCCGATCACTTTCGCGCCATCCTCGGCGATGGGTCAAGACTAGGCCTCAAGTTGCATACTGTTGAAGAACCAGAACCACGCGGCACTGCGGGGGCGGTCAAAAATGTGGAAGATCTGCTCGACAGCACAACCTTTGTCTTTAATGGCGATGTGATGACCGATCTCGATCTCCAGGCTATGCTCGCCTTTCACCGCGAGAAGGGCAGCGCGCTCACCATTTCGTTGACGCCAGTCGACGACCCGACCCAATTTGGCCTGGTTGAGACCGACTCCTCGGACCAGATCAAACGCTTTTTAGAAAAACCCCGCGTTGAAGACATTACAACAAATATGATTAATGCTGGCACCTATATTATCGAACCCGAGGTCTTTAAATATGTTCCGCCCGCACAGCATTATATGTTCGAGCGCGGCCTTTTCCCTGTATTACTGCAGACCGGCGACCCGATGTTCGGCTACCCCTCGCGGGCGTACTGGACCGATATTGGCAAACCCCAGACCTACCTCGATGTCCACCATGACATTCTCATCGGCAAAGTTCACTACACCTTTCGCGGCCAACAAATCGCCGACCGTGTCTGGCTGGAAGATGGCGCCGAGATCCACCCCAGCGCGCAGATCGTCGGACCGGTGGTCTTAGGCCGCGGCGTTGTCATTGAGAGGAATGCCCGCATCATTGGGCCAACCGTGATCGGAGCGCGCTGCACGATTGGCTCCGATGTTAGAATCGAGGGCTCGGTGCTGTGGGAAGACAATCAGATCGCAGAGGGAACACTGTTGCACTCGTGCGTACTAGGAAACGGAAATCATATCGGCGAGCGCAACCACATCACCGATGGCGCGATTATTGGCGACCAGTGCAGCATTGGTGCAGAAAATCGCCTTGAGCGAGGGATCAGGCTCTGGCCAAAGACAGTGCTCAACGACAAAGCGATCTCTTTCTAACCGGAATCACAGCTATACGCCGCAACACACCGTTATGCACTATCGCTGCCTCGTTCAGCTTTCTACAACCTGTGACAGGGCGCGTAAGCGCGGAGACGCAAAGGCCCTAGCCGCAGATCGACGGCTAGGGCCATCAGTTTCACTTTTAGGACTCACTTCCGCGGCGTATTGCCCAAGCGACTATTGATCTTATCGCTGACTGATTGCATTTGTTCCGCCTTTGCTGCAGTCATCGGAGAAGACATCCCTCCCTCAGACTGAATTTGATCCGCAGCGGAGGCGCGCGCAAGCAACTGAACCAACCGCATCGCCGCCTTCACCGTGATCCAGACGCATGCAACCGAAACGACCGCCAATATATACCAGGGCAACCAAGCATATAACACGCCAAGCAGCAATGACGCATCCAGCGAGGACTCGAAGTCCAACGATAGCTCAGCGGCGAAGTGTAGTGCATAACTAGCAATAAGCGCACCATTCAGCACCCCGACCAGACCGCCCACAATTCGATTACGAACGTTCAACTTTGGCGCTGACTTTCTTTTGGATTGTCGGAGCAACAAACCGCTTCCATAGCCGACAATGACGGCGACAGCCAAAAACACCGCCATCACGGTGAGTAGCGCCGGCGTATCGAAAGTTTCAGGGCGAAACTGCTGCCCGATCCTATCCTGACCAATCAAGGCTTCGAACCACAACTCAACCAGCAGCGCCCCCAGCAACGTGCCGATCAATGTTAATAGGCCACGCTCAACACCTCGACGCAGGCCCCATATTCCCAGGATAATCAGCGTTATCGCAATAACTAATTCCATAGCGTCCAACCTTATAGATGGGTTGCGTTGCGATCTTCGCGCTGATTGTAGCATATTCGATGCCACTGCGCGAATAACGGCGCAGCCCAGAAGCAATCACAGGCGTTCCGGCAGCGCAATAGACATCAGGTGCAGGTTACCCGTCATATCCCCTACCGGCGCCCCAGCAGCACTCAATTGCCATCTGCGAGGAGCATGCTATAATGGCGGTGTTCGCCACATTATCACACTATAGACAGCCACAGCTTCTAAATGTGGTCATACCTCAGTGGCAGCACTGGCGCTGTCAGGGAAGTGGCGAGTTTCCTGTCGTAGCTTTTTTTACGAATACGGAGGCGAAGGAATATGGTACGTGTTGCAATCAATGGCTTTGGCCGGATCGGAAGGCAAAGCTTTAAGGCGATGCTGGAACACCACCCTGACGAGTTCGAGATTGTCGCAATCAATGACTTGACAGATAACGAAACTCTAGCTCATCTTTTGCGCTATGACTCGACCTATGGCCCTTTCGAGGGAGAGGTTCAAGCTACCGAGGATAAAATCATCATAGACTACGAGGATACGCGCTATGACATTGCTGCCCTAGCCGAGCGCGATCCAACCCAATTGCCCTGGGCAAGCATGGGTATTGACATTGTTATCGAGTCAACCGGGCGCTTCACCGAAGCTGAGAAGGCGCGCGCGCATATTCACGCCGGCGCCAAGAAGGTTGTTATCAGCGCTCCAGCCAAAGGCGAAGACATCACGGTGTGTCTGGGCGTGAATGAAAGCCAGTACGACCACGAAAAACACCACATCATCTCGAATGCTTCCTGCACCACCAACTGCCTCGCGCC
>JAKSDJ010000919.1 GCA_022360155.1 Chloroflexales bacterium | reverse complement strand
TACGAACTGCGGATGTGCATCGATCGCTAGCCAGGCTTTACGTTACGCCTCTGCTTGGCAGTCTGCCCGGCCTTCCCCATCTTCAAGCCAAGCCCGAATTTGCGGATGTTGGCGCAAGTGCTCTCGCGCTTGCGCCAGGAGCGTGCGTACACGCGAGGGGCTGAGCTTGACCCGCCGCCCGATTTCCTCTGCACTCAAATCAGCGCTAGCCCAGAGTTGGAAAATCCTGGCCAAGCGCTGACCGGCATAGTCGGTCAGTATCGCCTCGATCTGGGCGGCAAGCGTATGGACTTCAGCCAATGTGGTTGGGTTTTCGTCATTGGCCTGCTCGATATCGATATCGGCAGGCAATTGGTCGAGCGACTCGGGGCGCGCGGCGCGTTTCTGGGCTTTGGCATTGCGTAGATGACGTTGGACGCTGCGCACGATCACTTGGTAAGCCCAGGTCGAAAAACGACTACTGTAGCGAAAGCTCGCCAAAGAGCGAATCAGTTCCATCTGCGCAATCTGGGCCAGATCTTCGGCATCGACTGCAAAATCGCTTGACCACAGTAGCCCCGCGTGGTGAAGAATCGCAATGACCTGTTTGGACCAGGCGCTCCAATTAGCCTCGGACTGCGTGTGTTCCCGTGCGCGGAGCGACTCGACAAGGGCGTGATCTTCGTGGTACGCAATCAAGGTCTGCCGGAGCCGCGTATCGCTTGCGTCTTCGGAGAAAAAAGGAAGTATGGCAGTAATGTAGGATTTCTGTTCGTTGTCGCTCAGACGCCAGTCCAGTTCGTGATCGAGAGAGCTCAAAAGTGTGGCACAGCGTGTTGCGAGCAATGTTGTCGGCGGCTTGCTCATATCGCTTGTGTCGATCTTGTAGTCCAAATATACCGGGAAAAGAGACTCATCCCGGAAAACCATAGAAAACAGTAACGCTATCGTGGGTTTGAAGGGAGCCGCAACGTTGTGGTAAGAAGATAACCTGTGTCTATTGTACCAGGAGGAATGACGAGGCGATGAAATAAGCGCCGCGACGTAGTCAACTTTCCGTCATTAGTTGCGTTTCGATAGCCGTTGGTAGTCGATTCATCTCGCGAAAAGCCCGATCTCTATGCTATACTTATGAGCAGAACCAAGGGGTCTAAGGATTTCGATGGGAATCCTGAAGGGTCATCGAGCCGGACTCCTTGGTTATACCAAAAACCAAGGGATAAAGGGTCATTGGATCCTTGAAGGAGCATTGGTTCCATCCCCTTGGTTTTTGTATTATACGATGTTTGAAGCAGTTTGTTGAGCGGTGAATCTTCTATTTGGATACAACGTTGTTCCCCGCCCAGTCGAACTGTGGGTTGCTATCGCCCCGCCCGTGTAAGCGTCGCTAG
Organism: Chloroflexales bacterium; assembly: GCA_022360155.1. Lineage (GTDB taxonomy): Bacteria > Chloroflexota > Chloroflexia > Chloroflexales > Chloroflexaceae > JAKSDJ01. Next base: position 16,042 of record JAKSDJ010000919.1, on the reverse strand, counting down.
CGCCTCCAATAGTCGCTCGACTTCTTCTGCTGTATTGTAGTGTACCAGACCGACGCGCACCATGCCCCCGTTCGCTTCCACCCCAAGACGTTCGGTCAAGCTGAGAGCATAGTAGTTGCCGTCCCAAACGAATATGCCCTGCTTGCCGAGGTATTCGGCGATAGTACGCGGTGTGTGGCCTTCGATGCGAAACGATACGGTCGGTGTGCGCATCCCAAATCGCGCCTGCTCGCGGATGCCGTAAAAAGTCAGACCGGGGATAGTCAGCAAGCCAGCGATGAGCCGCTCGATCAACCCGCGCTCATACATTTTGATGGCCGTCATTGCAGTTAACAGACTGTCACGACGCGATTTCCGGCTAGCGTCGCTCCCCTCCGCCGATTGCACCCTGCGGCCAAGATCGGCTAAATAATTCACTGCCGCCGTAACTCCCGCCATAGCTTCGTGGTTCTGCGTGCCGGTTTGCCAGCGGTTGGGCGTCGTGTTTGCGGCGGGTCGGACTTTGTAGGGGTGCAAGCGTTCCAAATGTTCACGCTTACCATAGAGCGCGCCCATGTGCGGGGCGAAGAACTTGTAAGGTGAACAGGCCAGGAAATCGCACCCCAACTCGCGTACGTCAATTGGGCCGTGGGGAGCGTAGTGAACCGCATCGACAAAGGTCAGCGCGCCGACGCGACGAGCCATCGCGACGACTGCCTGGACATCGTTGATAGTGCCGACGGCGTTACTGGCATAGCCTACGGCGACCAACTTCGTGCGCTCATTGATCTGTGCGGCAAAGTCGGCCATATCCAGCGTACAGTCTTCGACATCAATATCGACCGTGCGAATGACTGCGCCGCGTTCCTCTAGGGTATGCCAGGGTGTTACGTTTGCGTCGTGGTCGAGCCGGGTGACGACAATCTCATCACCCGGCTGGAGTTCGCGCCCGAACGAGCGGCTGAGCTGAAAGGTCAGCGTCGTCATATTCGGTCCAAATACGACTTCCTCAGCGTCACAGCCCAATAGATCGGCCATTGCGCGATGCGCTTCGGCAATGATGTGATCGGTGCGAGCGCTGGTGAGAAATGCGCCGTGGGTGTTGGCATTAGCGTGTGTCAGATACTGTCTGATCGCATCGATAACCCCTTGCGTCACCTGTGTGCCGCCGGGGCCATCGAAAAAGATCGCCGGCTGACCATTCACCGTTTCCGCCAGCGCAGGGAACTGGGCTCGAATCCAGTCGAGGTTGAGCGTACTCATACATGGCTCCATTAATTTCTTGGTTTCAAGGTGAGCTTGCGCTTGAGCTATTTCAGCTTGCTGATATGTTCCAAATACGGAAACAGCATCAAGCCTGTTTCTTTCGCACAATTAGGCTCAATACTTGGGGCCGCATGCTCATCCAGGAGGCCTCGCCGACGCTTGTTTGAACAAAGCGCTTGTCTAGGTCTCTAGCGACGGTGGCTTCGCTATCCCGGAAACTGAGCAATTCGCGGCTTGCCATATCCAAAATACAAGGACATCATCAAACTGTGTGATCGGTCAAAGATTATACCTCACCCCAAGAACTAGTCCAAATTCTCTCAGATGCTCGCGATCAGTGTGTATTGCTAGGATTTGATGGCTTGTTGGTCAGCTTCGTGTTCTTTCTGGAATCTCCGGTTAACCTTCGCACTCGACTGAGTAGATTGCCTTCGCCGGGTGCCGCGTTGATATCGAGAGTGATGCGCGAGAGGTCGACGGTCATGCCCAATAGGTCGAGATTGAGCGGCCCTAGGTCAAGGAAGTTGCGCGCTGCTGGAGGCGTTCACCACCGAAGCAGGGGCGCAGCAATCGCGCACCGCCCTGGCCCCCTAGCTCCAGCAGCATGGGCGGGAGCGCGTTGCGGACCCAGCAGCCCTGGCGGCAACGCGGCAACGCGTTGCTCGTGATGCCTACCGGCTGGAGAAGGCCCAGGACAAGCCGTTGCGGGTGGTCGTGCGTACTGCCTGGCGTCGCTTCGGAGCCTGCCGCAGCCGGTCAAGCGGTTGGAGCAGACGATTGCGCGCGCACTGGCGGTGATCTCACAGCTGGTGGACCGCGTGCCGGGATGAAGACCAGGCTGGACGGCGGGGCTGATCGCGGACCGGGTCGCCATCCAGCGCTGTGTGGATGCAGCCGCCATCGCACAGGACGCCGGGTTGACCTGGACCCAGGAGCAAGCGGGCGCCTTCCAGGCGGAAGACACGTAGATGACCAACCGGGGCAACGCCTACCTGCGCGCGCAGCGGAGCACAGCCGCCAATCGTGTGCGGCAGCACGGTCTGGAATAGCAGGGTTACGACGCCCCCAAACACGCCGAATCCACCCAACATGCCCACTGGCGGGCGCGGGTGCTGACGGTCCGCAAGCTGGGGAGCTGATCGATGCCGTGCTGCGGCAGGGGACGATCTCGCGCTCGCCAGCGGCCCGGACGGTGGCTGATCTATCAATGCCCGATCCCGTTTTGGCCAAGTACTGCCGTGTTCCTCCCCCAGAGCGGCCTGTGCCCCGGCCACGCAGCACGGGCGCATGGCGTGACCTTGCTGCCCGCTGGACGACCGTTCGCGGCCGGGAGGTGTGGTTATGGTCCAACGGAGGTCGCCCCAAGCAGCACCCATCCGCGTCACGCCGCGTGGCGCCGAGCAGACATGAACTGCGGCTCGCCCATCCGTGCGTGGCCCAGATGGGTCAACGTGAGGTTTGTGTGCTGCCAAAAGATGGCATGGTGTGGCACTCAGATTCAGCACCAGCGCCTCTTGACATTTCACTACAGGTCTTGATCGAGGGGGCGTCGGCGAAATTATGGCCTGTGGCCGTCACGGCATCCTCTGGCGCGGCGACGACACAGCCTTGCCTCCGATGCAACGGATCATTGCGACACTGACCAACCAGGAGGGCCGCACCGGCAAACTCGTCGACGCGCTGGCTGGCGCTGATGTCTTCATTAACGTCTCGGGGGCAAATATTTTGACCCCGGCGATGGTCGAGTCGATGGCAGCTGATCCCATCATCTTTGCGCTGGCGAATCCTATCCCCGAAGGCGACCCCGAGGTCTTACGCAATTACGCGCGGGTGGTTGCCACCGGCCGCTCTGACCAGCCGAACCAGATCAACAACGTTTTAAGTTTTCCCGACATCTTCCGCGGTGCGCTGGATGTCCACGTGCGCAGCATGACCCCCGGAATGCGTCTGGCGGTGGCAGAGGCGTTGGCAAGCGTGATTCCGTCCGAGGAAATCAACGAGGAGTATATTATTCCCAGCGTGTTCAACCGGGCGGTTGTGCCAACGATAGTAGTGGCAGTAGCCCAGGCGGCGTTGAACGATGAGGCGGCGCGCCACAATCATTTGCCGACAACGTCGCTGTAACTAGGCTTGTTATACTGCGAACGAAAGCAACACCGCAGCACATTCGATCCTGCCCGCTGAAGCAGCCGGGTTGTTATTGCCACGGCGCAAGTGAGCGGCATGCTCAACAACAGCCCGGTTGCCACGGAGTCAGGGTGGTAAAGGACGAACATCTATGCGATTTCCTAACCCTCGCATGTTCTTGCGCCTGGGTCGAAACAATACAGATCAGCCGCCACGCTTGGCGCGGCAGGCAACGGGTACAGCGAACCCGGACAATCTGCTGAGACAGGTGTTAAGCCAACAGCCTGAGGCGGCGTCGTTCCGCTGGTCCTGGAACTACGCGAAGCGTTACCGGCTCAAGACCGCTGGGATCGTGAGCTTTCTGGCCTGTCGTTATCTGTTCGGCGCCTTCTTCGTCTATGGCGCCTATCACAAACTGTCCCGTCGTTGGATTGGGAGCGATGTGTTGCGCCAGCACTTCCAGGCTCGTCTTGCCGACATCGATCCCGATTCGTTTCAGGCCGCCTACTTGCGGCGTTTTGCAATCCCTTGCTATGCCCCTATTGCCTGGTTCTTGGTAGCGGGTCAGTTGAGCGTCGGCGCCAGTACCATGTTTGGGGCGGCTGTGCGGCCCAATGCCGCCCTGGCGCTCTTTATGCTGCTCAATATCACGGCTGGCTCGTTTAGTAATCCCAGTATGCCGCCGTTTATCGTCTATGCAACTCTCCTGATGCTGTTCCCCTCAGGGCATTGGTTGGGTTTGGACAGCGTGCTGCACAAAAAATATCCTCGCGCTATCTGGTTTCGATAACAGTAATGATGTGTGCTGGCGCGTCAAATGCTACCGAATCATCGGCGGGCACAAACTGCGCCGGTTTTTTTCAGCCTCAATCCTCCGAAACAAACTTGCTGGGCTCGCTTTCCATGAATACTGCATCGCCATTCGAGCCAGTAAGTCGTAATGCCTTCAGCTCCTTGTACTCTTCCGAGTTGTACCATTTGTAGGCTTGTTCGAGCGAGGGAAATCGGATCAGCACCGGGTTCACAGGCTGCCAGCTCCCTTCAACACAATCACATTGACCACCGAGAACCAGATAGCGCCCGCCATACTGTTTCACAGTCGCTAACACACCAAGCTTGTACTGTTCTATCTTGGCCGGATCGGTGATCTTGCGCACATCAAAGAAACAATACGCTGCCATTTCGTGCCCTCCTTCGTGCTATCACTGTTTGCCCATGATCATGTGCGACTTGAGCGGGATGCGCGCCTGGCCGTTTGTCTCATAATGGCTTAAGCGCTCAGTCACTTCTCGGATAACCGTCTGCTTCACTGCCGCGGGGGCGCGACTGAAGCCCGCTGCCATTGGTGTGGCGCTAATGTGGCGGGGCACAAACTCGGTTAGGCCCGGCAATGGTAAGTCGAGCTGCGTAACCCGCCCTCTACCTGCCCAAATCCCGCTGCTTCGAGCAGCCTGTGGATTGCGCTTGCATCAGATAAGGCAAATGCGGATCGTAAGCCGACCGCTGTGTCTGCGCCAATATGCCGAGCCATCGCCGCCACAAGGGTAGAAAAATAGGGGCTGTCTTCGATATTGCATCATACACTCAGTGCGACTCGCCCGCTGGGCTTGATGACGCGCCGCATTTCGGACAGTCCCAATTCTTTTTCTGGGAGGAACTGTAAGGTCTGGGCTCAGAGAACGACACCGACGCTCTGGTCATCCAGCGGCAACTGCGTCGCCGTGGCTTCACGCCATTCAATCGGGGCGCCTGGCACGACAGGCAACGAACGCGCTACAGCTTCTTTGCAGGATCATAGCCAAGTGACTGGATACGCTTCCCTGTTTCAACCCCGCTTTCAACCTGCTCAAGGGATTACGTTTCTTCAAGCCGCCGAAATTTCGCTGTATCCAATAGTATGCGGCGTATGAAATGGCGGACGGCAGAGCTGCAATTGCATTTTGTATTCTTGCCTTTGTTTTCCAGTGCATTGATGATCGACTCCGCTTTGTCGCTATGTCGCTAACGATCTGCCGTTCAACGGTGTTACCATTGTAGATCGAGAAAGGTGTTGGGCCAAATCCTAGTAGTAATACGTCACTAGCTGATAGCCCATTGCTGGAGGGTGCTACAGCAGACATTGTAACACGCTGCCCGCTGATCACCTAGCCCTACAACGAGGCTTACCATTTTGAGTTCGGCCGAAAGGCTCGATGTGACACCACGAGGCGCCATCCAATGTGGGAATGGCTTGTTCGGCAGTGACCGTGCGACGCGATAATCACTTCCGCATTACACGCTTGCTTCGTCTGGCCTGGGTCGTTGTTCCATTCGACTCTAGCGCCGTTGCGCCATAAGTAAGAGCGGAAGCGTTCCTATGTATGTCAGTGTGCCGATGCTCAGGGCGAATCGGATCGAGATGACGGAGCCAAGCCACCCAAGCACAGGGCTGCCGGCGACTTGACCAAATGCGTTCGCTTGCCAATACGTTGAGATTACAGTCGCGCGAATGTGTTTCTCTGCGTTCAGATTAACCCAGAGCAAGAGGAGCGGTCGACTCACATTACGCAGCGTTTGCGATAGGTAGAAACCTGCGATGGCAATAACAAATGCACCGCTCAGTGCAAACACGAAACTCCCGACGATCATGCTGCTGTAGAGCCCAATGAGTAATTGCATCACCACCTGCTGGTCGGTCGTTTGATAGCGACGGCGGATTATTTCTGTCCCAATTAGTGAACCGACGGCTACAATACTATTGATCACGCCGAGCCATGTAACCGATGTGAGCGCTCCCCACGATGGGCATGTTATCGTAGTGAGCATGTGCGGCGTGTAGAGACGATCAAAGCTGCCAACATACACGCCAATGGTGCGCCCAACAGCAAAATCATCCATAGCAGCGGATGGATGCGCACGAGTCGCGCACTATCGCGGACGGGCTGTAACAACTGCGCCCAATGGCGATGTTGAGCGCTACGTGCTGCGGGCTCAAAGCCTGTTTCAGACATGGTGAACCATAAGCTGACACCGAGCGCAAGCAATAGACTTGCCCCAACAATCACCGGGACAGAAATGCTGATCGCCGCGAGCAGAGCGCCGCACAACGTTCCGGCAATCGTCAGGACTTGACTCAACTGTGTTGCGCGTAAGAAGGCGGCGTGGGCGCGCTCCAAGCCTACTTCATCTACGATCCACGCTGCCTCCGCACCGCTGTAAAAGGTAAATCCAATGCCCCAAAGCACTTGTGCAAGTATCACTGTGGCGAAGGATGGGATCAGAATTTCCAGCATGAAGCCAGCGCCAGTGAGCATGATGCCGAGAATGACGGACAGGCGGCGGCTCACCAGATCGGCAAAGATGCCGGTCGGAATCTCGAAGATGAGGGTCATGCTTTCAAGCACGACCCCAACCAGAACGAGTTGGAAGGGCGTAAGACCAATGATGACAGTATGATAGGCCAGTTCGTAGGTGAGTACCAGCGCGAAGGCAAACGCATTGACACTCCGCATCCCAATATACAGCACGTATGGATTGGCGATGGCGCGCATCAATGGCTCTCCAGCACGCAGTTTAATATGTGATATGTTTCATATATTAAACGATACCTTGCAGTGTGAGAAGCGTCAAGAAGGTTGCAAGGAGCTTGGAGCTACGGCGAAGCCCTTGCAATAGCACGCAGATGACGCACATGGGCGCAGATTCTCCACAGATCAGCTGCGGATCGATAGGCATCTGCGCAATATGTATGTGTCATCTGTTCCAGACCTGACTGGTCTTAGGCCAAAGCGCCTATTCAGTTGCGTTCGGCCTTATGTGAAAGCTAGCCGTGCTCCGGCACTGATCAAGCAGTTGTTCCAGTCGCGGGTCACTCGACTCGTAGGCGTTTCGCCCGCTTTGGCGTACAGTGGCAAGCGCCGCTGCATTCGACATGCCCCGGAAGCCGACCAGCCAAGCAGCCAGCACTTGGCCAGTACGACCAATACCTGCCGAGCAATGGACCACAACCCGTTCTCCGCTTCGATCCGCAGCGGCGAGGAAGGGCAGAATGACCTGCGTCAGCGTGGCGACATCGGCAAGCTGAAAATCCTCAATCGGCGCCCAGCACAGATTGTGCTTGCCGAAGCGTTGCGCGTATGTCTCTAACAGGTGATCGTAGCCGACGAGTTGTCGTTGGGGAAGCAGGCAGACGATGCGACGAATCTGCTGCGCTTGCATAAACGTCATCCAGTCATTCACTGTTGCTGTCGAAACAACCGGAAACGGGAAGCCGGGACGCCGCGCGCCAAAGACCGTGGGTTCGTCGGGTGCGGCGGCGGCGAAGCCATGCACGGGATTACTGATCCGTTGCGCCAACCACGCGGAGACTCGTCGTAGAATCATTCAATGCCTTCCAGCATCATTTCCAGCGTGAGCGTATAATCGACATACCCGGCTGCACGCCAGAAAGCAACGGCTGGTTTGTTTGCCGCCAAGACTTCGACCGTCAATCGCTGCTGATGAAGCCACAGTTGTTCCCGGAGTATGCGGATAACCTGTTTCCCAATGCCCTGTCGCCTCCGGCTTCGAGCGACAAACAGCTGCCGGAGGTACACCTCTCTGTTCCGCGCGCTATACAATGCATAGGCCACGGGCTCCGCGTCCAGGCTGAAAATCACAGCCGTATACTCATCTTCTGTAAGCCATCGCTGCATCCGCTCCCGGAGCTCTCGGATCGACATAGCGTTCCTATGGCCCTCATCGCTAATGAGTTGGTGATTCCATTTGGCCAGCAGGTCGATGTCCGACTCAGTTGCAAAGCGATAGTTCATAGGTAAATATTCCGACTAAGAGCGTGGGTTCCAGCGGCGGCGCGCCAATAGATAGGCGCTGCACTTGGGCTGCTCCGGCTTTCAAAATCGCACCGTTCTTACGAGTGCGGAGCGCCATTCGCATCGCGATCATCCGAGCCGGCAAGAGAGTTTCATAGTGCTGCATCTTCACAAATCTAATCGATAGCGACACTTTCGGCGCTCGCCTTTCTGATACATCGTGTTTTCTGATGGCAGATCGACAATATCGACCAGATATGCGCCCATCAGTTCGCAGGTACGTCGCGATGCCGCGTTGTCGGGGTTGCACGTGATCCAAAGGGGATTGATTTGATGCTTCTGGGCCAGCGGCAGCAGAAGACAACCGCTCCTGGCGGCATAGCGATTCCCGCGATGCGCAGGCTGCACTGTATAGCCAAGATGTCCCGCGTAGAAGCGGATCATCGCTGTATTGCCGACCCGAAATTGAATCGCGCCGACTACTTCGACGGATGGGCGGCGGACCATCTGAAATGAATAGACGGGAACAAATCCCTTGTCTGGGTTCGCGGCGATCTTGGCAATAAGCTGTAACTCCAACGCGCCATCGACCAGCGGCCCCGGTTCATAGAATGTAAACATCGAACAATACAGATGCTTTGTTGCTGCATGCCGCTTCAAAGCCTTACATCACGGGCGCATGTTAGCGCTGTCCGCGGCAGGCGCTTGGCTGTCAGATATCCATGAGATGCCGCCCATTGTTGCAAGATTGCATCGCGATCATCTTAACTGGCGAGAGAGTTGTATAAGGTCATCAGCAAGCCTCGCGAGCATGCTACCACGATTCGGACATCGGAGTTTCCTATGATCGTACCACGATTTCAGGTTCACGACGAGGCATCTCTGGCGGTGTAACTTGCATCAGTTTTCCACCCGCATCGCAGACTATAGTGACATCGTTCAGCAATGAGCGCCAAGATTTCGCTACACGGTTTGTAGCTTTTCAGTCATGTAAGAAGGGGCGCGCAAGAAAGAGATGCACCTTCTTACGCACCCCAATTATCAATTATAAAGTTGCCAAGAACCTTACTTTAGGCGGCGAGCCGCCAGTATTATCAGCAGTCTGTACTACCAGCGCCGATCACCAAAACTTTCTTACCCCTGACCTGCTCGATTGAGTCGACGATCAGCACCGGCTGGCCGACCCAATTGTCAAAGATCGGGTCGTTTAGACTATAGCCGAGTTTGGCCTCAACCTCAGTCCGGTTGAACTCGCGCACCGTGCCTGACACCCGCACGACCGTGTCGTTGAATAGGCTATCGTCCAAGCCGAGGCTTCCCGCTTCAGCGCCGATCACCAGCAGGTCGTTGTCGATCCCGCCGGTGAAGAGCGACTCTTCGTCCAGGCGCAGTCTTTCAGTGTCATAAACCTGCTGCACCTCGCCTTGCACCGTCACGGTCTGCCCGGCGTAGGTGTCAAGATTACCTACTACTTCAGCTACAGTGAGAGTGCCTGCCGGTGCATCCTCCAAGGCGCCGGGTTTGATGCCCAGTCCCATATCGAAAGCCTCCTCTTCAAGGATGGTTCCCGAGTCGGCAATCAGAATTGGCTGGCCCTCCTCAATTTCGATGGTCCACTCGTAGCCAGGGCTAAACCAGTCGAAGTCTCGCTCAAAGTCGACCCGTACATACTCGCGGATGACGCCCGTCACCCGCACCTGATTGTTGAGCCAGGTATCGTCCGAGATAAACACATCCTGCATAGCGCCGATCATCAGCAGATCGTTGTCGATCCCGGCGGTTAGCCAAGAGTTCTCATCCAGCTTGAAGGCGCTGCTGCCATAGATCTGCTGGTCTTGCCGACAAACGTCACCGCCTGACTGATATAGGACTCGGGGTCGCTCATGATGTCGGCCACTGTGAGCGGCACTCTCGCTCATCGTTGTCATGTATCATCACTCAAAACTATATGCCTTAAACCGGCATGTCTCGTGGTCGTACTCACGACCTCGTACTTTATGAATTGCAGGATGCGTGCCAAAATAGTAAAAAAAGCTTCGACTTAATTCGGCAGGTTGGACCAAAATGATCGTATAGCGGGATTACATGTGAATGGCTGCTCCCATACCACCTCGCCTAAAACATTCTACATACTGTCCTCTGAGATCTTCGCTTTGCTTGTCCTGATTAGAACTGAAGGGTTCAGGGCAGGCTCCGCGAAGGTTCGCAGCAGCAGCAAGCCGAGATGCTTCGATCCTCTCCTCGAATTTGGTATAAAAGACAGACTAACGGCTCCGTTCATCGCAGATATCCCGCCGCACCTGTTCGATACGGCGTGCGAAGAAACCGTTGAGGAAGATCGTGCGTACCTCAAGGGCGCGGATCTGGTCGCTCACGCTGCACAGCGCGGCTTCGGCCCGTTCTATGAATACGGCGGCGGCGGGACGGTCGCCCACGGCAGACAACGCCTTGGCGTGGGATAGATAGATGCCCGGATCCCAGGCGTAGAACTCGCCGTTGGCCTCCTCCAGCAAACGTACGGCAAAGCTGCTGTGATCAAGCGCGCCTTCCGGGTCGTTCTGGGCGAGGGCCAATTGGGCCAGCCATCCCCGATCGACGACTTGATTTTGCACCTGATCGCTGCGCAGGCGCAGGGCGTAGGCGTTGTACAGCCACTGTGCGGCGGCATCGAGATCGCCGCTCAACAAGCGTATCCGCCTGATCAGTATGGTTGCTCCAGCCGATCAGCCAGGTGTCGTCGCTGGCCACGGCCGTCTGCCAACACTCACGGTATAATCCCTCAGCCGCAGCCCAATCGCCGGCAACCTCATGCGCGAAACCCAGGAAGAGCGTGGCGCGCGCCTGGCCCTGACTGAGCCCAAGCTGCCTGTAGAGCGCGATTGCCTGCTCGGCTTAGGCTCGTACGCTCACCATGGAAGAAGAAGCCCCAGGCGTAGGCCAACGCATAGCAGCAGTAGGCCTGTCCAAGCTGATCGCCGCGTTGACGCTCGATCACCAGAACATGCTCCAATCGGTCGATTGCGGTCTGTACCTGGCCATAGTTGAGCTCGGTCAGCGAGAGGCCAATCAGCGCCCGCCGTTCGCCCTCGTTATCGTCTAGGCGTTGCCAGAGCTGCAGGGCCTGCTGGTAGACCGCCGCCCCGTCGCGGTTTCGGCTTGTGGTGATATAGGCGCTGGCCAAAGCGTTCAGACAGCTGGTCGCCATCTGCAGATCGCCGGCGCGCCGGGCGGCTTCGTACCCGCGCTGAATCAACGGCGGGATCGCGCTGAAGCGCCCGCGTAAGTCGAGTTCCAGCGCCTCGCAGCGATAGAATAGCGCCCAGAGCCGGTCATCATGGAGCCGCGTGATCAGGGCTCGGGCCTGCGCCAGCAGATCCGCAACCACGGTCATCGGGGAAGCCAGGGTCTCGTGCAACATGGCCAAATGCAGGAGCAATTCGATATAGTGTCGCTCCATCGCGCGCTTGTGATCGGGCTGCGCGATCCGTGGATACGCCGCGATACCGGCCTCGAGAAATGCTTTTGCTTCACCAAAGGCGTAAACGGATGTTGCTTGAAGCGCGGCGGGCAACGCCCAGGCGATGATCAGTTCGGGTGCATCGCCGGCCACCGCGTGGCGCACGATTCACCCGATTAAACCTGACCGCTCGTGTCCTCGATCTCGCTCGGGGGCGGCGAGGACGGTGGCTGTGCGGCGGTGGAGCAGTTGGCGGCGGACAGCGCTCAGATCGTCGAGGATTGCGGCCCGCAGCAGTCCATGTGCTATGTCGTAGCGCGTCTGGTCGGTTGTGTTCCGTTCGTGCAGCAAGCCAAGCCGCACACCGGTGTCGAGTGCGTGGGCTGTCTCATCGATGGTGCAGGCGCTGATCTGGCTGAGCTGAACGATCGCGCTGGGGTTGTCCAGGACGGCCAGGGCTTCGATTACCGGGCGTGCATTGGCAGCGAGGCGGCCCATCCGGCGTACGACCAGGTCGCGCACGCTGGATGGCAGGGGCAGCGTGTGGGGCGGTACGGCGTGCGCAGCCAACTCACGCAGCAGCTCGACCACCAACAAGGGGTTGCTTCCAGTGGCCGCCAGGATCTGGGCCTGCAGCTGATCACGCTCGGCGGGCGGCAATCTCGGCCAGAGCGGTGCGCTCAGTGCAGCGATGGCGTCGGCGGGCAAGGGCGGCAGGGTGATTCGCACCAACCCGTGGGCATGCAGTTCATCGATCATGGCCTGGAGCAGCGGCATATGCCAAGCCTCAGCCGGGCGCAGGACGCCGATCAAGAGCAGGGGGTAGCGCTGTGCGCGCCGCGCCAGGGCATGAAACAGGCGTAGGCTGGACTCATCGGCCCAGTGCAGATCCTCGAGCCAGATCAGGAGCGGCGCGCGGTTGGTTGTGGGAAAGAGCAGTTCGGCCACCGCGGTGAACAGCCGGTTGAGCTCGCCGCCAGCGGTCGGCGGGGCGGGCGGCGTCCGTTGGCCCAGCCGGGCAGCTAGACTCGGCAGCAGGCGGAGCAGGTAGTCGTGCCAGACCGGGGCCAGTCCAGCAATCGTCGCATCACTCAGGTCGCTGAGATAGGCTTCGAGTAGTTCAACCCAGGGCGCATAGGGCAGCGCCTGCGCCAGCTCGGAGCACGCGCCGCCTATGCTAGGCGCCTGGCTCACGCGGCACAGCTCGGTCAGCAGGCGACTCTTGCCGCCGCCCGCGGGCGCTTCGATCAGCACGGTCGCCCCTGTACCGGAACGAGCCTTGCCCCAGAGCTGTAGAAGATGGTGCAACTCGATATTGCGCCCGACAAAGCCGCTGGCGCCGAGATCGTCATCCATCACCAGCCCCGCCGTTGGATGCGGCAGGCGTTTGCCGTTTACCAGCAACTCAAATACACGCTGGATCTCCGGGCCGGGATCGATGCCCAGCTCGCACCGCAGAATGGTGCAACACTGCTCATATTGCGCCAGTGCGGCATCGCGCTGCCCAGACCGAAGATAGAGCTGGATCAGCCGCTCGTGCGCTAGTTCGAGCAAGGGGTTGGTCTGTACGAGCTGGCGGGCGTACTGAATAGCACCATCGATCTGCTTACCCGCTTCGGCAGCGTGCAGCAGCGTGAGCAACGCCTGCTCATACTGCTGCTGCAGGTGCGCCCGCTCACCCGCCAGCCAGAGATCGAACTCGGGCGCATTGGCGAGACTGCACCCGTCACAGAGCTGCCCGTGGTAGAGATCGGTGGCGGCAGCCAGGTGGTCGAGCGACGCTTGCTCGCTGCCGTTCTTCGCCAGGAGACGCTGGAAGACAGCCACGTCAACCCAAACGACCGCGTGGTTTAGGTCAACCGATTGGTCGGTCGATTGGATCGCATCGGGGCTGAGTTGAGTGCGGATACGGGTCAGTAGCAGGCGGAGAGCGGCGGATGGATCGTTCGCTTCAGGGCAGAAGAGCGCCGCCAAGCTGGTGCGCCGATGGGGCCGGCCCGTCACCGCCAGATAGGACAGCAACGCGCGGCCTTTGCGCCGCAACTCAACCGAGCGCCCGGCGCGGCAGATATTGACGGACCCCAGAAGACGGATCACGATCGCCTGATCTGCCTGGGGAAGATAGCACGCAGCAGGTGCGCCGGTATGAATCACGGGCATCTGCAGAACCATATAGTCGCCACCTCACTTTCCATATGAAGAGCCGTTCCCAGAGATGTTGCATGTTTATGATACACCAAGCGCATGCCCGGCGATCATCCTTCTGAGGAAGGATGATCGCCGCTGCTTGTTGTGGAAACGCCGATGGAAACGCTGCCGTACTATGCTGGACACATAAGCGACTGAACCACATTAGCAATCCAAGATGCCACAAGCAACGGGCAGCGAAACTAGCACCGAGTGCCATCGGCTCGACTGGCACGCTATTGGCGGTAGGGATCGGCTCGGGCAAACGACGCGCCACCACCGTCCGAACGGACTTGCCCTATGGTACGGTTGTCCCGTGAACCCAGCGTGATCACCGCGTGAACAGCGCTAATGTGGTAATAAACAGCGTAGGGAACGCATGACAAGGTGATTGTCCATAAACATGGACTGAGTGACAAGGAGGAAATTGATGACGGACTATGCCCGGCCCGACGTGCTGGTCGACACCGATTGGGTCGCCGACCACCTCACCGATCCGAATGTGCGTCTCGTTGAGAGCAATGAAGATTTGTTGCTCTACGATGCAGGCCATATTCCGGGGGCGATCAAGATCGATTGGGTCGCCGACTTGAACGATCCGCTGACGCGCGACTATCTCGATAAAGAGCGTTTCGAGGCGCTGCTATCGGCGAAAGGGATCAGCAACGATACCACGCTCGTCTTTTATGGCGACAAGAATAATTGGTGGGCTTGTTACGCTTTCTGGGTATTCAAACTGTTTGGCCACAAGGACGCTCGGATTATGAATGGCGGGCGGGCCAAATGGATCGCGGAGGGGCGCGAACTCACTCGTGGGGCGCCGATGTATCTGGCCAGCGCCTATACGGCGCCCCCGCGCAACGATACACAGATCCGCGTGTTCCAGCATCAGGTGCGTGACCTGCTCGACCAGCCGGGGATCGTGCTGGTTGACGTGCGCAGCCCGCAGGAATATTCCGGCGAGCGCCTGCACATGCCTGAATATCCCCAAGAGGGAGCGATGCGGGGCGGTCATATCCCGCGCGCGGTGAATATTCCCTGGGCACAAGCGGTGTGTGAGGATGGGACGTTCAAGAGCCGCGCCGAGCTCGAAGCGCTCTACGGCGGCAAGGCGATCACTGGCGACAAAGATATTATCGCCTATTGCCGGATTGGCGAGCGCAGCAGCCATACCTGGTTCGTCCTGACCTACCTGCTGGGCTACAAAAACGTGCGCAACTATGACGGCAGTTGGACCGAATGGGGCAATATGGTTGGTGTACCGATTGAGCGGTAATGACTTTTAGGGCCAATTTCTTGCAAAGCAAACCTGATAAGTCTTAGGGAAGGCTTTCCAAAGCGCCTATTCAGCTAGGTCTGAATAGGCGCTTATGCGAAAGGCGCTGCTTTTATAACACGCCAGCGATCTGTTAAACCGTGTCGTCGATGTGGCTGCTCAGCGTCTTCAAGCCGATGGGGGTTTCGATGTGCGCCGCTAGGAAAGGCGTGGCGTTTGCTTCCAGGGGCTTGAGCGCTACGCATCCTGCCGCCCCAACAGCCGATAGGATCGATGCGAGCCAATCGGGCTGGGGATGGTGAATTTCTAGCTGTTTGAGGGTGCAGCCAAGATCCCGTAGACGCCCAGACGGATGAGTGTCGGTTTGCCACTGGATGATATAGGGCAAGATACCGCCAGCCAAGAGTCTGCCGTCATCGGGAACGCCGAAGTACCAATGCAAGTCGCCGCGACTCATCAACATCGCTTCACCGAAAGAAAACGCGCTTTGGGCTAATGTATGCGCGATATCGGGGGTGTTCACGACCCAGGTGAGCAACTGGGGGCGCCGTGCAAGCTGTCTGCGGACGAAAGGATCGGCGAACCCGTACCAACGCGGTCGCGAAAGCGCGGGCGCATCGGGGTTTACCGCAAGTACTTCGAGAAAAACGTTGTTCCCCAGTTGCATCAAGTGATTGTGTGTACCCATTGCCGCGTGTTCCCCGCCCTTGGGAATAGCTACACCCAGATGTTCTTTCACATACGCAACGCCTTGATCGAGCGACGCCGCGCCGATGACGATATGATCGAGACTCGCTTTCATGTGTTTCTCCCGTACAGATCAATCGATGTCGCAACCCAACGGCGATCTCGCACGCCGCTAACGGTTGGCCTGTATGCGCGGGCTTGGCATTGGTCGACTCAACGCCCGCGCGCCATCACGTGGTAGTAGCCGTCACCCTCCGCCGTATGGATGATGCT
>JAKSDJ010000205.1 GCA_022360155.1 Chloroflexales bacterium | reverse complement strand
GGAGGTTCAAATCCTCTCGCCCCGACCACTCAAGGATAAGCCAGTGACTGTGTGCGTGGAGGGAGACGACCTCTTCTAGCATAGTCGCTGGCTTTGTCTTTGTTGGCATCGATCTTGCATTACAGAAGTCGCACGCCGTAGAGATATGAGGAAGCAGTTTCTATGACAACGCTGTTGGGTGCGACCGTGGTGCGGTTCGCTCGTAACCTGACCTTGGTCATGGCCTTGATACCCCTCTGGAGTTGCGGCATAATCGTTAGCACCCTACCGCCCAGCCCTTCACCCTTTCCTACGCTGGCTCGTCTGCCTACGGTCACGCCGATCACGCCGACCCGCGTCCAAACCCCGACATCCCTTCCAACGTCAACTGTCACGTCGATTTTTTTAATAGGCATTGTTGCAACCGAGGCGGCAAATGTACGCGATGGTCCAGGACTGAACTTTGTGGTTCTGACCAAAGTTGGCGCTGGTGATGAGGTGAAGCTTCGGAGCCGGCAAGACGATTGGTATCAGGTCGTTACGCCTGATCAAACCGAAGGCTGGGTGTCAGCCCAGGTGCTCGAAGTGAACCCAGAAGTAGCCAATGCTGTTCCCCTGGCTACTCCCTGATCGCTTACGTAAGGTTCAGATCGCTTCGTTCTCACTGGAGTCCTTCCGGTGGGATGATGTTGCATGCTTGGCGCCGTGGGGCTGTGTTATAATCTATCTACATTATCTCAACATTCCAACCGTTTGGGGCTCGCCTCCGATGAGACATATCGCGTTGTTGTTACAATCGCAGCAGGTTATATACAAATAACAACAGTCATTTTGGTTTACACCCATCGTTTGGTGTTATACCATCTTTATTAGCGCTATCGCCCCAAAATGCCTATCAGTAGCAGGATTGTCTTGATGAGCCGGCTCGTTGTTCGCAACGAAAGCTATCTACAATCAGAAGGGAACCCAACGCGAGCAAAAGCCGGTCGGAGCATCAGTGCGCGTTTACGCTGGTCGTATCTGCTCTCCTCAACTCTGCCACTGTTGTTGATCGGCGGGTGGTTGATTTTTCTCAACTTTCAAACCCAACAGCGTTCGGTTTATTCGAGCCAAGAAGCCCTCACAACAAGGATCGCCGGTGATATTTCGACGTACATTCAGGGGATCGAGGCCCAGTTGTTAAGCTTCAGTCGGAATTTTATCACCGCAGCGCCTGACGATCAGGTGATGTTGTCCAAAGGTTTGCGCAACACCAATCCTGACATCCGCCAACTTCAGTTTTTCGTTGCAGAAAACGCTGATATGGAGCGTTTCCCTCTGGCGGATAGCGAGTTGGCGCCGACGTTGCAGACCAGCATTGGCCCCCACGACTCATTGGTTCGTTCGGCGTTGGAATTCGGGCGAGGCGGGCGCAGTGATATCTATCGCACCGATGATGAGCAAACCTTATTTAGTATTGTTCTGCCGGTACGCAATAGCGAAGGGGCGATTGTCGGCGCTCTGCGGGCGGAGATTAGTGCGACACGGATTTCGCAACTGCTGCGTACACCTAGTGAGGGGTTCACCAAAGTTGCGTACCTCATCAATGCGCAGCATGACGTTATGCTAACCGACGGCACTCCTGGTTGGCAGCCCTCACCGGACTTTGAAACGCTTTTTGATGCTGAGACACACTTCACCCAGTATCTATCCAGTTCAAGAGAATCCGTCATTGCTGCATATGCGGTGATACAGCCCAGCACATGGACAGTGGTCACCGAGCAATCTGCCAGAGTGGCCTTCGATAGCGTGTGGCGCAGTGTGTTGCTGTTGGCAGTGCTGGTCTCTGTCGTTGGGATGCTGGCGTTGGGGTGGGCGCTTTTGCAAGCGCAACAACTGCTGCGTCCGCTGCACGATCTCCGTGCAGGTGCGGTGGCGCTCGGCGAGGGGCATCTCGACCACCGTATTGAGGTGATCGGCAATGATGAGATGAGCCAACTTGCTCGCACCTTCAACCAGATGGCCAGCCATCTCCAAACGAGTCTGTCACAGATTGAAGACCAGAATGAGCGGCTACGTCAGGGATTGATGCTAGCGCGTGATATCCAGATGGGGTTGCTGCCAACCCAACCGCCCTGGAATTACGATACCCTTACAGTTTATGCGCGCTCGATCCCGGCCTATGAAGTTGGCGGTGATTTCTATACATACATAGCCCAGCACGGCGACCAGGCAGCGATTGCTATCGGGGACATTTCCGGCAAAGGAGTCGGTGCGGCGCTCTTGATGGCGTTGACCAGCAGTATGGTTGAATCGCAAGCGCGCTACACCGAGCGACCCGCCGAGTTGTTGAGCGCACTCAATCGGCTGCTCGCGCCACGCCTGCTCTCGAACCGTATGAATGCAGCATTACTCGTTGCCGCTTTCGATCTTCATTCATGCACGATGACAGTCGCCAACGCCGGGATGATCGCCCCGCTCTTGGTACGCCAGGTCAACACAGCTACATTAGACATGCCCGCGACGATGACGCAGGAAAATCACAGACGCCTGGTCACTGAGTTCATTGACGTGAGCGGTTTGCCGGTCGGTTCGCTGCCTGGCGCGTTCTATCAGGATATCGTTTTGAAGCTTGAACCAGAAGATCTCATCCTCTTCCTAAGCGATGGTCTTGTAGAAGCCCATAATGAAGCCGGCGAACTGTTCGGCTTCCAACGACTTGAAGCGTTGATCGCGGTCGCAGGCCATCTTGATGTCCAAACGCTTGTTGATACAATTTTGAAACAGGTCCAAGATTTTATGGGCCAAGCTGAACAACACGATGATATTACGATCGTGGCGGTTAAACCGACCGCTCTATCGCGAATAACATCTGATTCGGCAAGTCAGGAGTGCGATGTTCCTGCATCGGTACTAAGCCACTTATAGTTGCTTTGTGGAGAATGTATGCGCCTCTATAACTCTCTCTCTGCGGCGAAGGACGAGTTCATCATCCCGACCAACCGACCAGTGACGCTGTACGTCTGTGGCGTAACGCCCTACGATACAACCCACATTGGCCATGCCCACACGTTTCTGGTCTTTGATGTGTTGGTGCGCTACTTGCGTTGGCAGGGCGCCGAGGTTGCCTATTGCCAGAATGTTACCGATGTAGACGATCCGCTCTTCGAGCGGGCTGAGCGCGACGGCATCGCCTGGCGCGACTTGGCGCAACGCGAGGTCGAACGCTTCCAGGTCGACTGCGCCGCGCTAAATATTGTACCGCCGACCTTCTTTCCCAGGGCCAGCGAAGAAATCACGACGATGCTCCCGATTATCGAGAAATTAATTGCGCTGGGCCATGCGTATGTTCATGAAGGCAATGTCTACTTCAGTGTGCAGAGCGACCCGGATTTTGGGGCGATGGCGCGTATGGGCTATGATGACCTGCTGTCCACGGCGAACCAACGCGGGAATAATCCGGACGACCCGCATAAGCGCGACCCGCTCGACTTCATTCTCTGGCAGACTGGGAAGCCGGGCGACCCGACATGGGAGAGCCCATGGGGAATGGGCCGACCAGGTTGGCATATCGAGTGCAGTGCAATGGCAACGCGCTACCTCGGTCCACAAATCGACATTCACGGCGGAGGGCGTGACCTGCTCTTCCCGCACCATCCTTGTGAAATTGCGCAAACCGAGTCGGTAACAGGGTTGCGCCCTTTTGCCAGCTTTTGGATGCACGCCGGCCTGATCGGGCTTGATGGCGAGAAGATGAGCAAATCGCTGGGCAACCTAGTTTTTGCAAGCGATGCAATTCGCGACCATGGCGCAAATGCGGTGCGTTGGTATCTGCTGAGTTTTCCTTACCGTGACGACTTTTCCTATGAACGGAGCGACGTCATCCGAACTACAGCAACCGTGGAACGGCTGCAGCAGGCGCTGGCCGTCGGCGGCGGCAGGGCGACCGCGCTTGATCTGAGCCGGGCGCGCGCCGCCTTCGACGCCGCGCTGGCCGATGACCTCAACACGCCGTTAGCGCTTGATATTATCAAAGGGATGAGCGGCGATATTCTGGCCGCTGCGGCAGAAGGCCGCGATATACGCGCAGCTCAAACCCTGTTGCAAGAACTTGTCGATGTGCTGGGCTTCAAACGATAAACTGCGAATAATGAACGGCCTGTCCGGAGTGTATTGTGCAGTGTGAGTGACAAGCGAGAACAGTGGATGATGAGCGGCAAGCAACGAGCGACCGGCCACAAAATCCAACCTGCTGCTCGACAAGTGATACGCAATTTTAAAGGCGGAGCTAGACGTATTGTCGGTCTTTGGGTTCTCGTTGGCCTTCTGTTAGTGTTGGCCTCCTGTTTGTTGGCTTCAACGACGAATCCTCCTGAACCGAGCGGGACATTACGCTGGAGCCTCGAAGGTGTCGCCGACCTTACATCACTCGATCCGGCTCTTCCGGCTGACCTCCAGTCGAACACGGTGATCAATCTTGTCTTTGGCGGCCTTGTCCGCATCGACCAGAATTTGCGGGTCCGCCCGGATGGCGCCGAGAAATGGCGGATCAGCGCTGATGGAAAAACCTATACCTTCACAATCCGTGCGGATTTGAAGTTTGGTGATGGAACAGCAGTAACTGCAGAAGACTTTCTATATTCCATCAACCGTGCTCTAGCGCCAGAGACAGCCTCCTATGGCGCGCCCGAATTACTCAAGCATATCACCGGCGCTACTGACGTGATCAATGGAGTGAAACCAACAGCTAGCGGGGTACGCGCGTTGGATGATCGTACATTGGAAATACAGCTCAACGAACCACTGGCTTATTTTCTCTCCGAGTTGACCTATCCGCATACCTTTGTCGTATCCAGAACATTGATCGAAAAGCATGGCGATAAATGGATGGAGCATGCCTATGGCACTGGGCCGTTCCGCGTCGTTGAATGGCGGCATAATCAGTACATCAAGCTCCAAGCCAACCCTTTCTATTGGCGGGGAAATCTTGGCATTGCCGCTATCGAAATACCCTTTTTGCCTAGCATTACAGAATCCTATGAACTGTACAGTCAAGGTGAACTCGACATTATTGGGAATATTCAAACGGGCCTCTCATCGGTACAGGTGAACAAAATGCGCGGTAGCCCTGATCTCCGCACCGTCAATGCGTTGAGCGTGCGCTACGTTGGCTTCAATAATCGAATGGCGCCCTTCGACAACGCCGATGTTCGACGCGCTTTTGCGCTAGCCGTAGACAAAGACGCTCTGACTCAACAGATTCTGGCGGGCAGGGTCAAGCCAACAGATCGTATTCTGCCTGCAGGGATGCCCGGTTCATCCCTTCCCATCAACGGCGAGACATTTGATCCAATAGCGGCGCGTGCAGCATTGGGCTTTGCCGGATATCCTTCAGGTCAAGCGCTGTCAGAGATTACGTTGACGTATAGTAAAGATGGTGAGAACGCTGCGGTGGCGCACTTTCTGCAACAGTCCTGGTATGATACGCTACGGGTGAATGTGGTCCTAGAGGGATTACCCCTCGTTGAATTCATCCGGCGCTTGGACCAGACATATAGGGAACCGGCAACCGGTTTGGATATGTATTTGAGCATCTGGGGAGCGGATTATCCCGACCCGCAAAACTTCCTCTCGCAGCAACTGCGCACCAACTCGCCATTCAACAACGGGCACTGGTCAAGCCCAGAATTCGATGAGTTGGTTCGTCAGGCGGATCAGATGGTCGAGCAAACCCAATATCGAGAGCGTTTGAGCCTCTATAATCAAGCCGAACAGATCGCTGTCTCTGAAGTTGGATGGTTGCCGCTCTACAATCCGCAGTCTTCTATTTTGATTCGGCCAACGGTTCAAGGACTCGTCCTTACCCCACAGGGTATCATTGCGCCCAACTGGACGCAGGTGCGTATAGAGGAACATACATAAGGTTAGGATGAAGACAAGGTGTTGCTGGCGCGAAACTCTTTGCACATACGCTTCGGGATTGCATTTCGCACCGGTTGCGTTTCTTACTGCTATGCGTTATGATACAGAGGCTAGAGCGCCACAAGAGCATCTCAATAAAGAGTCTGAGGAGGTCTATTGATGCAGAAGATATTCGGCGCATTGACGTTTATCGTCGGGTTGACAGTTGGTCTGGTCGGCGGGGCGGCGTTGCTGGCTTACGCTTACCAGGCGGCTGGCCTCTACCCGCCTGATGATGCGACGATCAAGTTTATTGCCCGTGAGCGCGGCTGGCTGCGCGATGATGTCTGATCCATAGGCGCGCTGTGCTAGCCAGACAGGAACCACGCGCAGATTGACCGACGTTGATATCTTGACGCCCCCATTGTGGAGTCTGTCGAGAGTAAGTGATGGTGATGCGTAATGGAGTGTGGGAACATCCAACGCTCCATTAGGTGTCACATTTCATATTCTCCTCTTCTTCCTACTAGAAGCAATGGTGCAAAGCTATGTAAGGAGGTGCCTTGATGGATCGGCCCTGGCTAAAATTTTATGAGAAGGGCGTGCCTCAGAGCTTGACTTACCCGGAAATCCCTATCGACACGTTGCTCGCTGAAACTGCCCGGAAATATCCCGCAAAAACTGCTACCAACTTTGTCCTCAAATATATCCTTGGCGGGCGGATGACCATCGGCGGGAAAACAACCTACAACCGGCTCAATGAGTTGGTGAATAGGTTTGCTACGGCGCTTTCCCAACTTGGCGTCCGCAAGGGCGACCGGATCGGACTCATGCTTCCTAACTCGCCCCATTTTGTGATTGCCTTTTTTGCCGCGATGCGTCTTGGTGCGGTGATCGTCAATATTAATCCAACCTATACCAGCCGTGAGTTGAAACACCAGCTTGAAGATAGCGGTACAGAAACGATCCTGTTACTCAACCTCTTCTGGCCGCGCTTAAACGAAGTGCAGGCTGAAACCCCAATCAAGCGCGTTATTGTGGCGCATATCTTCGATACGTTGCCCTTCCCCTCAAATCTGTTGGTCAGAAGCAGCCAGCGTAAAGAGAAGGACTGGATTGATGTCCCTCACGATTCCAATGCCTTCTTTTTTAACGACTTGCTGCAAAAATATGATCCGATGCCTCCGAAGGTTGATGTGAACCCGGACGAAGTGGCATTGTTTCAATACACAGGCGGCACCACTGGATTGCCCAAGGCGGCAATGCTGACCCATCGCAATCTGATCTCGAATGTCATTCAGCTTACGGCCTGGTTGACCGATGGGAAACCAGGTCAAGAGAGGATGATGGGCGCGATCCCGTTCTTTCACGTGTATGGTATGACAGTCGGGATGCTCTACAGTGTCTATATGGGCGCTGAGATGACGATTGTGCCCAACCCGCGCCCGATTGACAATGTTATGAATGTCATCCAGAAGGAACGTTGCACCCTTTTCCCCGGCGTACCGGCGATGTATATCGGCATCGTGAATCACCCTAAGGTGCAGGATTATGACTTGCACAGCGTGCGGGCCTGTATCAGCGGTTCAGCTCCGCTGCCGATGGAGGTGCAAGAGCGTTTCGGCAAACTCACGGGCGGGCGATTGGTTGAGGGCTTTGGGTTGACCGAAACATCCCCGGTGACCCACTGTAATCCCATCAACGGCACACGCAAGGCCGGCAGCATTGGTGTGCCTGTTCCCGATGTCGAAGCCAGGATTATTGACTTGGAAACCGGTGAGCCATTACCGTTCAACACTGATGCACAGGGCGAATTATGCGTTCGTGGGCCGCAGGTGATGAAGGGCTACTGGAAACGGACTGAAGAGACAGCGAACACGATTGATCCGGATGGCTGGTTGCATACTGGTGATATCTGTAAAGTTGACAACGATGGCTACTTCTTTATTGTCGACCGCAAGAAGGATATGATCATTGCCAGCGGCTATAAAGTGTTGCCGCGCGATGTAGAAGAAGTGCTCTTCATGCATCCGGCGATACTCGAAGCAGTGGTCGCTGGCATCCCGCATCCAACTCGCGGCGATGATACCGTGAAGGCGTATGTCGTTCTCAAGCCGGATGCAACTCTGACAGTTGAAGAGGTCAAAGAGTTCTGCCAGCAACATCTTGCTCCCTACAAAGTGCCGCGCGAGATCGAATTCCGCAGCGAATTACCCAAGACCATGGTGGGCAAGGTCTTGCGGCGGGTATTGGTCGAGGAGGAGAAGGCCAAAATGGCAGCAGCGCGGGGCGCAACCGCTGCTGCACAGCCGTCTGTTGAGCCAGCGGCAGCGCCCGAGACAACTGCACAGCAACCCACCTGATTGAACATAGTCGATCGTATCGATGGTTCCTGCGTACGCGGGGATAGCCGATAGGCGGGCGCCCGTAGATTGACGTGCATCAGATTCACACAGAGCGCAAAGAGATTTATTGTCTCTTTGCGCTCTGTGTTTGATTGGGCGGACGCCTGCCTGTCTACGAGTTGTGAATTGCGGTAACCTGTGTCCGACGAAACGCAATGACTACCTGGCGGTTCTCTCCCTGCTCCTTGCTTGGTTCGAAGACAACCCCATCGTGGCCCCGGCGATCCAGCCACCGCTCGACAACCGAGTCGGTATCCATATCGAGTCCCAACTCTTGTGCATCGGCCTGCATACGTGGGCGCAACTTGTTCCATTGCTGTCGAGTGCAGATCAACGAGTGGAATAGCTGCACCCGGTAGACCCCGTAGAATAATTTCGCCAGTTGTATGCCAAGCCAGCCCCAGTGATTTCGTGTGGGGTGATGCCACGACCAGCCGGCGTGCGCTGCTGGCTCAGATTATCAATCCGATAGAGTCCGTGGACAACGCCCTCGCGTGACCAAGTAGCCGCATCATTATTGTTCATCCGCTGAATAGCTTCAGAATAGTCCGAAATACGTTTGAACCGCGGCGGGGCCATGATCTGGATCTGGGGAATTGCGACGTCGTGGCATTGTCTGTCTGCGGTGTCAATCCACCGGGCTATAGTCACATGCATCGGTGCGTCGGTCCCAATGCGGTAACGAAAACCCAGACAGGTGCGGTCTGCCTCGGTGTAGGACTCGGCGCGAATGTTGATCGGTAGCCGCAAATCGCGCGCACAGCCCTGTGCTGCAAACCATTCGCGCTTGGCCTCGAAGAAGACTGCATTCTCACCCGTATCTTTGCAGGAAGCCTCGCCTATTTTGCACCAATCAGCGCCACGCAATCCGCTCCATCCGCCAACAACCGCACGGAGCGGAGCATACATAGCAATGACATCGGTCTCCCCTGGCGGTGTTGGCGCAAACCAGAGTCCTGGCGGAACAGCTCCCGAACTTGGCAACCGGACAGTGCCGCCAACGACCGATTGTTCGACACGTGCTTTGGATAGCTTAACCGTCACAACCTTTGCGGCGGCGCCAGCACGAGGCGGAGTGTCGTCAGGAGCGACCTGCACTGGCGGCGCACCCTGCACTGCTTGGCCGCACATAACGCAGAACTGCGGTTGGCCTAGAGGAAGTTCGAAGCCGCAATTGGCACAGAAACGAGGCGTTGGTCTGTCATCTGGTCGCTTGGACATGCCGTCTCCGGTCTCGATCCGCGACTACCGATCATCACGTGGCGGACCGCCAATTCGCACGGTAACAACACGCTGCTCCCCGGCCAAAATGTTCAAGAGCAGGCTGACCAGTGAGATCACCAAGCCGCCAAAGAATGCCGGCCAGAAACCGTCCACCCTAAAAGCGATGCCCAGATTCTCCGCCAGCGCCGAGGTAAGCCCCAGCATGAGCGCATTGATCACCAACCCGAACAGGCCCAGAGAGAGAATGACGAGCGGGCAAGTTAACAAGACGAGCAGCGGTCGCAGGAGCGCATTGAGCAGACCGAAGACCACCGCAACAATACCAAGCTGCCAGCCTGGTCCAGTGAACTCGATCCCTGGCACAAGCCACACGGCTGCAAAAATCGCCAGGGTGCTGATTAACCAGCGCAAAATGAGGCGCCGTAATTCAAATAAAGATTCGCGTTGGGGTGATTGTTGATTATCCATCCCAGGCTCCTTGTATGCTCATATCCATGCTATTCTGTTCTAACTGGCATTGCCGTACCACCGAATGAACTGGCGCAAGAGCGTTGGGGTGGATTTTTCATTATTGCCGATTTGCACCAAACCTGCACAACCTTCACATATTATGTATATACCATTCGCCGATTGCTGGCGAACGGCTTCTATGATACTATAAACACCCGAAGCTTCAACCGCTAATATGATACTGAATCTATGCGTCGCACCATTCCAATAACCCTGTTCCGACGCCTTGAAGATAGGGCGCGCACTGATGGAAAAGACGCCTACTTCCGGCTCCATCGCCATCGCTACGCGGTAATCCTGGCTGCGCTCGATGCCGCCCCTGGCGCGCGTATCCTCGAAATTGGCGTTACTCCTGGCCAATGTACGCAACTGCTGGTTGAGTCTGGCTATCAGGTCAGCGGGGTCGATCTCAATCCTGCACCGCGCCGGTCGCTCTGGGAAGAACTTGGCGTCGAGGTGCGCCAAGCGAATTTGGAGCGTGAGCCGACGCCTTTTGCTGACAACTCGTTCGATTGGGTCGTATTCTCGGAGGTGATCGAGCATCTGGTCTATTCGCCGCTACCTGTATTGCGCGAGTTTCACCGTGTGCTGGCGCCTGGCGGCAAACTCTTGATCACCACGCCCAACGAGCTCTACGCGAAGAGTCGCTTACGCGCCATACTTCGTCTGTTGCTCTGGCAAAGTTTAGTGACCCCGGCGGAATTTCGCCAGCAAATGCTGTTGGAGGGCGAGGCGCGCTATACTACGCATAGCCGCACCTACACCATGAGCGAACTCTGTTGGCTGGTTGAGCAGGCTGGATTCCGCATCGTACAGCGCCGCTACGAAGCTCCTTGGGAAAAGGTTGGGCTTGAGATGGGACGGCTGTACAAACACCCGTTGCGCGTTGTCGCCAAAGGCCTCTTTGCTGCGCTCACTGCGGTGGCAGCGCCGACCCGTTCGATGCTTCTCGTCATTGGCAAGAAGTGAATAACCGTCGAAACAAAGGTTGTGTCAGAATCACCTGATTCAACCTTTAAGAATACGATCATTGCCCACGTCTAGGTGGGCGGCGGTGTGACCCGGTTTAGGCTGTACGACTATTGCCGAGCCATGTGTGTTATTATCACCCCCAAGCTACATGTCGTGGGACGAAGGAATATGGAGCGCGACACAAGTCCGCCACTCTATTTTTATGTGCGAAGTATGTGCAAATATTTTCCAAAACCTTTGCAATCTGTCAAGTATTTCTGTGTTAAAGGTGTGCAAAATACCTTGTTCCTTATAGGTTTGAGCATTCTCGGATCTTAATAAAAATTGACAGTCATAGTATGGCATGCTATAATTTTGTGAATAAACACACGATATTCGTCTAAATACATATGTGTCATTTCTGCGAAATTCACGGCAATGTTATTGCTACCCATTGATGTGTGGTCAGTCTAGTTTGTGACTCTCGTTTTAGGTGTCACGTTCCATTACCCCAAAAGTATAGGTGCGAACGGACCATCGATGTTCTGAAGGCGCCAGCTATGTTATCTTCTCCCCTAGAACTGCACATATTACCACACAAGGGCTGCTTACCATTATCGGGTCGCGCTACGTAGCTAGCTTGCGACCCGACTTCTCGCGCAATAAGGTAAAGACTGATCGAATTGATACGCAGCGGAGAGGTTCTGCATGAAGTACATGAGGCACTTTATTATCGTTGGGGCGCTGATCTTTATCGTTACAGTCCTCGTCAGTTTATTGCTGGACAACCTTACTCTGCTGCCAATCAATGCAAGCGCTCAGGCTACTCCAATCGACAGCCTCTTTACGCAGCACTTTCGGCTCATTGCGTTCCTCTTTGCGCTCATTATTGTCTTTATGCTGTATAGCTTTGTTGTGTTTCGCCGCCGCAAAGGCGATACAAGCGATGGCGATCATTTCGAGGGTCATACTGGTTTGGAAATCACGTGGACGGTTATTCCCTTGGTGATCGTGGTCTATTTCTCGTATGTGGGCGCACAATCCCTCGATGAGACGCTACGGGTAGACCCGCAAGCGATGGAAGTCAACGTTACCGGCTTTCAATGGGGCTGGCGCTTCGAATATCCCGAATTTGGCATCACCTCAAGCGAGCTGTACCTCCCCAAAGATCGCCAGGTGCTCCTCAAATTAACCTCTACCGATGTTATTCACTCGTTCTGGGTGCCAGAATTTCGAGTCAAACAAGATGCACTGCCCGGCAAGGACTTTGTGCGCGACTTGCGGGTCACACCCACGCTTGTAGGTGAGTACAAAGTGCGTTGCGCTGAACTGTGCGGCGGGTCGCATGCCTATATGGAAAGCCCGGTTATTGTGATGGAGCAAGCCGACTTCGATAGCTGGGTCGAGGAACAGATGGAGGCAAGTCTGCCCGATAATCCCGCCGAACGCGGCGCGCTCTGGGCGACCCGCTACGGCTGCATTGCGTGCCACACTACCGATGGCACGTCGGTCGTCGGGCCGACGTGGCAGGGCCTCTTTGGCCGCGAGGTTACTCTCGACGACGGTACGACGGTTGTTGCTGATGAAGACTACCTGCGCAACTCGATTCTTAACCCGAACGACCAGATTACCGAGGGTTTTCAGCCCGATCTTATGCCTCCAATTTATGAACAGCAACTGACCGAAGAGCAGATCGAAGACCTGATCGCTTACATCGAGAGTTTGGAGTAAGTTGACAAAGGTACAGATTGAGATCTGCTACGTAAACACCCAGACGAATGGATTAACATCGCATCCCATTTCCCTATTTTCTGGCGAGGCGTAGAGGAGAGCAGCATATGAACATCTTGTCGTTGGGCATCATTCGCGGCCTGATTGCCCAGATTATCGGCACAATCACGGGTATGGCGCTGGTCATGCTGATCAGGATGGCCATGGGACTGGAACCCCTGCTCGAAATACTCCCGCGGGACGAGCCGGTGCTTGTGGTCGGCGCGCTCTTTGGCGTGATTGGCTTCATGATCGGCGTGGGAGCGTTGTCAGATTGGTGGAAATGGACGCGCGGAACCGAGGCGCCGGAGCATCATGGACATGATCCGCGCGGCTGGAAGCGCTATTTCGGTGTGTCGTATGACCACAAGGTTATCGGCATCCAGTATGGCATCACGAGTGTTGTACTGCTCGCTACCGCCGGTTTATTCGCCTTGATTTTCCGCGCAGAACTGGCGCGTTCGGGAATGCAATTTTTGCCGATCACGATGTACAACTCGCTAATCGGACTGCATGGCATCGTGATGATTGCGGCGATTCTGCTAGGTGTCGGCGGCATGTCGAACTATCTGGTGCCGTTGATGATCGGCGCTAGCGATATGGCTTTTCCGCGCCTAAACGCTTTCGCCTATTGGATCAATGTGCCCGGCTCTATCTTGGTGTTGAGCAGCATGCTCCTGAATGGATTCGAGAGCGGCTGGACCGGTTATCCGCCGTTGAGCGCCCGGACCTTCCCCGGCGTGCAGATGTTTTTCCTCGGTGTCTATATCATCGGTCTTTCGTCCATCCTCGGATCACTGAATATTATTGTCACTACCGTGCGCATGCGTGCGCCCGGTATGACGATGTTCCGGATACCCATCTTCGTATGGGCGGCATTTGCCACCTCGCTGATCGGTTTCACAGCAACGCAGTTGATTGGCCTCTCGTTCCAGATGGTCATGTTCGAGCGGCTCTTCGGCATGGGTTTCTTCAACGCAGATAAAGGCGGGAACGCGATCTTGTTCCAACACCTGTTTTGGTTCTATTCGCACCCGGCGGTCTATGTCTTCATCTTGCCGGGATTAGGTGTTATCAGTGAACTGCTGCCGGTCTTTGTGCGCAAGCCGCTATTCGGGTATCGGTGGATCGCGATGTCATCGATGGCAATTGCGCTGGTCGGCTTCCTGGTCTGGGCTCACCATATGTTCACGTCGGGCATGGAGGAATACTTACGAGTGCCCTTCATGTATACGACCATGCTCGTTGCTGTACCAACCGGGGTCAAGTTCTTTAGTTGGGTTGGAACGCTTTGGGGCGGCAAGATCGAATTTCCTACACCGATGCTCTTTGTGCTCGGCGGAATTGTGGTGTTCCTCTTCGGCGGGTTGACCGGTCCGCCTAATGGCACCGTCTCCACCGACCTGCATCTCCATGACTCATACTTTATCGTCGGCCATTTCCACAATACGATGTTCGGCGGGTTCGTCTACCCGTTTTTTGCCGCAATTTACTACTGGTACCCTAAGATTACCGGGCGGCGTATGAACGAGACCTTGGGTAAAATCCATTTCTGGTTGATGACGCCATCGTTCTGGGTTATGACTTTTGGCATGTTCTGGGTGGGGCTGCTCGGCATGCGGCGACGCATCGCCGACTATGATCCGGCGCAGGGGTTCGATGATGCGCATTTGGTCGCCACTATTGCCGCATTCCTTATCGGTCTCTCTGTGTTGATCTTTCTCTTCAATCTGGTGCATAGTGCGCGCTATGGTGAAGTCGCAACCGAGAATGTCTGGCGTTCGCGCTCACCTGAATGGCAACTGCCTTCGCCAGCGCCAGAGCTGAATTATGTCGGTCGACACCTCACGGTTACGGGCGAGCCTTATGACTATGGCCTCCCTGGGTCAACGTATGTCAGCTTGGATGGACCAATACCGGAAGCAAAACCGATGGGGCCGCGTCTGGGACCGGCTGGCGCCGGCGACTGAGACTTGCCGAGCCAGCGGATATCATTGGATTTGGAGCAACAAACAGCAATTCAGGAGTCTAGCGAATGGAACATGCAAAAGCGAAGAAAGCCACAGCATTGCGTCGAGGCGTGGTTATTCTGGTGATCCTTGCCGTACTCACCATTGTGGAATACTTTGTCGGTGTCTCGTTCAACTCAGCTTGGCTGCTTCTCTTGATTGCGCTGATCAAGGCTTGGGTTGTTCTTCAATATTTTATGCACCTGCCACGGGTCTTTTCTGCTGAGGGAGATCATTAGATGGCCACGAAAGATATCGTAACCGCTGAGCCCATCCTGGTCGCAGGACAGCATATCGAAGCAACAGTACACGATGACTATGCAGCGCATCTGCAGAAAGCCGCTAATATCCGGCTTGGCCTCTGGTTGTTTATTATCTCTGACGGGTTTATGTTTGCCGGGCTGTTTGTGACCAGGTTCTATCTGCTGGGCGGAACGCGACCCGAACTTGACCAAGCACTGGGGCTACTCGTCACAACGGTGCTGTTGCTTAGCAGCTTCTTCATGAACCGCGCCGAAACGATGATCGCCCATGGCGATCAGAAGGGTTTTCTACGCGGTATCTTGCTGACAATGCTGCTTGGTCTGGGCTTCTTTATCGGTGTCGTCGCGATCGAGTGGCCGCAGGCCGCTCAACACATCGGCGGACCGGGCGAAAGCGCTATGGCGTCAGTATTCTATATGATGACCGGTATGCATGCCTTCCACGTTATCACTGGCATTATCTTCTTGCTGGTTGTGTACCTCAATGGTCGCAAAGGCATGTTTTCGGCTGAGCGGCATATTGCGGTCGAGGCCTGTGCCAACTACTGGCACTTTGTGGATGT
>JAKSDJ010000014.1 GCA_022360155.1 Chloroflexales bacterium | reverse complement strand
GCCAGCGCCTGGACGCCTTGCCGCATCCGGCTGTCGAGCGCAACGACCAATTCCGCGTGTTGGCCGAAGCGCGCCGCAACCGCGTCCAGATGGTCATAGTTGGCCTGGATAATGTCAGTACTCATAAATTCTCGGCTTCTTGATCATCGTCGGATGATTGGCGCATCCTCATGAAACTGGAGGACTGTCTGTCGGATCATGCTCGCCTTAACCCAGTCAGGAATTATCAGACACAAGTGTCTTCGCAATAGCTTGTTGCAATTCCAGCCGATCAACCGGGCGTGCGCTGGCAGTGCTTGGTTGAGCCTCCGCCGTGACAAGCCATACGCTATTGCGCGCCACGAGCCAGGAAAGGTTCTGCACCTGTGGTTGTGGCTGGGCAGGATCGATAACGGCCATAAGCAGCGTCAGTGTTTCACTCTCAGCCAACAACACATCTAATGGTTGTGCAGCAGCGCTGGTGTTATCTGTCTGTGTGGCAGTCACACCGCTGGCCGCCAGGATTTCGTGCAGCACGTCGTCTAGGGTTGCGAATTCACAAAAGACGTGCTGCCCTGCTGCATCCACATAATTGCGCGCAATACATTCAGGCGTAAAGCTGTAGTACACCACCGGCTCTGCAGTGTTGCGGCGTTGCGTGCGCACAATACACACCATATCTGGAGCGAAGGAGGTTGCCAGCACGGTGGCGATATCACCCGATACGCCAGCCTCTTGCTCTCCTGGCGACCGCACCAAAAGCCCGCGCTCGGCGAGCTGGTCCTCCGCCAGGTTCAATTGTTCTGGGGTTATGCCCAGATCTGCGTATGCAGCCTCGTCCAGTACAAATGCACCGCCAGAGAGATGCTTTGTGAGCACAGCGAGCTCGGCGGAGGTTAGAATATATGTTTCCATAATCAAGCCACTATCTTTCGATATGTGTTCAATCTTGTTGTTGCTGCTTATGCTCTACATTCACACTTCGCTCAGGCGCGATTGCCCCGCCTTGCAATTGATTGGTCTCAATCAACCATTGCAAATCCTTCCGTTCTTGCTGGTTGAACGTTGCAACAAGATCCTGAAAGGCTTGCTGTGCTTCCTCATTCTGCATTGCTTGGAGAGATAGCGCAGCAAGCTTCCTCAAACTCACCGTTCCCAAGAGCACCTTGTGACTTTGGTTCCCATAAGCAACTTTTAATACAGCATCCACGACTGGTCGGGCATTTGTCAACGGTATTGAGGGCAGCGTCATTAACACATTGGCGACAACAAGTAACCTTTCGTCGCCAAGCAGATCGACGAGTTCTTGATCGGAAAGCGCCTTGCTTCGAATCCGATCAATGAGTTTTTGGATATCTGTGTGTTTTCTCATCTTCTTTACTCCCCAAGAATTTCGCGGCGACGGGCCCGCATTTCCTGAAGAATATTGCGAGCTGCATCATAGGCCCGTATCTCGCGCGCAAGTCTAATCTCTTCCATGTAGCCACGATACTCCAATCTCCAAAAGGCTTCCGAGTCAGCCATAATTCTGAAGCCTGGATGACCCAGATCGGCATCGTCTAGAACATGGCGAAATTCGTGACGCAGTGCGCCGATGGAAGCATCCGGATCAAGAAGCAGCCGGCCCGGCGCTCCAAACATAGGCTCATAGGCAAGAGTGCCTGGTCGATCGACAACTTCAACTCCCATCTCGCGAGCACGCGATAGCGTTGATGTCCATTCATCTGCATGCGATACTCTGCCTGGCCCGAGTATTTCCCATAAAGCATCCCCATATGT
Source organism: Chloroflexales bacterium (assembly GCA_022360155.1). GTDB lineage: Bacteria > Chloroflexota > Chloroflexia > Chloroflexales > Chloroflexaceae > JAKSDJ01. The sequence continues at coordinate 16,601 of JAKSDJ010000014.1, read as the reverse complement.
GTTCAATAAACCTCGTTCCGCGGACACTCCTTTGGCAACACCGCTTGCAAGAGACACTTCACCAGAGCTCGTTCGCGCAATTCGGCCCGCGTCGTCTACGGTTTCTCCGGCGACGCGAGCGACACGGCTCATGTTAGACGCTTTCCCGACCTTATCCACGCCTTTTGTGCCGATCAGCGCTGAGCCAACGAACATCACGCCCCGTCCGATCGCCCGCCAGGGATGACCACTTTCCCAGTCTTCAACATAGGGTTGCTTGAAGGCTTCCCAGAACTCTTCCGGATGCGTCACTGCGTGCCAAACACCTTTGGCCGTATCGATAGGATTGGTCACCATATTCCAGACCCCAGTGACCATATCTTTGCCTTCAGCGTACATGCCGCCGAAGAAGTCGCCGACATGATCGAGGACACCTTGCGCTTCAGCGCCTGCCGCCGCGCTGCGCATGCCCGTGCCATCGCCCTGGAACACGCTGGCCGCTTCCTCCTCCGCCTGCTGGAGAATGATCTTGGCCTCCAGCGTCACGGCGCGCGCCTCTTCCAAGGCATACTGGAAGCGCTGCAGCGCGGGGAAAACCTCACCCTGCATCTCGGCCAGGAACGCGGCGGAGCCCGCTCCCTCCCAGCCGCCGTCGGCCAGCGCCTGGACGCCTTGCCGCATCCGGCTGTCGAGCGCAACGACCAATTCCGCGTGTTGGCCGAAGCGCGCCGCAACCGCGTCCAGATGGTCATAGTTGGCCTGGATAACATCGGTGCTCATGGAATACGCTCCTTCTCGCGAACCAGAAATGTGAGCGCGATCCGGCTGTTGTCGAGGTAGATGATCTGGCCGGGCTGTAACGGGCGCTTCTCCATATCCAGCACGATTGTCGCCCCCTGCTCGTCTTTGATGGTCGTCGGGTTTTGCGACAGGCGCTGAATGTAATACTGCCCGTTCTCTTCACTAATCTGAGCATGCTGGCGCGATACCCGCAACGCCCGTTCGTGCCCGGTCAAATCGACCGAGATGACACTCTTCTGCTGCTGGGTATTTTCAGGACGCCCAATAATCGCCGGCTGCCAATGCAGTTTGTAGACCTTGCCCGTGTCTGCGTCGCGCAGGTACAGATGCTTGGTCGGGCGACGGGTCTTTTCCGGTAACGGCGGTTCATGCTCGACCAGGACTAGGTGGTCATGGTTGGCCAGTTGTTTGCCGATCTGAGCGGATGGGTCGAGCAGCGAACGATCACGCACCTTGAGCAATTGGTAATCGTCAGCCAGATCAGACAGATGGTCCAGCGTTCGAAACTCCTGCAATATCTCTTCCACCAACTCAGTGACCGTAACGTTGGGCAGGACCAGCGCCCGTTGATTCTTTTCCGCCAGAACGTCGACGAACAACTCGATCCGAGATTGACCAGCACTCATATTCCATCACCCTTGTGCATAACACGCTCAAGCGCCGCGATCACCTTCAGCCGGAAGTGAACCATCGAGTGTTAACAACAGCGAGTCCACATTCATGGCATCCACTATCTGTTCTGCCGCCGCTTTGTCCAAGCCCATATCCATATGTTGTTTCACACAGAGTTCCCGCAGCAGCTTCACGACGACTTCTTCGTCATTCCACCTGTCAAGGCTCTGGACCAACTGTTCCATAAGCAGCGACTGATGCCCATTCCCCTGTTTCAAATTCGTAATTTCCTGGCGCATGCCGCGCCGCAAAATAGCCTGCATCTGGTTCAGCTTTTTGCTCTGCTGCGGTGACGCGGTCTGCTGCGATGGCGGCGCTCCATCGACAGATGCCCACGCGGCTTGCTGACGCGGGTATTTCGCACGCAACCGCTCGACCCAGGCATCGAGCGCTGCAGCGATGTAGGCTGCTTCGTCGCCATCGTCGCCGCTCGCTGCCTGATGCCCGTTGCCTTCATATGGCGTCGCCACCTGGAGCAGCGCAGGCTGACCAGCTTTGACGATATAGCCGCGCCCAACCGGCAACTCCTTATTGCGCAGCGCCGCCGGCGTGCGCTGAACCCGCAGGCTCGCCAGCGCCTGCTCCGTACGCAGACCAAGACCATAGCCGGTAGACTGCACCCGCTTGCGCAATTCGTTCGTCGTGCCATCGAGCATGCCGCTGATCACGAAATGCAACCCATCGCGACCATAGCGCCGCGCCAACCCGGCAAGATCGCGGAGAATGTTCCGCCCGCTCTGGTTGCCTTCGAGCTCTTCGCTGAAGTCGTCAAAATTGTCGATGATGATGTAGACCGCACGATCCACGCCTTGCTCTGCTAACATCGCACACTCGGTTTTTAGCTGCGCGGTCAGTTCGTCCAGTTGTGCGACTTCCGAAATACTGCTGACCACATGCGGCAGCTCCCCAAGCTTGTGCTTGCCGCCATACTCGAACAGCCGTCCCTGCAAGTCGATCAGCACGAACGAGGCTCGGTCAGGCGGGTAGCGCTCGGCTACTGACAACACCCAGTTGTACAGCGCCGTCGTCTTGCCGGAGAGCGGCGGGCCGACGATGCAGAAGTGCGGCCCCATGCGCTTGAGATCGATCAGCGCCGGCAGCAGGCGATTGTCTTTGCCCAGCACCGCCTGGATGCGGCGCGCACCCGTCGGTTCGACCACCTGCAGCATCTCCTCCAGGCGCACCAGATCGGGCAGCGTCTCGATGCGGTCGGGCCGTATCAGATCGATGCCCTTTGTCGCCAGGTAGTCGTTCATCTGACCGGCCATTAGGCGCAGTTCTTCGGCTTCGGGGCGCATGTAGCGCCCGTCTTGATCCGGGATGCCAAGCGGCTGCGCGATGTGGAATGTGAGCGGTCGCTGGTTCCGCCGGATATAGCCACGCCCAGGCAGATCGCCGATCTCGATCGCGCCGCGCCCGACGATATCCAGATAGCGATCGGCGTTGGACTGTTTGAACGTGATTCGCTCGCCAAACAGGTTATACAGCTTGCTTGGCATATTCGTCGGAATATTGGCCGTGACGACAAAGGTAATGCCAACGCTCAACGAGCCGCGTACCAGCGGCATCAGCGTCGTCTCCACCAGTGAGTCGTAGTTTTCCTGCAACTCGGCGAAGTTATCGATCAACACTACGACGATGGGCAGCGCTTTGTCGGGGAAACGCGCGTTGTATTCGTACAGGTTGCCCACGTCGGATGTGCTCAGGATCTGCTGGCGCTCGCCGGAGAGCCGGTCGAGGCGCTCCAGCAAACGCTGCAGCCGCTCCTCGAATGTCGCCTCATCGGCATAGATCACCGTACCGGTGTGCGGCAGTTCTTCCAGGCTGCGCAAGTTGCGCCCGCCCAGATCCAGCACATAGGCGTGCATCTCGCCCAGCGAGTGGGTCGCCGCCAGGCTGACGAGCAGCGTGCGCAGGAATGTAGATTTGCCCAGACCCGAGTCGCCGAACACGGCGAGATGACTACGACCGAGGTCGAAGCGCAGCGGCTCTTGCTGCGCCTCAGCCGGGTTGTCCAGCAATCCCACGATTGGGCGCGCAGCCGGTCGCGCCCCCCCAAGCCAATCGACGCCAGGCCAGAGCGCGTCGGTATCGCCGTTGATCCAGCTTGTGATCGCCGGTTCGAGCCTGAAGATGCGGTTCTGCTGCGCATCGACGAGCGGCGACTCCAAACTGAACGTTTCCGGCAAGAAGCCCGGCCAGGGCTTCCGCGCCATTTGACCGCCATAGAGCTCAAAGGCGAGCGCGACGACCGCGTCGAAGAGGCGCGGCGTCTCGTCGCCCGTCCGCTGGGCATCCTGGGGCGGGCGGGCGGGCCACACCACCGGCGCATCGCGCTCGTCCGGCTGGCTCTCGCCCGAGTATGAGACCTGGACGAGTTCGAGGTTCTCATTGCCGACCTGGAGGTAGCCCCGTCCGGGAACGCCATTCGGCAACAGGGCGGCATCCGGGCGGCGCAACAACTCACGGCTTGTGTCGACCTGCTCCACCCGCAAACACAGGCGCAGCTTGATATTTGCGCGCATCTGATCGGAGACGCCTTTGGGCTGTTGCGAAGCCAGGATCAAGTTGACACCCTGCGCGCGACCAACCCGCGTAATGCTATCGAGCGCCTGTCGATACTCAGGATTATCATCGATCATCTCCGAGTATTCGTCGATGATAATGAACAGGTGCGGATAGGGCTGTCGCGTTTTATGTAAACCTTTCCGCCGATACTCGATAATATCCTTGGTGCCAGTCTCGGCGTTGAGCGCCTGGCGCCGGCGAATCTCAGCGCTGATTGCGGTAAACATCCGGTCGACGGCTGCCTTGTTCAAGTTCGTCACAATGTCGACGCAGTGGGGCAGCCGCTCGAACGGCTTGAATGCGCCGCCGCCTTTGTAGTCGACCAGAACGAAATTCAGGATGTCAGGCGAGAAGTTGACGGCAAGGCCGACGATCATAGTCATCAACAGCTCCGACTTGCCCGAACCCGTGCCGCCCGCAATCATACCGTGAGCGCCATCGCGCTTCGCCTCCAGCCGGAGGGTGCGCACGCGGTTGCCCGAGGTGACGCCCAACGGCGCATACAACCAATCGGCGTGCTCGGCTGAAGCGTTGCGCTCCCAAGTTCGGAGCATCGCCGCCTTGAACTCGGTCAAGAACACCTTGTTATCCTGGCTGATCTGCAGCTCGTCGGCAAGCAGTTGGCGATACGATGAGCTAGTCGGCAGGGCATCGATACACAGCGGGTTCTGGTAGCGTTGCGGCGAGTTGCGAACATACGCCGTCATGTTCTCGCCGATGTTGCGCACAAACCTGGTCTCGCCGCCGACCTGCTCCTGACTATCAATCGCACCCGGCATCAGCCCGATCTGGAACGCCAGGGGCGCTCGTCCGACGCGGGTGTACCCCCGGCCCGGGATCTCCTCGATTTCGGGAACCTGGCTGCCGACAATCGCGCTGTACTCGCTTGCGTCTGCCAAACGCAGCGTCAAGCGCTCGGTGAACAGACTGTAGAGCTTGCTCGACACGGCATTGAGCCGATTGACCGTGATCACGAAGTGCAAGCCGTAGGCCTTCCCTTGGCGGGCGAGGGTCACAAAAATCTCGAGCAGGTTATTCGGGTCATCCGCTCGGGTGACATTGCCAAAAGTCTCAAGATATTCGGTGAAATTGTCAATCGCTACCAGGATGGCCGGTTCGATCTGGGCGGGTTGGCTATTGTTGTACTCGTAGAGATTCGCAACGCCGGCCTCGCTAAACAGCTTCTTGCGATGGTCGACGATATCGTTCAGTTCGCGCCAGATCTGCTGCACACGCTCTTCGTAACCGCGCTCGTCCGGGATGATAATCGTCCCCACGTGGGGCAGGGCGTACAGCGCTTCCAGGTTGCGCCCACCGAGGTCGAGCACATGGGCGTGGAACTCGTTCGGCGAGTGTGTGCTGGCGAGGCTGACAATCAGCGAGCGCAGCAAGGTTGTCTTGCCCCAGCCGGCAGCGCCAAAAATGATCGCGTGCCCCTTCGTAAAATCGACAATCAGCGGGAGTTGGCTTGCATTGTACGGGTCGTCGAGCACGCCTACGATAGCGCGCATTGCCGCCTTATTCCAATCAATTCCCTGCCACGCCCCGACACCGTCTAACCAATCCTGCACAAAGGGGTTGGGCGCTAGGCGCTCGGTCCGGCCCAGCGTGATAAGCGGCTGGTATGCCGGGTCGAGATAGCGCGGCGCCAGCGGTTCTGACAGGGTCAGCGCGGCGGGCAGCGGCGGCGGCCAGGGCGTCCGGGGTCGTTCGTCACGCAGCAGCATATTCGCCAGCTTGATAACCACATCGTAGAACTTCGGCTTCTCGCCGCCCTCGGGCGCTTCGGCGTACTGATAGGTTTCGCCTGTATAGGCTGTCTGCATGAGCTCAAGATGCTCGTTGCCCACCTGCAAATAGCCGCGCCCCGGCATACCATTCGGCAGGAAGGCAGCGTCCGGACGGCGCAGCATTTCGCGGCTGGTGTCCGCCCCCTCCACTCGCAAACAGATCCGCAGCTTAATGTTCGCGCGCATCTGATCGGAAACGCCGACCGGGCGCTGCGACGCCAACAGCAGATTAACGCCCTGGGCGCGCCCGACGCGGGTGATGCTGTCGAGTTCTTCGCGAAATTCCGGACTCTCGGTGATCATTTCTGCATATTCGTCGATGATGATGAACAGGTGCGGATAAGGCTCGCGCGTCTGGTGCAGGCCGCGCGCCCGATACTCGACAATGTCTTTGGTGCCGGTCTCGGCGTTGAGTCGCTGGCGGCGCTGCATCTCGGCGGCGATTGTCGTAAATACGCGCCGCACTGCCGCTTTGTTCAGGTTGGTGATCATATCCACGACGTGCGGCAGATCCTCGAACGGCTTGAACGCGCCGCCGCCCTTGTAGTCGACCAGCAGAAAATTCAGCACGCTGGGATCATAGTTGAGCGCCAACCCGACAATCAGGGTCATGAGCAGTTCAGACTTCCCGGCGCCCGTTCCACCGGCGATCATGCCGTGAACCCCGTCCTTCTTGGCTTCGAGCAGCAGCGGGCGAGGCCGATCGCCGGAGACGACCCCGATTGTCACCTGCAACCAATCGGCGTGCTGGGGGTCGACGCTCTTCATCCACTGGCGCTGCATTACCTGTTCGAGTTGCTGGAGAAAAGAGGCATCCAGCTCAAGCTGGTGCTGGCGCGCTAGCAGTTGCGTGAAGAGCACCGATTTGGGCAACGCATCGACTCGAACCGGCAGATTGTACTTCCGCCCGAAGCGCATATAGTTGTTGATCTTGGCGGCGAGCTCTTCCAGCCGCTTGAGTTCGTTCTCTGGTTTGGCAACGGTCGCGACTTGGAAGCTGAGCGCGTGACGGTCAATCTTAGCGTAGCCCCGCCCCGGCACATCGGAGACGGCTGGCGCCTGCTCGCCCACAATCGCCCGGTATTCCGATGGATCGGCGAGCTTGAGCGCGAAACGCTCGGTGAACAGGCTGTAGAGTTGATTGGACAGGTTGCCAAGCTGATTGACCGAGATAATGAAGTGGATGCCGTACGCCTTGCCCTGCCGAGCGATTCCGATAAACTTGTTCAGGATATTGTCGCTCGCGTCGCTGTCGCCGCCAAAGGTTTCGAGAAACTCGACAAAGTTATCGATGGCGACCAGGATGGCCGGCTGAGCCATCGCCGGTCGCGTCTGGTTGTATTCGAAGATATTGCTGACCCGCGCATTGTTGAGCAACGTTTTGCGCGTCTCAATGCGGTCATCGATCTCGCGCAAGAGCTGCGCGACCCGCTCCTCATAGCCTTCTTCGTCGGGCATGATGAATGCACCGACGTGCGGCAGGTCTTTCAGCACATCCAGGTTGCGCCCGCCCAGATCCAGGAGGTAAGCATGGAAATGGTCCGGCGAGTGGGTCGCCGCTAGACTAGCGATCAGGGTGCGAATGAAGGTCGTTTTGCCATAGCCTGATGCGCCAAAGACGACAACGTGGCCCTTCAGAAAGTCGACGATCAGAGGCGACTGTTTGGCCGCGTAGGGGTTGTCGACTAGGCCGACGACCGAACGCAGCGCATAGTTCTTCCAGTCAAGGGTCTCGAACCAGCCACAGTCGCCCCGGAACCACTGGTTGATTGCTGGATTCAAGCTGAGCGACGCTTCCGCCGGTTGGCCAAGGGTGATTTGGTCGATCCCTTCCAGATACTCAATCGACGTGATCGTTTTGGCCCGCGGGTCTTGCGAAATCAGCATCTGCGAGAGCCAGAGCTGCCGAGGCAAGGCGTCGGGCCAAGGCGCCCGCTGCCGTTTAACCCCGTGTTCCTGCACCATCCTCTGCAACAGATCGATAATCGCAATGTACAGCTCGGGCGGCTCTTGATCGGGAACGATCTCTTGCCCGCCTCGATCCGGCCAGATCACCTTTGCCTGCGCGGCTTGGCCTGAGTCGGAATAGCGATCACCGGTGTAGGCGACCTGAACGAGTTCGATCTCCTCGTTGCCCACCTGCAAGTAGCCGCGACCCGGAACACCGGCGGGCAGGAAGGCGGCATCAGAGCGGCGCAGCATCTCGCGGCTTTCGCCCGGCGTCTCAACCCGCAAACAGATGCGAAACTTGATATTCGAGCGCATCTGATCGGTGACGCCGCTGGGTCGTTGGGCCGCCAGGATGAGCGAGACCCCCTGGGCGCGCCCAACCCGTGTGATCGTTTCGAGTTGGGCTTTATATTCAGCGCGGTCGGCGATCATCTCCGCAAACTCGTCGATGATGATAAAGAGGTACGGGTACGGCGCGTGGGTCAGATGGTAGCCCCGCTGCCGATAGTCAACGATGTTCTTGGTGTTCGTGCTGGAGTTCAGCGTCTGGCGTCGCTCTAATTCAGCGCGAATGGCGGTAAACATGCGCGTGACGCCTTCCTCGCCCAGATTGGTGATAACGTCGACGCAGTGCGGTAGACGCCCCTTGAACTCGTTGAAGGCGCTGCCGCCCTTATAGTCGACCAGCACGAAATTGAGCACGGTTGGGTCGTAGGTGGTGACCAAGCCCGTGATCAGCGAGATCAGCAGCTCGGATTTACCCGAACCGGTGCTGCCAGCGACCATACCGTGAACGCCGTCGCGCTTCGCGGAGAGCACCAGCGTACGCGGCTTGTTGCCCGACATTAAGCCAAGTTTCACGCGCAGCCAATTCGCCTGCTCTGGTTTGACGCTGTTTTGCCAATTGCGCCAAGTCGCCTCTTTGAGTTCGTTGATCGATTGAAAGCCCATCAAATCGAGGAAGGGGACCGACTTGGCCAAGTTGGCGCCGGCGCTCTGGCGCACCCGGAGTTCGGCCAGATCCTCGGCCAGGCGCTGCACGACCTGCGGCTCAGCGATACAATCCGCTTCGCCGACGTAGCGATAACTATTGACTCCAGTCTCAGCAAAGCGAAAATAGAGCTTCCGCTTGGGCTCGCTGCGGCTGCTTGTCGCCGGCGATGTCTTCTCGATTTCGATCACGGATCGGCATCCACTGGGGACTTTGCTACGCTCCGGCACAAGAAAGATGGCAGCAGCGCCCAACGAAGCGCCTTCTTCTAAGATAATCGAGATAGCCGAGTCGGCCTCGATCTCGCGTAGCAGTGAACTATCATCATATGTCGCATCGAGCAGATCGACAACGACCAAGAGCAATGGCTTGGTTGGGTCGGCGCGCTCCGCGTTCTCATTGTGTTCTTGCAGCTGGATCTTCCGCTGCGCCAGGATTCTACGGATACCCTCAAGAAATTGGTCGAGCTCATTGCCATCGTCGTCGCCCAACAACTCCGCTTTTTGTTCGCCGATCTCGTTGACGAAGCATTGGGGCTTGCTCTGTTCGTCGCCCTGGCAATGCGGCAATTGCTCGGTCCAAGCCCATTCGCGTTTCTCAGAAGCGAGAATATACACCCTGGCGTCCATCGGCGCGTGAAAAACGACATAGTGCCCGACCAGCGACCGCATGAACTGGTAGACCGAGCTCTGTTCGCCCGCGATGCCCAGCGCATGGGTGAATGGCGGCTGCGGTATTTGTTCGTCGTCCTTCTGCTCCCCTTCCGTATCGTCGTCATCTTTGGGCTGGCGCAGCGTGATGACAATCGGGGCTTGGTTCACAAAGCGCGAATCATCGGCCAGCTTCATCGCATCGCGTACCAGGGGATCATCATAGGTGTCAACATCACCCAGCACATAGGTCACCGTCGAGGGCCGGGCGCCAAGGCCTAAACGCACAAAGCCAAAATCATCATCCGCGACACGCCGCTCCCAGAGGCGCGCCTCGGAGCGCAGCGTTCGCGTCGTTTTCTCGCCGTCGCGCCAGGAGTTTCGCACAATGCGCAGCGCGGTATGCGGGTCGGGGTAGTTGTAGCGGTAGGCGCGGCGCTGCATATCGTGGTAGTTCTGCATTTCACGGTTGAGTTCGATCAGCCGATCCTTGTAGCCCTGGATAATTTCGGCGCGACGCTGCTTTTGCTTGCGAAAGCTGTATATCGCATAGATGGTCGAGCCCAGCACCGCTAAGGCCATCGGGATCATCAATAAGCCGCGTCCGCTGCCAAGCGCACTAACCAGCACAAACCCAATGATGCTCAGAATGGGCAGCGCAATCTGGAACAACCGGCCCTGGTCGACCTCTTGCGTGTTGGGCGGACTAGGGATTTCGATTTCATCAAAGGGCAAAGATGGTTGTATGCGTGGCGGGCGATCGATATAGATCGGCTCATTCATGAGGAATACTCCAAATATCGCGCATCGTCAGCGGTCAGGCATCAGCCGGCGATAAACGTGTCAGCGTTCCAACCCCTGTCCTGATCGCTGCGAAGGATGCTAACCCCTGTCCTGAGAACATCGAAGGATGTCAGCCTTTCCAACATACCAACGTGTCAACCTACTAACGTTCTAACGTTCTAACGCGCCAACCTGTCAACCTGCCGCCCCGCTAGAAACGATTGCAAAAACAATCAGCAGCACAACAGCGAAGACTGCGCCAACAATGAACCATATCGTCCTTGCGTTCAGGAGGCGTTTCTTCTCCGGCGCTTCCCCAAAGGCTTCTTGTAAGGCCTTCGTTAGTTCCGCCGCCGTTTGGTAGCGTTTGGCGCCATCAAGGTCTATCGCCTTGACCGCGATATCGGCGGCTTTCCCAACATCTTCGCCGCGGGTCATTTCAATCCGACGACCTCGCCGCACAGCGTCATACACCTCGTCGTCGCTATAGACTTTATAGGGGAACGCCGGCTCGCCGACCAACAGCTCATACAATACCAATCCCAGTCCGTACACATCGGTTGCATAGCTTGGTCGCGGCGTGCGCGGCTCGATAAGCTCGGGGGCGGTATAGGCGGGGTGAACGAAAAAGCGATACCAATTCGATGGGAAATGATCGCGATCGCTGGCAATACCAAAATCAAACAGTTGAATCCGCGGCACATCCGATTTGTCATCCAAATACACGAGGATACAATCAGGACTAAGCCCGAAGTGATACATTCCTTTGCTTTGCAAGAAAGCCACCGCTGCGGCTAGGTTGGTAACGATCCATCCGATGTGGTAGACCCACATCTGGACATTCTTGGCCAGAATGTCGCGCAACGGCTCGCCGGCAAAATGCTCGAACAGGCAGTAATAAAGCAGATGGCCCTGTAACACGACCTTCCCGTATGCGTTGCGCTCGATGGTTGTATTCGCGTACGGCGGCATCAAAATCGGTAGATGTATAGGTTGTTCTTTTTCATGCCGTATCTGCTTTAGGAATTCCGCCTCGCGCTTGAGCCGCTCTCTATTTTCCGGGCCTGGGTGCGCGACTTTCAACAGCACCTTTTTCTGCTGATACCGCGCTTCGTACAACACTGCGGAGCGCAAGACAATAATCGGCTTGACGATTTCGATGTTGCCTAGCCAGTCGCCGTGATTCAGGATCGGCGGCGACATCTCCGCCGGACAGTAGACTTCCTGACAGTACAGATTATTGGGCGAGGTACGCTCACACAGAAGGCAATCTTGTCTCACAACACGCTATCCCTTACAAGAAGAAGGGCGGATTTGAGAGCTTCTCTCAAATCTGCTACCTCCCTCTCATGCATTACCGCAGCGTATAGTTCACAGTAACTTAGTAGAAGCGCGAGGCGCCTTGCTCATCACCCCGCTCATAGGCATCGACCGAAGCCGATAGGTCCGTATCAAGCTCGGTGCATTTATCGGCCATATCTTCAATATGGGGCCGGATCATGTCAATGAATTGGGCCACAGCGTACCCGCCAACCAGGCCAATAAATGCGGTCGTTTTCAAAATGTTTGTCAACGCTTCGAGAACCTTCGCAACATTCCGCAGCACATCGCCGATCGTGCCGAAGGTTTTCGCCATATCACGGACGGCGGGAACGTTCATGTATACTTCAGTGCCAGCACCAGCCATTTGCTTCACCTCCATTATTCATTAGTTGAGAGCGCTTAGTAAAAGCCGAACGAGTCAAAAATGCGGCCCTTCACCAGCCGATCCACCTCTTCATCGGCCCGATCGATGGTGTCGCGGGCGAACTGGAGGTTCGTGTTTATGGTGCTGATCTGTTCCCCAACCTTCCCGACACCAGGGATCATCAGGTTTGACACTTCCTCAACGAAGGCATTCGCCCCCTCGCCGATCCAAATCCCATCGGTCACTTGCTGGATCATGTTGCGCATCGGGCTCAGCGCCTGCTCTTCAACAACATTGAATTGTTGCATAAGCTGCGACAGAACATTATCCAAGACAGCGCGGGCAAGACGGATAAGAATTTTCGTAATTGGCATGGCCAATCCTCCTCAAAATCTGAAGCTTCTACGTGTGGCGCACACCGCGCCGTAACGCGCTCGCTTTGCGATTATCCACTGAACTGACTTGCTGATTGCTGATCCGCTTCGCGCATCGCATTGACCGCTTCATTGACATCACCCTCCAGTTCCTGGAATTTGTCGGTGAGTTTGGCGATAGAAGGGCTGAGTTTGTTGCGGATGGATTCCACAAACGCGGAGCCACCACGACCAAGCAGCGCTCCCTCTTCAAGGATGTTGGCGATGTTTTGCATTTCCTGCAACGTATCTTGCAGAGTCTCAACACCGGCGCGAAATGTCTTGGCCATCTCATCCGCCAAGTCATAATTCAATCGAATCTCGTCGTGCGGCATTCTAACCTCCTTATTTTGCTTGATCTGTTATATGATGGCGCATTACGAAGCGCGGAACGGCGAACAGGCTTCGTCCTCGGCCTGCTGGACGATCTGAACGATGGCCCGTGTCACTTGGCTCGCCTCGTCCAAGACCTCCTGCAAACGCAACGAGGCAGGCAAGACCTCGCTGTTCATCTCCTGAAAAAAGGCATCCGAACCACGTCCAATCCAGCCGCCATCTTCCAGTTTGCTCATGCTGCCCCGCACTTTCTCCAGCATCTGCTGAATTACTTGCGATTGATTCGCAAACCGACTTGCAACATCTTCGAGTTGCTCATAATCCGCTCGGATTTCGTCCCCCATGAGCTGATCCTCCTTTTGTATGAAGCTGTATCCATATTTCTTGAGAGCTCTAGCAACATGTACGTAACCAGATCGGCAAAATTATTGTAAGGGTTTAGCAATCAGCTCTCAGTTATAAAAATGCTGTATGACCACAATTATCGTATGCTGATAGCTGACGGCTGAATGATTACCTCCTGATATCGAGAATAGGGCTACCTCCTTTCCGCTTGGGTCGCTGGATTTGTATATTGCTGTAGAGAACTCCCTCGACGTTATGCTAGAGAATTGAAAGCTATCAAGTAGAAAGGATATACCAATCGTGTGAAAAAATTTTTGCAACAAATGATCTCACTTTGCCTCATCAAAGCAGTCGATCGCACGTATATCCTATCCATTGGCGAGGAAACGCAGGATGCCAATCCATACTGCGCTGCAACTGCATGGCGCATATGCAGTGATGGGTGAACGGAACAACTAACAGCGGAGAGCGCCATGATATGAGCGGGGAGAAGGGGAACGCCTCTATCTTTGGCGCTGCAATACGTAGTCACTAAGCGTTTATGTGCATTGTCCAACGGATGTTTGATCTGATTTGCCGTGCGGATGCCTGCCGCGTCTTTGGCGGCAAGGGAGAAGAAGACCTTGCCGTGTTGCGCCATATTGCCCTCAATCCCTTACAATAGTACTACAACGAGACATGTCATTCTGAACGCAGTGAAGAATCTCCTGACCAACATATGTGAGACCCTTCGCTGCGCTCAGGGTGACATCTTCGGCGGCGTTCCAAAGCGCTGTGTTTGGAAGTCCCGTTGTAGTAATAGAAACTCCATCAACGGCGCTTTGAGGCCGTGCTAAACAGTATGCAGTTTCTCATTGGATTGTCATCGCTGCAAATCCGCAAACAGCGTTCAATCGCAATGAAGCTGTAGGAATAAACGACGATGGCCATGTGAAAGTAGGCAGACTGTATAAATATTGATCGAAACAAGGAGAATCCAAACAATGGAACGCTGAGGAGGAAGTTAGGGCACAGCTGCTTCGATCCCAGTTATGATACAATAGGCTGTAAGCCATTGTCAATACTTCGAATGGCGGAATTAGGGCTTGTGCAATACCAAAACGAGACTCCGGGATATCCTACCACGCCGCTGCGTATACCTGACAAAACTGCAGCAGGATTCGCTACAAGTCGCCTAGACAGCCTAACATTAGAGTGGAGCCACAGTCGCTCTCAACAGAACCAACAGCTGTAAACCAAGCCGCCCAACACACCTAACGCACCTACTCCAAAAGGGTGCTCGATGCCCTGCCAGAGCATTTCCTTACTCAATATCCCTTTGCGGACAGGCCCCTAGCAAATGCGTTCTTTACCGCCAGATGATATAACGAGGTCAAGAAAAAACCTTTTTTACAGCAATATATTATCCCAGAATTACGATATGAAATATAAAAAAGCAAAAAAAGCCGTAATACTACCGACTATCTGTTACTCTTCTGATACCCAGATCATGTTTTACACGTAAAAATTAGGTTTAATCTCAACCTGTAAGACTCATTCCAGTAGCCGAGAATTACAAGGCGATAAATAAGAGGTATTTTTATGTTATGAAAATATCAGATTAAAAAACCGATCCCGCATGAACTCACAAAATCCCACATGAGCCTACAGAAACTTACAGAAACCTATACCTATTCATAGCTACGTGCTTGTGTAGAACATTGACAAAGCTCTGTTTTGTGATTTCATGCGGTTGACAGTCGCTTTGATTCGCTGGTATAATGCTGCTCACGAGGTATAATACCCAGATCTTTTCATAGAGGCGATTAGCTCAACTAATCGGAGCGTTGTTCACACCGACGAAATCGTTGGTTCGAGTCCCGTATCGCCAGTCAGTATTACGCCGAGGAAACGCCTCGTGCGTTACGATGCCCCCCTTAGCCTTATATTGTTATGTAGTCCCAATAGTAATTTAAGGAGAGGGTAATGTCTCAACACTCATGGATGACCACGCTTGGAAGTCTCATACTTATCATTCTCGGCCTGGTTAGCATTCGATTTGCTTTACCACAGACCACTTGCCCGGCTAGACGGTGTTTGTTTGTTCCAGTGGTAATACAGGAGCCAACGTCGTCACAAAATGTCGCACTGCAAGGATCACAGCCGCAACCGCAGGTGGCTGGGGTGGCTATAGCACGCAAAAGCACTGACCTAACGCCTAGTAGTTGTAGCGATGGCCAGTGCGTGTTTTTTCCGTTCGTGCTCCAAGAAACGCTGTCGTCGCCCTAAACAGCCACGGCAGCCCATGCAGACGGTCCAACCGGTTAACGGTCAGCCATCGGCTTGCCACGCGGCAGTTGATCTGGTTGCAGCAGTTCGAGTTGCCAGTTCTACACGCTGGAGTCTCTGTAGCACAAGAGCTGGAGTCGTCGGTCTCTCTCAACATATCGGTTTTACCTAACGAGCCTGGAGACGCGTGTTTGCTGCGGCAGACATGAGTTTTCAGGCTCTTTATGTAGCTGCAATGTGAGAGATCTCAAGATTCGGCTTTCCCGGATGTGTGGATGCACCTCTGAGAGTCTGCCTGAATAGCCCCCATCAAGGCCTGACCGGCCCGACATCCGCAGCTCCCTGCATCCTTCAAACAGACCAAAGCGCCGCACCGGTCAGATCTGGGGTTCAGACTCGCACTTTTTCAGACAGCTTCTGAGCAACATACGCTTTGCTGCCAAATAAACGCTTTGCAATGAACCAAAACCACACCTCCCCGTTTTACAGGATAAGACTTGACAAATAGAATATATTAGTATAATCTAATTTACATAGATAGAGCGTACAAATTCAATATATTCAAACATAATTTATCTGAGCTAATCTATCACCCGATTGACTTATTTGTGATGTTCTTTTTGATCGCAGACCTGGTATCTCTTTGCCTGCGAATAGGAATATGGGCGATATGAACATCAAACATAAGGTCGCACTTGTAACCGGCGCAGCGCAGGGTATCGGTGCGGCGGTTATGTGGGCCTTAGCCAGTGAGGGCGCCATTGTCGCGGCGCTGGATATTCAAACCGATGGGTTGTACACACTGGAAGCCGCCGCAAGGCAGCGTGATTATCGGGTCAGCGCGTTGACGGGTGATGTGTCTGATAGCACCGCCGTCGAGCGCGTAGTCGATCAGGTCGAGCGAGAGCTTGGCCCCATTCACATCTTGGTCAATGTCGCCGGTGTGCTGCGCACTGGCCCAGTCGAGACGCTGAGCGACGAAGACTGGGCAACGACGTTCGCGGTCAACACGACGGGCGTCTTTTATGTATCCCGCGCCGTGGCGCGCCGCATGAAGCCACGCCAGGCGGGTGTTATTGTCACAGTGGGATCGAACGCCGCAGGGACGCCGCGGATGCACATGGCCGCGTATGCGGCATCCAAGGCGGCAACGGCGTTATTCACAAAATGCCTGGGCTTAGAGTTGGCGCAACACAACATCCGCTGCAATGTCGTGTCGCCCGGCTCAACCGACACACCGATGCAGCGTTCGCTTTGGGCTGATGAACACGGCGCTGAGGCAGTCATTACCGGCGATCTCGACACATTTCGCGTGGGTATCCCCTTGCGCAAACTCGCCACCCCCGCCGATATTGCCGATGCGGTGCT
>JAKSDJ010000887.1 GCA_022360155.1 Chloroflexales bacterium | reverse complement strand
GGCCGCGTCGTAGCGGTACCCACTGTTCGTCACCTGATTCGCCGCATTGTAGGCGTAGGTTGTCATCGTCCCATTCACGGTCACGCTGGTCCGGTTGCCCGCCAGGTCGTAGCCGTAGGTGTAGCTGTTCGTCGTGCTGCCGCTCTCATCGGCGCCGGTCAGCCGGTCCAGTCCGTCGTAGCGGTAGCTGATGCTGCGCGTGTCGGTGGCGTCGGCGTCCGCTGTGGCCTCCGCCCCCACCGGGGTCGTGCGCGCGGCCTGGATTGCCGTCGGGCTCAACGCCCGGGCGTAGATCCGCAGTTCATCGATCGTCCCCTGAAAGAATTCCCCCCATGGCGCGTTGCCGCCGATCCGTACGGCCCCGTCGGAGGCGGGCAGCGCCCCGCTGGCCGCCTGGACCTGCACCGGAATGCCATCCACATAGAGGATGAGGTCGACGCCGTCGTAGGTCAGCGCCACATGGGTCCAGGTGTTCAGCGCCAGCGGTTCGGTCCCCCGCGCTTCCACTTGCCCGCCAGCATACACGTAGCCCGCCGGCGCCGCTCCGTCCGCATCCGCGTCGAGCGCATAGACAAAGTCGTTGGGCTGCTCTTTGAACACAATGGTTCGCCACCCGCCCAGAGCGGTCGGCTTGACCCACCCCATCACGGTCAGGTCCGTGGTCACCGCCAGCGTGGGACTATCATTGACCGTCACCCAATCATCAACGCCATCGAACACCAGCGCGGGTCCGGTTTGCCCGGCGCTAGTCCATGTGGCGCCGCTGATGGCGCCGGTGTGCCCATGCCCGCTGCTATCTGCGGTCGTGGCGCCGGCTCCCTCTGCAAAGGCATAGGCGGCAATCAAGCCACGTTGGAGATCGGTGCGCCCGGTGATGGGGGTGGTTGCCGTGCGCCACGCCGGATCCGCGGCGTCCCCCGTCGCTGCGCCGCCCAACGTGAGCGTATACCCGTTTCCGGAGTCATCCGCTGCCGTTTGCCCGACCCCTTCATCCAGATGGTAGAGCGCCAGCGTGTGCGTATCCGGTGTGAATGCGGCGGTTGGCAGCCGAAACGCCGCCGGATACCGCACCACTGAAGAAATGCGCACCTCATCGATCTGGCCCGCAAAGAAGGGCTTGTCCGGATAGCCGCCCAGGCGCACATCCGGCCCCGCGGTGAGCGCGCCGATGGTCGTCGCCGGTCCGGCATTGCCATTGACCAAGACGCGCGCGCGGTCCTGGTCCACGGTCACCGCGACATGATACCATGTTCCCGCCCGCAGCGGGATCGGGTTCGCCCGTACCACCGTCCACGTGCGATCCGGTGCGGCGGTCCACCACACGACCTGCCCCGCGTCCAGTTCCAGCGACCAGCCGGTCTCCGTTCCCTTGGCGGTCAGCACCGTCGCCGTCTGGTTCGCGGCGGTCGGGCGGATCCAGGCTTCAATCGTCAAGGCGGGGCCGGTCATCCCGGCCACCTGGGGGCCAACCGCAACGTCATCGCTTCCGTCGAAGGCCAAGGCGTGGGTCGCGCGGGGCAGGGTTTCCGCGACCTGGGTGCGCTGGCCCTGGCGGTCGACCGTGTACTGGAAGCGGCTCACCGTGCTCCCGTCCACCGTGCTGTGCAGGTCACTGAGCCGGTCAGCGGCATCATAGGCAGCGGTCGTGGTCGCGCCGTTGGCCCGGGTCACCTGGTCCAGCCGCCCGGCGCTATCGTAGGCGTAGTCGGCCAGCGTGGTCGCCCCCGCGCGCACCGCCTGGAGCTGCCCATCCGCCCAGTAGGCGTAGGCGATCACCGTGTTGTCCGGGTAGGTCAGCGCGGTGCGCTGGCCCCGCGCGTTGTAGCCGTAGCCCACGCTCCCCGTCGTCGGCGCAGTCACCCCGGTGATCCGCCCCAGCGCGTCGTGGCTGAACTGGGTCGTGCCCGTCTCGTCGGTCAGCTCGGTCCGCCAGCCCTGCGCGTTGTAGGCCAGCGTGATCGCCGCATCCAGGTTGGTCGCATCCATCCCGGTCGGGCGGTCCAGTTCGTCGTAGGTGTAGCTGACATCGTTCTCGACACCGCGCGGGTCGTCGCGCAGGGTCATGCGCCCCAGCCGGTCGTACGCGAAGCTGGTCGCCTGGTCCAGTCCGTCGCGCCATGCGGTTTGGCGGTCCGCCGCGTCGTAGC
>JAKSDJ010001020.1 GCA_022360155.1 Chloroflexales bacterium | reverse complement strand
CTATACAAAACGTTGAGCTGATTCGTCGCAACCAGCGTAGAAATGAGCGAACCATGAGAACATGTGTTTTGGTATGAAAATGAAAGGTAAAGGCGTTGGTTACGATCACGTTGTCCAAACTCCAACTCTAACTCGGGAGATACATAATGCGACAAAGTCCTTTTGGCTTGCCGCAATTGCGGGTATTGCTGTTCAACCGTTGCCCGTCGCTGAGTCAGCAGGTGCGCGACACCTTGCTGCAGGCGCCGATGGCCTTCCACTTGGCGGACGAAACCGCCGAAGCGGGCGGGCTGGTTGAGCGGTACATGCGGAGCCGGGCCGATGTTACCTTGATCGTGATCGATGTTCATGCCGCCGCGGTCTGGCGCACCCTGCACCAGTTCCAACCGGTCACCCGCGCCTGCGCCATGCTCGTGGTTGGACAAAACATCGGTGTTGATTGTGCCATTGGGCTGTTTGCGTGCGGCATGCGCGGCGCGATCAACCCCGCCGCGTCGGCGGAAGACCTCTGGCTGGCGTTGCACACGGTGGCCCGTGGCGGGCAATGGTACGACGCAGCATTGTCCGCGCGTTTCTGGCGCCGTTTCGTTGAACCCGGGCCAATCCTTGCGGGGGGCGAGCGGCAGGTGGCGCAGTTGGTGGCGACCGGCGCCGAGAACCACGAAATCGCTTCCATACTTGGTATCTCGGTGAAGCGCGTGGAACGGCGGATTGGCAATATCATGCACAAAGTACACGTGCGTAACCGCACGGCGTTGGCTCTTTGGTATTTTACCCACGCGCATGGCGCGTCAGAGCAGACGCCGGCTCGATGACCCAACAGATAGGGGCATCCACTTCAATCGCACAAACTGCTGACTACGTCACCTGCGGCGGGGTGTGAAGCGGCGAAGAGTTGAAGAAATGAAGAGGCGGTGACGCTGAATATCTGGCCACGCGCTGCCCACCGCCCGTGCGTGTATGTCGCCATGCACTCTTCGCAGCGGAAGCATGCGCCGTAGCCGCACGACCTGCCGACCACGCCACTTCCCCCGCGTGCGGGGGACCAAGGGGGGACTGCGGCGGGGTCAGCCGAGCCTGCCGAGGCTCGACAGGCTCGGTTCGCTTGTGCGCACCGAACCGTCAGGGTTCCCCCGCGGGGAGCGTGTGGGGCGGCGTCCCGCAGAATTTGCGAGCTGCCAAGCATCGGGGAAGCGTGATCCTATGCGCCAAGCGCGCCCGAACGAACCGCCAGGGCGTCCCAACG
>JAKSDJ010001026.1 GCA_022360155.1 Chloroflexales bacterium | reverse complement strand
CTTGACCAGAGGGGAACGTGCGACCGCCATCGCCGCGCGGTGGGCGTCGGCATCGCTGGCCGCGCCGCGCACCGTGATGGTCACGAAGCGCGTGACACCCTCACCGTCGCGCACGACAGCCTGGGCCAGCCGCTGGCAAACGGCGATAAGACCTTCCAGAAACGCCTGGCCATCGGCAGACTGGATATCAGAGATCGGCGCGCCGGCCATCCCGTTTGCCAAAACCAGCAGTGTATCGTTGGTGCTGGTGTCGCCATCCACGCTGATGCAGTGAAACGAGCGGTCGGCGGCGTAACGTAGCGCCGCGTCGAGCGCCTCCGGGGTCACATCTGCATCAGTGGTAATGACACCGAGCATGGTGGCCATATTCGGATGAATCATTCCCGCGCCTTTTGCCATCCCGCCAATCCGAATCTGGTCGCCGCCGGGCAGGGTCACGCTCACAGCGCAGTATTTGGGGCGCGTGTCGGTGGTCATGATCGCCTCGGCGGCGCGCGGGCCGTGCATCGGATCGAGCTGTTGCGCCGCTGCAGCAATGCCCCGTGTTATCTTCTCGATGGGCATGGACACGCCAATCGTTCCCGTCGACATGACGAAAACCGTATCCTGGGCAATGTCAAGATTCTGGGCGACAGATTGCGCCATCGCCACAACAGCGACTACACCCGGCTCGCCAGTACATGCGTTGGCGTTGCCGCTATTGATAACCACGGCGCGCAGACCGGCGGCATTCCGCTGCATCAGGGCCTGGTCATACAGCAACGGGGCGGCCTTCACCCGGTTGGTCGTAAAGATTGCGGCGGCGGCGCAGAGCCGATCACTGCACAGGAGGGCGAGATCGGGCCGTCCAGGACCATACTTGATCTCGCAAACAGCAGTCGCCGCCCGCCACCCCGTTGGGCTTGCGACATGTCCATGCTCTACAAAAGCAACTGTCATGATCTCATCCTTGCTCTTGCTGACAAGGCGACTCGTCACTCCTCCGTCGGCAGCGGAGCCGAAAGATGGTTTGACTCAGCATCGGTTTCTTTCCGCACATCCTCCCATCGAACCGATTCCTTCACACCGATGTCATTGAGGTGCGCCGTATCGTTGTACTTGACCAGTCGCCAGCGTATCAAACCGTCGCGGTTGCGTTGTTCCCAATGGGTGATGGCAGTGTTACGGGTAGAGAACTCGACAACCGGCAATACCGTGCTAGGCTTCTGAAAGAAGTACAAGAACGACGTGTCAATCACGCCGCCGTGACAAACAACGACAATCGTCTTGCCAGCGTGTTCCTGGATAATTCGATACAGGGCATTCGAGACGCGCAGCGTAAACTGGCCCCAGCTCTCTCCGCCGGGCGCGATTGGGCGTAGCGGGTGGTTGGCAAAATCGGGTTTGCCAAACTTCGCCCAGGCGCCTTCGAAGGTCATCCCGTCCGCTTCGCCAAAGCGTAATTCTTGTACCTCATCGTCGAAGATGATCGGCAAACCTAGCGATGGCGCAATAATCTCGGCGGTCTGGCGAGCGCGCGGCATGGTGCTAGCGATCAACACATCGGCGGCGATTTCCTGCGTGGCGGCGAGTCGGTCGCGCAATCGCTCAGCCTGACTGACTCCAAACGGAGTCAGCCCTGGGTCGCGCAGCCCGGCCAGAATTGGGCGAACATTTCCAACAGCTTCGCCGTGACGTATGAGATAGAGATTTGTCATAATTCGTAAATAGAATAGATAATGAACACTGCATACACTTGTACAACGCTATCCGTATTTATCGTTTGAGTAATGCTTGTACTTTTATCGGCAAGCCATACAACCGAATAAAGCTTTCAGCATCCTTTTGATCATACACCATATCAGCGGCGAAGGTTGCCAGATCTTCGCGATAGAGCGAATAGGGCGACATCCGCCCGGCGACAATGACGTTGCCTTTATAGAGCTTGAGCCGGACCTGGCCGGTTACGCTTGCCTGCGTCGAGCGAACGAAGGCATCGTAGTGTTCACGCAGTTGGGTAAACCAGCGGCCATTATAGACTAGATTGGCGTAGTTGAGGGCAATACTGTCTTTGGCGTGCAGCGTCTCGCGGTCGAGAACGAGGCTTTCGAGCTCGCGATGCGCGGTGTAGAGCAGCGTTCCGCCCGGGGTCTCGTAGACGCCGCGGCTCTTCATGCCAACCAAGCGATTTTCCACTAGGTCGATCCGGCCAATACAATGACGCCCCCCCAGTTCGTTCAGGCGTTCCAGCAGTTCGACCAGCCCCAGGCGCTCGTCATTGAGGGCGACGGGCACACCCGCCTCGAAGGTCAGAACGATATACTCAGGGTGTTCGGGCGTGTCCTCGGGCGCAGCGCTCATCTGGAACATATCGGCTTCCGGCTCGTTCCAGGGATCTTCCAGGATGCCGCCCTCGTGGCTGAGGTGCCAGAGATTGCGGTCCCGACTGTAGATCTTCTCAGCAGTTGCTGTAACCGGGACATGATGCTCGACCGCGTAGTCGATAGCATCCTGACGGCTGCGGATGGTCCACTCGCGCCAGGGTGCGATTATCTTCAGGTTGGGATCGAGCGCCATATAGCTCAACTCGAAACGAACCTGGTCATTGCCCTTGCCGGTTGCACCGTGGGCGACAGCATCGGCGCCCTCCTGTGCAGCGATCATCACTTGGTGCTTGGCGATGATTGGTCGGGCGAAAGATGTGCCCAACAGGTATTTGCGCTCATATATCGCGCCGGCCTGCATCGTCGGCAGGATGTAGTCGCGAATAAACTCCTCGCGCAAGTCACGTACAATCAGCTTACTCGCGCCGCTCTGGATTGCCTTCTCCTCGAGCCCAGCAAGTTCTTCGCCTTGTCCTAAGTCGGCGCAGAAGCAGATCACTTCACAGCTATAGTTCTCGCGCAACCAGGGCACAATCACCGACGTATCGAGGCCGCCAGAGTAAGCCAGAACGATCTTTTTGACATCCCCACGTGGCATGGTTCAGGTCTCCCTCTGAATATGACAGGTACAACAAAAAAACCAGCTTTCCCGTCTGGTAAAGCTGGCGAGATGCTCAAACAGCGAGCAAATGCGACTAACCAGACCACGGTACTGGCTGGCGATGACGCGGACAACGTAAAGGAGGTAGAGCGAGGATGATAATAGAACACCAACCCATCATACACCTGCCCGCTATCGTAAAACGCCGATTCTGATCGGGAGTATAGCATAGCCAATAGGGATCGTCAATCGCACTTGATGTAGTAGAGCGTTTCAGTTTATTCATCTGGCACAAGGAGCCGAGGCAATAAAGCGAAATAACAATGTCTCGATCTGATATTGTGCGTGGTGTCACTTTCTTCAGGCTCCTCAGTTGCGCCTGCTGCGCCAATCAACTACAATAGTAAGGCAAGCAGGACTGAACATACAAGCGGCGCATACGAAAGCAGCAAGCATCGTGTCGATGCAGGCTATCATGCTCAACCGATAGCGCTGAGCTTGCAGCCAAGCACTCCGATACGAGACCAGCCCTAATCATCCATTGGCGTCGGTAGTTGTCTTCCTGATTCGATGCTGATTATTTATAAGCGACCGCTGCCACCACTTGTTGATGCGGGGCGTTTGGCGGCTTTATTATGAAAGAAGGTGATATGATACACGTACATTCTTCTGTCAGCACTCCGCAGAGCGACCAATGGCCTAGTTTACCGTTCCAAGAGTGGAAACAAACATACGCAACACTCCACATGTGGACGCAGATCGTTGGTAAAATCAGGCTCGTCCAAACGCCGTGGATCAACCACTCCTGGCACACAGCCTTATATGTTACCTCACGTGGTTTAACGACTTCGCCCATTCCGTACGAGGATCGATCATTCCAAATAGATTTCGATTTCATTGAACACAAACTCTTCATCAAGACGAGCGGCGGTGAGGTGAAAACTATAGCGCTTGCCCCACGCTCGGTTGCAGACTTCTATACAGAACTGTTTACAAAGCTGGGTGAGCTTGATCTCAAGGTGAAGATCAACACCACACCCAACGAAGTGGCAGCGCCTATTCCATTCGAGCAAGATCACGAGCATGCCGACTACGATGCTGACTATGCCAACCGTTTCTGGCGCGCATTGGTGCATGCGGACAGGGTATTCACGCAATTTCGCGCTCGCTTCATTGGGAAATGCAGCCCCGTGCATTTCTTTTGGGGCAGCTTTGATCTGGCTGTGACGCGCTTTTCCGGGCGACAAGCGCCCGCACACCCTGGCGGCGTGCCGAATTTACCGGATTGGGTCGCACGCGAAGCATATTCGCACGAAGTGAGTAGCTGCGGCTTCTGGCCGGGCAGCGAGCAGATGCCGCAGCCGATATTTTATGCCTATGCATACCCTGCACCGGAAGGATTTAGCATGGCAACGGTGCGTCCGCAGGGGGCAAGTTATAGTGCGGAGCTTCAAGAGTTTATCTTTCCCTACGATGAGATTCGACAATCGGCGCACCCGGATGCGGCTTTGCTCGAGTTTCTGCAAAGCAGCTATGAGGCAGCCGCCGATCTCGGCGGGTGGAACCGCCCAGAACTGGAGCGACCTGACCTGCCTCTTCAGTTCGATTGACTATGTCAAGACGCTCGACAAACTCCGCCGCGCCATCCGTTGCATGACGAAACATCTGCGGCCCAATGGCCTGTTGATCGTCGAACCCTGGTTTACACCGGATACATGGCGTCCCAACCCAGTGTATGCGCAGTTCATCGATGAGCCTGAGTTGAAGATAGCCCACATAAACACGAGCTTGGTTGAGGGCCGCATGTCGGTATTCGATTTGCACCACTTGATTGGCACACCCGTAGGGACAGAGCATATCGTCGAACGCCACGAACTCGGCTTGTTCGAGACCGATGAGATGCGGGCCGTGTTCGAGGAGCAAGGACTGGCGGTTGCGTATGATGCGGAGGGGCTGACTGGCCGAGGGCTGTTCATCGGCAAACTCGCAGCAAGCGCCTAGCTCTTACACGGAACCAACGAGCAGACTTTTCCCGTCAGGTTACACTTGCGTGGCGAGATGACCTCATCTATACTGTATATTGATGGTTAGCTATGTTGGATGTTCGTGCAGATGCAGCGCATCCTGTTGCGTGAAAATAGCTTTTCAACGCTGCGCTATAGGCCCTGGCTATGTTAGGGTCGCATGTGTTGCTATGTAACCAGCGCAACGCCTTATTTTTAGAAAAACGTCACCGGCATTCGCTGGTACATCATTCAGAATTCACAGGAAAAAATATGGCTCTTTTTGCAGTACCGCCGCCAACCCGCTACGATCTGAACTTCATGCTCTTAGGGATTCCAGTTCGAGTTCATCCGCTTTTTTGGCTCATTGCGCTGCTCCTCGGCGCAACTGCTAGCAGCCTTATCGACCTACTGATCTGGGTCATTGCGGTGTTTGTATCGATCTTGATCCACGAGATGGGTCACTCGCTGGCGATGCGTAGATATGGACAAGACTCATATATTGTCCTGCATATTTTAGGCGGGCTGGCCGTGCCCGGTTCTCCGCGCGTTGGAGGGCGATGGAACAGCGTTTTGCTCAGGCCAATGCAACATGTGTTTATCTCGCTAGCAGGCCCTTTAGCCGGGTTTCTGCTGGCAGCGCTCATCTTAGTATTGGTTGCCGCATCGGGCGGGGTAGTCTTCGTGACTTATATGTTTGGTGTGCTTCCTTTCCCTATGGCAGCAATCCCTAATGGCGACAATGTCGTGAATTCAGCAGTGGGCGTGTTTCTCTGGATCAATATCCTTTGGGGGCTGATCAATCTGATGCCGATCTACCCGCTCGATGGCGGACAGGTGGCGCGCCAGCTTTTGGTGCAGAGCAATCCGTCGCAGGGAGTGCGCCAGTCTCTTTGGCTCTCGGTCATTTCCGGCGCTCTTGTCGCTGTTATTGGGGCCACCATGTTTGGCAGTATGTATATGGCGCTCCTGTTTGGGATTTTGGCATTCCAAAGCTATCAAGCCCTGCAAGATCGCGGTGGAGGCGTATTTTGATGGCAGAGTAACGCACTCAGCGTTGGCGACCTCCTGCAATACATATGTCCTCTTCGCGTGATCGAGATGTGCTACAATAACGAACAGGAAGACATACGCGATGGCTGCTACCGATCACCCCCTCAAGCGTCTGATCGCCCTGGCCGCGGTCGACTTCGCCACATGGTTCTTGGGCGCGGAGGTTCAACAAGTCGAGACCCGCACCATCCAGCTCATCGCCAACCCGGAGCCCATTGACACCGACCAAGTGCTGCTGGTCACGCTTGCCGATGGGCGCGAAGCGCTGTTGCATCTGGAGTTTCAAGGCCCCGGCAGCCATAAACCGATGCCCCTGCGCATGCTCGACTACATGAGCCGCTTGGTGCAGACCTATCGCGATCTCCCGCTCCAAAGCGTCGTGCTCTACCTGGGTGGGGCGGGGCGCACCGACACGGGACAGCATCAGGTCGTGGGAGTCGATGGTGCGGTCCGGCTAGCCTGGTCCTATCTGGCAGTGCAACTGTGGCAGATGGATGCTAGCGCGTTGTTAGCGCTCGACCGCCCAGGGCTGCTGGCGTTGATTGGCCAGACCCGGATCGCGCAGCCGGACCAGGTTGTGCCGCAG
>JAKSDJ010000804.1 GCA_022360155.1 Chloroflexales bacterium | reverse complement strand
ATAGAGTCAGCGGTATGCCAGTTCTTGTTGATGGGCACAATTTGATTGGGCAACTGCCGGACCTTAACTTGGCTGACCATGACGACGAAGCGCAGTTGGTTATGCTGCTGCGCCGCTATGCGACCCGTAAGCGCGGGCGGTGTGTTGTGGTTGTGTTCGATCACGGCGTCTACGGCCATCCCGATAACCTCAACGGTTACGGCGTGGAGTGTCACTTTGCCAAATCGCCGAGCGATGCCGACAGCGAATTGATCCGGCGTATCCGAGCTATCAAGCGTGCGGGCGAGTGGCAGGTGATCACGTCTGATCGCGCGGTGGCGGGTGAGGCCCGCGCGCGCGGAATTAAGGTTGTGGCGGCAGAAGAGTTTGTCCGTCGCTTGCTGGCGCCCAACGCACCAACGGTCAACCCTGGTCGCAAATACGGTGATCGGCTCCTTAGCCCAGACGAGGTGGAGGAGTGGTTGCGTCTGTTTGGAGTCGATCCGCAGGAGCCGTCTTGATGCCTTCGACGATGAAATGCTGGGCGACGAGGAAGACGAGCAGCACCGGAAGCAGTGCGATCAGCGCGATTGGCATCAGATACTGCAGTTGGGTGTAGTACCGGTTTTGGAAGAACGCTAGCCCCAGCGGCACTGTATAGAGCGCCGGGCTGTTGAGGTACAGCAGCGGTCCAAGATAATCATTCCAGCTTGTCAGAAAGCTGAATACCGCAGCTGTGATGATGGCCGGGCGGGCCAGGGGCAGGGCGATCCGCCAGTAGAGTCCCCAGGGCGAGCATCCATCCAGGGCGGCGCTGTCGAAGAGTTCGTGCGGAATGCTGCGAAAAAACTGGCGGAACAGAAAAACGTAGAAGGCCTCGGCGAACCAGCGCGGTACGATCAGTGGCAGGTAGCCGCCAACCCAGCCCAGGAGGCTGAACAGCAAGAACGAGGGAATGATCGTAATTGTTGCAGGGACGGCCAGGGTGGCAAGCAGCAGCGCAAAAAGAACGTTCCGTCCGCGCGCTGGCAGCAGCGCAAAGGCAAAGCCCGCCAGGGAGCCGGAAAAGATGACGCCGGTGACCGAAAGCGCAGCAACGAAGATCGAGTTGCGGAAAAAGGGCGCGAAGTCAACCAAACTCAGGGCTGCGCGGAAGTTCTGGAGCGTCGGCGGCCAGGGCGCCCAAACTGGCGGGTTGGCGTAGAGCAGCCGCGCCTCCTTGAAAGCCGTTATCACCATCCAGAGCAGCGGGAGCAGGAAAAGCACAGCGGCAACGCCCAGCGCCGAATAAAGGAGCGCTGTTGTGAGTAAACGGGCGAACCTGCGAAGCGGTGCAGCCGCGACCGGCGAGCGCGTCGTTACACGCTGCGGCAGCGCCAAGCGGTTTGTTCGTCGTTTGTCGCTCATCGTGCATCCTTTATTGACCGCTATTCTCGTAATATACCCAGTGTCGCGCCAGCCGGAACTGCGCCCAGGTCAACCCGATAATCGCTATGCAGAGCAGCCAGGCCAGTGCTGCCGCATAGCTAAACCGCTGGTAGAGAAAGGCGTTCTGGTAGATATAGAGCGCCGTGGTCAAGGTGGCATTGTCGGGTCCGCCGCGCGTGAGCAAGTAGCTGGGCGTGAAAAGCTGAAATGCGCCGATCACCCCCGTCACGACCAGGAAGAAGGTGACAGGCGAGAGCAGCGGCAGGGTCACGTACCGCCAGCGCTGCGCGAGGTTGGCGCCGTCGAGGGTCGCGGCCTCGTCCAGCTCGCGGGGAATAGTCTGCAACCCCGCCAGATAGACCACGATGTTGCCACCGATACCCCAGAGGCCCATCATGATCAAGGCGGGCATGGCCCAGTGCGGGTCTTGCAGCCAGGCTGGGCCGCGAATGCCGGCCAGCGCCAGCGCCTGGTTGATCAGCCCCCAGCGGGCATTGAACAACCAGCCCCATACAAAGGTCATCGCCACGCCGGAAGTCGCGATTGGCAGGAAGAAAATCGTCCGCAGGGCCGTCGCGCCGCGCACGCGCCCATCGAGCAGCCAGGCCAACGCAAAGCTCAACCCGAGCCCCAGGCCGACGACGCCAAGGGCGTAGAGGGCGGTGTTGAGCAGGGTTCGCCCGACCAGCGCGTCGCCAAGCATCGCCTGATAGTGCGCGAGCCCGACCCACTGCGGCGGGCGCGCGGGTTGCCACTCGCTCAGACTCAATGCCAGCGACCCAATGATCGGTCCGCCCTGAAACAGGACAAAACCGATAATCCAGGGGGCGACGAAGAGATAGAATGCCCGTTCCTTATACCTTCGCATAGCGTCGTTATGTTCGCAGGTTGCCAGGTTGCACGTTCGACATTCGCAGGTTCGCAGGTTCGCAGGTTTATTGTCAACTGATGGCCGATAGCTTGTAGTTGATGGCTATTTTCATGTGCCAACGTTCTAACGTTCTTGCGCTAAAATCTCGTTCGCTGTCTCTTCGATCGCCCGCAGTGCGTCAGGAACGGGAGTGTCACCCTTGAGCGCGGCCAGAAACAGGCTTTGGGTCTTGTCGTATACTTCGAACGCGCTGGCGCTGTAGGGCTTGAGCACCTGGGCGTATTCCATCACATCGAGAAGGGCCATTTGGTTCCGAGGGGCCTGTTCCGCGTTGAGAATCGACGGCGCGGCGCGGCGCACGGCTGGGATGAAGTGGCCGGGTTCCCCCCACACATTGCTGAGAAAATCGCCATCATTCAGGGCGCGCACGAGTTGCCACGCCGCTTTCTGCTTGACGCCGGCGCCCGAAATCACATAGCCCTGAATGCTGAGCGCGCTGTAGCGCTTGCCGTTGCGCCCCTGGAATGGCTGCACAATGTCGTAGTCAATCGTGGTCTGCTGGTTGAGTTGGCCGACTGCAAAGAAGCCGTTGAAGCCCATCGCCGCCTTACCGGCAATAAACGGGTCGCCGGGTACGCCGGTTTGTGAACCGCCGTAGGGATCGAAGAGCGCGCTGTGGTCTTGTTGAACCATATCGGCCCACCACTGGAACGCTGCGACCACCTGCGGCTCGGTCATCTGGAGGCGGGTACAATCTTCGTTGGCACAGTAGTTCGCCCCAAACGGCTGCACAAAATGGTTCGTCCAGATATAGCCGGGGCTGTTGTTCCAGCCCCATTGCACAATGCTCTGCGGATCGAACACTGGATCGGCAGCGTTGTTCCCGGCGCTGTCGATGGTGAGTTGACGCGCAGCCGCACGCATATCCTCGAACGTCCACTCGTCGCTCGGATAGTCTAGGTTGGCGGCATCGAACATGGCCTTGTTGTAGAAGACCACCTCGGGTGCGGCGGCAGCGGGCAGACCCCATTGCTTGCCGTCATAGGCGAACTGCTCAACCGTTCCTGGGTAGTAATCGGCGAGCTGCAGCGCATCTTGCTGAATGAGCGGCGTCATGTCGATGAATGCCCCCTGGCGGATGAACTGTTGCGCAGAGAGGCCATCAATCAGGACCACGTCCGGTAGGGTTTGCGAGGCGATCTGGGCGTTCAGTTTGGTTAGCCGGTCTTGTTGCGGCGTCTGTTCGAGGACAATCGTCCACTCGGGATGTTGGGCATCGAGCGCAGTCACCGCCGGCGCGAAGCTGTTCAGCGTCGCAGCGTCCAGGCTGACGCCAAGTCGTAGCTCGACGGGGATCGGGCTGGCGACCACACTCGCCTCAGGTGTGACAGCGGGCTCGGGCGGCGCAGAGGTTGGACTCGGTGCGCTACAGGCAATGCCGCCAATCAGCAGCAGCGCAATTGGGAACCGACGGACACGACTCGCCATACAACCTCCTAACACGAAAATAGCCGATAGCTGATCATGAGCCTGCGGCACACCAGAGCGTATGAACAGAATCCGAACAACGGCGCGAACCATGGGCTATTTTTAGGGTAGCCAATAGATCGCCATTGGGCGGCGCTTTGGCATGCTCGTGTGTGCGCACCGCGTATGGGATGACTTATATGAGTAACGAGTAACGGATGACAAACAGGCACT
>JAKSDJ010000354.1 GCA_022360155.1 Chloroflexales bacterium | reverse complement strand
GGTCAAAGCGATCTCGGGCACGAGCACCAGCGCCTGGCGTCCCAGACGCAGCGCCCGCGCAATCGAACGCAGGTAGATCTCGGTCTTGCCGCTGCCGGTTACGCCGTGGAGCAGGAATATATTGTGGGTCTGGGGTTTGGAACTTGAGACTTGAACTGTATCATCAGGCGCTGACATTGTGGTGGTCGGCATCGCACCTTGCTCCTTGTTCCAAGACCCAAACTGATCGAGGGCCGTGGCGATGGGTTCCCACACCTGGCGCTGCCCATTGGTCAGCGGCGGCGGTTGGTCGGGCGGCACACCATCGCCGGCCAGCGGATCGCGCCGCACTTGGCGGCTTTCCAATGCGATCAGACCTTTCTCCTCCAGGAGGCGCAGGAGGGTTGCGTTGGCGCCGGTGGCAGTATAGATTTCCTGCACCGGGTAGGCAATTGACGATCCATTCGTCTCGTTAGGCACGGATTGCGAAGCGTGCGCGCTGGATGCTATGCTTGGCGCGCCGATGGCCTCATCGAGTTGAGCATCGGCAAGCGCAGGATCTACGTCGTGTTCGGCGAGCCAACGGACGACTGCCTGTTGCTTCGGGGCGCGGTTCAGATCGGTCAGGGTGATTTCGATAGCATCAGGCGAAACAAGCAAGCGCGCCAGCCGTTCGAGGCGGGGCCGGGCGCGCGGCGCACTGAGCGCCGCGCCGCGCATGAGCAGGCCCCGTTCGTGAAGCGATGCGTAGGCGTCGCGGAGATCGGTGTCGCTACCGCGTAACTCCCGCCGCAGGTCGCGCTCGGCCATTTCGCCGTGAATTCGCAGGTAGTAGAGGATGGCGCGTTCGCGTTCGGGCAGCGCGCCCAGGTCGACATTGATACCGGTCGGCGTAGCCCGCCAGGTCACGTCGGCTTCTTGCGAAACGCCGGGCGGCAGCAGCAACGCCAGGGCCTCGTACAAAGGCACGCGGTAGGTCTCGGCCACCCAGGCTGCCAAGCGTAGCCCGTCCGGCGTAATCGTCGCCTCGGGGTCGGCCAGATCGATAAGCTCGCGCAGTGGTGTGGCTGTGGCGCTGTCCGAGGCATTTTCGGGCCGATAGACGGACAGGATCACGCCCTGCACGCGCTGGCGCCGGAGCGGCGCCCACACGAGTTGGCCGGGCTGTGCCAAGCCGCGCAAGCGGGCAGGAACCTGGTAGCTAAAAACGGCGCTCTCGCCCTTCTGGATAGTGGCGCGCAAAGCCACATCAACAATCAGTTCTGGCATCATAACGCCAAGTGTAGCACGCCTCGGCGTCAGGCGCAATGCAGTGTCTGCGCGGCCTTAGACTGACATTCAGGCCGAAAACCAACGTGTGCGCTGAAGCGCACCGCTTGGAGTCGGTTTGAGCCGACTTTCGTTGTAAGTTCGGCACTGACGTGCGGACTCCACGGTCTGTGGCGTACTGATGTCTGTGCGGGGCTGCGCGCAGCTCCACCGCATGGAAGGCCGTTTATCTAAGAACCCGTCTGAAAAACCTCCATCAAGACCTTGTTTGAAACGCTGCTATGCTGGCGGTTGGACGAGCGAACGATCTGCCAGGTCTTGGGCTCGGGCCTGACCTTTGCAGACAGCTTCGCAGACAGGATTGACAGGATTCTCTCACCGCCCCATCTCGCAGTTCAAATCCTGTTCACCTTGTCAACCCTGTCAAAACCTTGTTTTAGCGCTGGAAGACCAGCGGCTGGTACTCGGGGTGATTGCGAATATAACCTGCGACGAACGGGCAAAGGGGAATAACTTTGAGCTGCTGGTCGCGCGCATATTCCAAAGCGACCCGCGCCATCGCACTGGCGATCCCTTGGCCTTCCAGCTCAGTTGGCGTCTCGGTGTGGGTGAAGGTGATGTTCTTGCCGGTGATCATATACTCGATCAGCGCCAGTTTTCCATCGATCACGACTTCGAACCGGCTTGCTTCCGTGTTGTTGCGTACATCAATCGCGTCTGAATCTACAGGCATGGCAACTCCTCGTCTAGTCTTGAAATCCGATTTCCTTGTGCGTGCCGTCGCAGAACGGTTTGCCGGCCGAGCTACCGCAGCGACAGAGCGCGGTTTTGTTGCCGCGAAAGACGCTCTGACCGTCAGCGCTGCATAACTCGAAGTCACCCTGTAAGAACAGCGGCCCATTCGCCAGCGCGGTGATAGGCAGTTGGGTGTGCGCAGCCGTTGCCGCGACTTCAGCTTGATTGTCGGTTACCGCGCCGACATCCACGAATCCAGCCTGCTGGTGTGCATTGTCGCAGAAGGGTTTGTTGTTTGATTGGCCACAGCGACAGAGCGCGATCCGCGTATCCGCTATGATAAGATTGCCTGCTGCATCGGTGATCTGGACATTGCCGCGCACGAAGTACGGACCATTCGGCACTGGCGCAAGCGTGTTTTGTACGGGCGCACTCTCGGCGGCGCCGCCGTCTTTACGCTCAAAGTGCAACGCTCCAGTCGGGCAGCGCAATACCACAGCAGCGACTTCGTTAGCAGCGGCTGATTCTGGTTGCACCCAGGGCTTTTGCGCTGTGTCGAATACTGCCGGCAGACCGCGCACGCACTCAGCGGCGTGGATACAGCGCTTGGCGTCATACGTTACATCGATGGCATCGCTGGTATAACGACGCGGCGAGTCAGCCATGCAGTTTCTCCTTACTATCTTGTCTCAAAACTTAGCGCGATGCGGTGGATGTACGGGCATCACGGGCTACCCAGGCCACAATACGGCTCACCGCCAGCGCCGTCAAGCCACTCAAACTTGCGGTGACGCCGATGGCCCGGCCCCAATCGACTTGAGCCCCGTCGGAGAAGGCCGTTTCGCCGGTGATCCGCTCAGCCAGTTTCAAACTGCCTGAGGCCACTGTAAATGGCACAACTGCGCCAACTGCGCCGACTAATGCCGGCGCCAGAACATTGCGGTCGAGTGAACCGCCGCCGATTCGCTCACGGGCTTGCTCGGTTGTACTCTTACCACGGGTCAATGTCGTAATTGCGCCGAGGAAGAAGCCGAACACGTTAAAGACGGCCACATGCAAGCCCATGCCGACAAAAGCGGTGTTGGCCTTGACACGCGGAGCGCCGCGCCGATGCCCCGCCAGCAGACCCGCAAACGAGAGCAGATAGAAAACGAAACCCCAGAAACTAGAGAATGTGATCCAGCGCGCCACATCCTGACTTCCAACTAAGGATCGACTTTGTTTCTCGGTTATATGCATAGAGTTTCCTCCTATACGATGATCTATTCCAGAATCGCAATATCTGAATCCATTGTACCTGGATTACAACAACTGTGCCGGACATTTACACATCTGCTCAGCTTTTATCATCAGCCTTTAATCTGTCTGTTTTGTCTATGGTATACTGGGCGGATATTTCATCTGAAATAGAATGCAACATTTCAATTGAGCGCATTGGAAAGCGAAGACACTACTGCGACTCTCTGCTGTTTTCGTCTTGTTCAAGCATATGCATCAGCGGTAAACATACTCTTGGCTATCCAAGCAGGCGCACAGCCGTAGATACTAGCCATACTCAACAGGTTTTGATGAAGGAGATGCTCTATGAACACTGTATCTTACAGCGCGGCTATCAATGACTACTTACTGGTCCTCGGCCCTGACGGCACACTTACCGTGCAAGCGATCAACAACGAGGAGAGCGTGAGCCAGGTTACGTTGAACGCCGAACAAGCATGTGCGTTGTTCGCTTTCTTCCAGCGACCCGACGTTATCGACCGGCTCGAAAGCCCGCCGGCGGATTAAAGACGCGATGAGTTGGTGAGGCGAGGAGAAGATGATGCGGCGATCCCCGCGTACGCGGGGATGAGAAGAGGACGCGATGAAGCGCGGCCATCGCATCAGCGCGTCTGCGCCGCACAATATAATTATGCTCATTCAGTGAGAGGATGTGATGTCAATAAAGACAGCCGACTTATGCGATCAATACGAAGCAGAACTGCAAGTGCTCGCCCCAATCCTTACCAGCTATGGCGGGGTTAGTTCCTTCTGGGGACCAATCGCGACAGTGCGGGTCTTTGAAGACAATGTCAAAGTGCGTGAGGCGCTGTCTGCGGAGGGCAAGGGGCGCGTGCTGGTCGTGGACGGCGGGGGATCGTTACGCTGCGCCCTGGTTGGCGATCAACTCGCAACCAAGGCGCAGCATAACGGTTGGGCCGGGCTTGTCGTCTATGGCTGTATCCGCGATGCCGCTGAGATTGCCGGTATTGCCATCGGCGTCTACGCGCTGAATACGCATCCCCGGCGGAGCGCCAAACACGGCTTTGGCGAGAGCGGTGTGGCGCTGCGTTTTGCCGATGCCGCATTCCGTCCAGGCAGCTACCTCTATGCCGATAGAGACGGGATTGTCATGGCCGAACGCAAACTCGTCAGCGGATAAGATGCCTAGTCGTAGCTCTCGTCCAACTGCACTGGGTCAAGCGGTGCGTCTCGTTCCAGGAGCGCCAGCGTCTTCTCCAGGATACGGCGCTGCTGAGCAGCGTCGCCGGGACGTCCTATCGTGGAACCGCGCGCCAATCGGGTAAAAGTCGCTCGCGGCGGCGCAGTCAGGCGGGTCGCGCCGCCGTTCCAACTGGTCAATGTCGTTGCGATGCCTGCGATTTCCAGGGCTCGGGCAATTAGTCCAACGGACTGAGAACAGAGCGGTCACGAAGGAACCAGCAACGCCGCCTGAACTTGTTCGGCTTGCGCCACTTTGAGGATCAAGGGGATCGTTTCGTCAACAACGCGAGTAGCATCGGGTTGATAGCCCATGAAGCTGACCATCGAAGGCGACAGTTCGCCGACTGCGCCTGCCGCAACCATGTTGTCGAGGTGGCGCAGCGGAATCAACACCTGCGGATCTTCGTTGACTGCGGTGTGGTCATAGTGCTCGTGGGCAAAGGCCAGATCACGCAGCGGGATTGATGACGGAAAAACCCGGATGGCGTAGTCGCCGAGGAGACTTGCCGCATCAAAGGGCGGCTGGCTATCGCTCAGGTATCCGCCCGCCGAAGAGATCAGCATTAGGCGGCTGTTTCTCAGATCTACTCCTGGTCCGGCAGGCGCCGTGCTGTTGCGCGGACGCTGATAGAGTTTCCAATTGTATTCCCCCGTCGTTTGCAAATGTGCCAACCAGCCTTCACGAAAAGCAGCCAGCCACTGATCGCGGTTTTCAAGAATTTGCATACAATCTCCACTTGGCAGGCTGTGCTACGGCGAAGATACGCTGATCTCGCTCCGTAGCCTCCTGCATTGGCAAGACAGTTTCGGGCTAAACAAGCCTGATCTGAGTCGTACCTACGCTTACATTGCCCAAAAGACATCACTGTAAATATTGGACATGTCCAGTATATCACAAAAATGCTCATAGGCGGTGAACGCAACTACGTAGGGCTGTCTTTAGCGATCTTGTTCTGTTGAGCAGTATTATGGCTGTACTATGTTCGGATCGTGTTGTCCGGTTGTGGTTAGCAGTTGCTGCTCTACGTATTGCGCATATGCCCGTGCATCAGCGGCAACGAGATGAACTCCATCATTGGTCATCCACTCGCGCGAAGGCGGTTCGGGCAACCACTCGAACTGGTTGCTTGGAAACAGGTCGCGGATCAGATCGCGTAGCTGCATCTCGCGAGGTGTTGTGGCAATCAGCGTATCGCGTGGCACATCGAATAAAATGACTCGCCAGCCACGCTGCTCTAACAAGGCAATCTGCCCTTTGACGATTGCTGCTTCCTGACGGATTGCGGCCTGTTCATCTGCCGCAAACAGAGACATGCGGTCGTCAATGACGCGATCAAGCCGCATCTGGCGCACTTGCGCATTGACGACCGTATCCTGCGGCGCTTTGTGCTGATTGTTGCGCAGCAGATTAACAAATACCGCAACCGGACGATACTCATGCCGAAACATTGGCAACCCGCTTCGTACCCAGTGGAACACAGGGTGGTAGAGTTCAGCCAGGAGTCGTTTACTGACGCCCCGGTCAATCGTGTCGTTCAGTTCGACGAGTACAATCGTTGGAGAGGCATTCT
Organism: Chloroflexales bacterium; assembly: GCA_022360155.1. Lineage (GTDB taxonomy): Bacteria > Chloroflexota > Chloroflexia > Chloroflexales > Chloroflexaceae > JAKSDJ01. Next base: position 4,047 of record JAKSDJ010000354.1, on the reverse strand, counting down.
CACGGATCAGGATTTCTAAGCCAGTCTGGGCGGCGCCGCCGGAAAACGAGAGGTTGGTAACATTCGGCGCAATGTCATTGGGTTTGATCCTATTCCCGAGCGAGCTGCCAACCAGTACCATCTGGGCCGTATGCTTATCCTGATACATGTAACGCTCTGCTCGAGTAACATTGTCCTCCCACTGGCTTACACCTCGGCTGGGCGTCACTACTCCGGCCCAAATCAGCGTTTGGTAGAGAATCAAGAGTAACAAAACGGTGATCAACGAAACCTTCAGCGAATGGTTTCTCTTCTGCCCGCGCATACTATCACTCCTAAAATTGGAAGTAGATAAACGCTTGTGAACTTCCGGCGTTGAGCAACAAGAGGGCCAGCATGACCCCCAGGGCGACATCCTGCACTGTGCGCCAGGCGAACGCAGGCCATGTGGTTTGGTGTTGCGCTATTCGCTCACGGATTGTTGGGAAGTGCGGCAGATGGTAGAGCACAACCGGCAGCGAGAAGAGTAGCACTGGAACGATCCGGCTCAGAGATGGGCGAACATCAAAGCCGGTAAAGAGGATGTAGAGGAAATCCAGCGCCAAGCGAAAATCAGTGAGCTTGAACAGCACCCACCCCACTGAAACAAAGGTGAACGTGGCACCGACACGCAGTGAGTCGACCAATAGACTGCGCCAAAAAGGACGCTGTGCAGCCGAGACAACGATGCGCTCTCGGACGCCCAAGAAACGCTCGACAGCCAAACCGACGCCATGGAAAACACCCCAGACGGCGTAGCTCCAGGCTGCGCCGTGCCAGATTCCTCCAAGCGCCATCACAATCATGAGGTTCACATAGGTGCGTGCTTTGCCCTTTTTATTGCCGCCCAGCGGAATGTAGAGATAATCACGCAGCCAGGCAGACAACGAAATATGCCAACGCCGCCAGAATTCGGTGATTGAACGCGAAATATAGGGGAAGTTAAAGTTCTGCATCAGCGTATACCCGAAAGATGCGGCAAGTCCGATGGCAATAAGCGAGTAGCCGGCGAAGTCGGCGAAAATCTGCATCGAGTATCCAAAGAGCAAGGCCAGGTTGGTCAAAGTTCCCATACTCTGATAAGTGGGGTAATGAAGCCAGAACGTGTAGTCTTTCAGGTTATCGGCGACAAACATTTTGAGAAAGTAGCCAACAACCAAGGAGCGAAAGACCAGATTCCAGTCAACCTCGTGCAGATATTTTGGCGCCATCTGCGGATAAAAGCTGTTTGCGCGAATGACAGGTCCGGCAATAAGTTGGGGAAAGAATGAGATAAAGAACGAGGTTTTTGCCATATGCCGTGCCAAGTTCCGATCCACGTAGCTTGGCTGGGCGGCATCGCCATCAATCACACGGTTACGCCCCCGCAAGACATCCATAACCAAACTAATACCTTCGAATGTGTAGAATGAAATCCCAATCGGGAGCGGCAAGTGCAGCAGCATGTAAACCATTCCTTCTGTGGGAGTTTCTACCACGCGAAAAATATCAAGGAATAGACTGGTAAGCAGCCCGGCATACTTGAACAATCCCAAAAGCGCTAGGTTGGCGGCTACGCCTAACGTCGCCCAAATGAGCCGTTCATGCTGTTTCGCTGTATAGGCGACCTGATAGCTGGTGACACCATTGATAAGGATGGAGAGCAGCAACAACAAGAGTAGTGCCGGCATGCTCCAAGCATAGAAGACAAAGCTGGCGCTAATGAGGATGGATATCTGGCTCCGACGCAAGAAAGGGATGTAGTACAGGATGAAGGTCGTACAAAACAGGATAAAGAACTCAGAACTCGTGAATAACATACCCTGTTGCTTCGCTTATCACGATTTTGAAAAGTATTAGGGCTAGAGCTGATAGCTATGTAGTGCGGGTCATGCATGCACCTATGTTGTTACGCACTGGCAGTATGACAATACAACGCCCCATGCAGAAAAGCCCTCTGGAAGCGCCATGCTGCGCATACACTCTGTATGCAATTGATCCTTGATATGTTGATGGTGGCAGGGTTGTTTGAGTCTATAGTGTACAAAACTTTTCGCCGCTGCGAGTTGACTTTTTTTTCATCCTCGCTATACGGTACATTACTCAAGAAATTTTTCCGAACACAAAAAGAGAGAGCATTTGTAAACCAATCCTTGATTCGTCCAATTGCTCTCTTTCGTCATGGGGGCATATGACTAGCCACACAAATAACGCTAGGCGTGCAGCCTGAGAAAAGCGATACGATGAGCATTTACCGTATCAAAACGCCATGTATTCTTGCTCGTTACGTTTTAGACATTGTGCATAAAGGGGGTTAATCCGGTGATATAAAAGTTTTTTAATCAGCTTGCCTACCCAAAACCTATTCACCAGCAACACGCTACCCTGCCACACGAAATATCTCGGGCAACAAGAAGGTTAGCGGCTTGCCTACCCACAAAAGTGCATCAGCCAGACGGGAATCGGCGACACTCTCCTGCCATACCGAAAACGTAACCAGCGCAATCAGCACCGCCGCACTCGCCAACAGGCCCTGGATCAGCCCTAATATCCCGCCAAGTAGATGATCAACCCATCCCAGGAAAAGTAACCCAACGAACAGCCGCAATAGCGAGGCGATCAGACTGGCGATGGCGCTCACCCCGACTAAGACCGCAATAAACCCGGCTATGTCGATCACCTGGCCGCTCGTGCTGAATGAACTCAGCCAGGCGGCAACCTCTGGCCCATAACGCCCGGCCATAGCGACGCCAACTAACAGGCCGACAATGGACAACACCTGACGGATCAACCCCCAATAGACGCCTAGCGCTGTAAACAATGCCAGCATAATCAAAACGATCATATCCAGAGTATTCATAGCAGCGTTGCTCCACAGAGCTAAACAATCAGCCGATGGGGCCATCCTGCGATGTCCCCAAGGGCTGGTTCTGATGCGCCATACGAGAGATGTCGCCTGGCTTTACTATAGCATACGTACCTGGCTTTGCATCTGAGAAAAGAATGAGGCGCCCATGATACTTATGATAACAATCCAATGGGCGTTAGCAAGCCCAAGCCGGTCAGGCTTACGCAACCTGACCAGCTTGGGCTTGCTGCTATGGGCATTGTGTTGATTTATTACGATTGGTGTTCGCGCTCGCGGCGTTTCTGCTCATAGCGCATCAGGCCGGCCACGCTCATACCGCCCCAGCTTCTGACGATGATCGAGCCAGGCAGATCGGAGTGATACGGGAGCCAACGCTCGGTCAGGGCGGCAATGTCTGCGTTGCCCTGCGCCATGGCTTTCTGCACGAGTTCAACCAGATCTTCCAGTCGTTCCAGCGCCATGCGCAGCTTGTCATCAACATCGTCGTGAACGCTGTAGTGGGTAATATAGAGTCGGCTAATGTCTTGTTTGCGTAGCATCGCAATAGTGGCCCGTTGCGCTTCCAGGTCGTAGGTTGGCGGCGGCGTCACCGGAAAAAGCAAGTTGTGACGGGGCATTGCCAGTGCAGCCGCATCACCGGTAAATAGGCCGCCACTGCGCCGATCCCAAAAAGACAGATGGTCAGGGGAATGACCGGGGGTCGCTATCGCCTCCAGAATGACATCGCCGCCCAGGTCGAGTCGCAGGTCTTCAGCGGGGTGTAGGCGTTCCGCCGGGGTGGGGCGAATATCACCGTGGAGCAGCCATGCCTCTTCGCCAATCGCCCGTCGCGAACTGGCGGCCAATTTCGTGGGCTCGATCAAGTGGGGAATGCTCATACTGTGGATGTATGCCTGCGCCTGCGGCAACGCATCGACCAGATAGCCTAGCCCGCCAGCATGGTCGATATGGATATGGGTGCAGAGAATGTGGCTAATCGATTCGCGCGCAATCCCAAGCCGTTCTAAGCCGATCAGCGTCGCCGGAACACTGGCCGGCGTGCCGGTTTCAATCAACGCGATATCCGCGCCTTGGACAACATATGTAACTCCAACCCCAGGTATTCCCAGCAGATCGTGATCGATGGCAGTAATGTGATCATCAATCTTGATAATCTCCACGTCTTCTCCTTCTTCCTCTTC
>JAKSDJ010000537.1 GCA_022360155.1 Chloroflexales bacterium | reverse complement strand
GCCTTAAGCAGTATATCCGCGAATATCTGGGCATTGACAGCTACGCCATCCAACACGTGGAGTTTGGCATTATCCCGATGACCGATATCCCGTTTGTGCGCCGCCCAAGCCCGCACGTGATGAATATCGGCACTGCCGGCGGGATGACCAAGGCGTCTACTGGCTACACCTTCCAGCGTATTCAGAAGCAGTCACGCCGGATTGTCGAAAGCCTTTTGGCGACAGGGCAACCGTTCTATGCCGAATCGATGCTCAAGCGCCATGCATTGATGGATAGCGTGCTGCTCAACGTGCTCGACACTGGACGCGAGAGCGGCAAGGCGTTTTTTAACCGGCTGTTCAGCAAGAATAGTCCGCAGCGTGTGCTGCGCTTCCTCGACGAAGAGACATCGCTGTGGGAAGACCTGGCACTTATGTCCACCGTCAATGTTCCGGCATTCATGGCTGCGACCCTCGACGTGGCCAGTCAGCGGGTGTGGCGGCTAAAGGATGGCATTTCCGTGCTCGGGGGAAAGCTACTGCGTAGCTCGCGTCATTTGAACAAGCCGACATAAACAGAGGGCCGAAAACGCACTTTTTCAAGCATTTCCGGCCCTACTACTGCGTTCTCTTCCAGTTTTTTGGGAGCCTGTGCTCCCAGTTGCATGAATGTTTGATCAGCTAGGCTCATCGTTCGCTTATTTAGTCAGGCGGTTTGAACGAACGCTCGGTCAAACGCGTGTAGATAGCCGAATCGAGCCCGGCCAGCGCCAGCAGTTGCTGTTGCAGCGCCGACAATGGTGGATGATCTGGTCTGGCAGCTGCACAACTGTCAGCGTGAGCTGGCGAAAGGCCGCCAACTCACGCTCCGCCGTGGTTTAGGGGCGGACACACATTTGAACGAAGACGGTGTTTGAGGTATTAGGATGCGCGGGTTGACCCTCACCTCCAGTCCCTCTCCCATTTTGGGTTTAGGGGCGGACAGTACCTATGTTCGGGGCGAGGTTTGTCGCATCCTGGTGCGGCCGGCTACCCATCTCTCCTTGTGGGAGCCGGGGTTAGGGATAGAGGGGAAACGGTGCTTTCCTAAGCCCCAAACCACACCTTTACCCGGATGTTCTGTCCGCCCTTGAACGTACTTTGGCGGGTGCGGCGCCGATACCAGACACAGCGGCGCCAGTCATACCCATGTGCCGGCGGTTCGCGTAACGCAGTCTGCATCGGTTGGGCTTGGGAGCGGGACAATTGATAAGATTTGTTTCAAAATCGACTGTTGAGCCTTTACAATTTAGCGATATATTAAAGCTTATCAGGAAGCGCTCAATGATGATTCTGTGACCGATAAACTGTAAAGCTGGTCGTCTTGAAACATGCCTGACTATTAAATTTTTTCTTGACTTTTGTGACCATGTTCGGGTATATTTAGTGGTAATTCTTACTACTGCTTGAATGCTAAAATGCCTAGATAAATTTGGTTGGAGGTTATCAGAGAGCCATCCACCTTTCGTATTTCGCTGCCTCTCGATAGCAGTAGTGTAATGTACACAATGCGCACCATTGCATGAAAACGAACCTGTAACGCTTGGCGTAGGGGCGCGAAACCGTTGTTTTCGCTATATGCGTTGATGTCCGGCGTGCGCCATTCTTGGGCATCCATCACCGATGATTCTGGGTGGGGATCATACGCCATCGCGCTGGGAGGCGCGGCGATGGTGACAGAGCCATCACCGTGGACGAGCCGGTGCGGATCAGTGGCTTCTGGGCGCGGGGCATAGGGATGCTGGTCGGCATCACAGCAGCACGCTTGGACGTCGCCGGCGGTCTGGTGTTTGGACGATGCTGTGATCCCAGGCGCCTGGCCGGTTACCCATCTCGTGGTTCTTGTCTATCGGTTCTCCTCCATTGGTTCTGTTTATGCGGCATAGATCAGTATGTTACGCAAGCCCATACCATGAAAAAACGCTTGTAGCTGTATATATAACTTAGGAGCGCACTATGCATAGCAACGCTTCGTTTGGCGCTTGGGTCAAGCAACGCCGTAAATCTCTTGGACTCACGCAACAAGCGCTGGCAACCTCCGTCGGGTGCGCCCCCGTGACGATTCAAAAGATCGAGGCGGACGCCCGTCGCCCCTCGACCGAGATGGCGCAACGTCTGGCGCACTATCTGCACATCCCAGAGGCAGAGCGCCAAGCCTTTCTGTCCGTTGCCCGCGCCGCAGCGACCGATACCCCCACATCGCCTGTGTCGCACCAGCCGCTGACCGAAGCGCCGAGCAGCGCTGGCATATTGCCGGTCTTACCCACGACGCTTATTGGCCGTGAAGACGCGCTGACGGCACTGGCGACGCTGGCGGTGCGCCCGGAGGTCCGTCTCCTTACCCTCACCGGCCCGCCCGGCGTGGGGAAAACCAGCCTGGCCATCCAGGCGGCGACTGCCCTGAAACCGCACTTCGCCGACGGTGTGGTCTTTGTGCCCTTGGCCAGTATGACCGACGCCACTATGTTGATGTACACGCTCGCCGCCACGCTCGATCTGCAAGCCCCGTCGCATCAGAGTCTTCTCGACGCGCTCTGCCTGGCGGTCCGTGATCGCCAGGCTTTGTTCGTTCTGGATAACTTTGAACAGTTACTCGATGCTGCTCCCATCCTGACCGCGCTGCTAGCGCACGGATCACAGCTGAAACTCCTCGTTACCAGCCGTGCGCGCCTAAGGATTCCGAGCGAGCATCGTTTCGCCCTGCCACCACTGGAGTTGCCGGTGGCCGATCTCGCGGCGGCTCAGATCTTGCAGGCGCCGGCTCCGGCGGTGCAACTCTTTGTTGCGCGCGCCCAGGCCATCAACCACCAGTTTGTCTTGAACAAGCGCAACGCCAGCACGATTGCCGCGATCTGCCGGCGGCTTGATGGGCTGCCCCTGGCGCTGGAGCTAGCGGCGGCGTGGAGTGACACCCTCGCGCCATCGATGATTCTGGAGCATCTCGATTCGTCCTTGCCCCTCTGCTATACGACCCAGGCGGATGATTCGCCGGCCCATCATGCCTTACAAGCGGCTTTTGACGGGAGCTATCGGTTGCTGGATATGCCCGCCCAGCGTCTGCTCGCGCGCTTATCGGTCTTCACCGGCGACTGGTCGCTTGACGCGGCGTGGGCGGTATGCGTTCGGGCAGAGGAGTGTTCACCTGCCGCAGATCTTCATGATGATGCACAAAGTGAAGCGGTGCAGCAGGCATATCTCACCTTCCTCCATCAGATCCAGACGCTGGTCAGCCATTCGTGGATCGGAACGACGCTCTCGGCGGAGGGCGTCACGCGGTACAGCCTGCTGGTTACTATCCGCATGTATGCGGCAGAGCATTTGCGCAGACAGCATGCCTGGGAAGCCTATCATCGGCGGCATGCTCAATACTACCTACATTTTATGGAGCGTATTGATATCAAGGAGAAACATGATCCAACGGTTTTCGCGATGGTTGCCCGGGAATACGCTAACATTCGCGCTACCTTGGGCTGGGCGCTTGTCCACGAACCGCCTCTGGCCTTCCGTCTCTGTACCGCTCTGCAGTACTACTGGTATGCACAAGGGCGTATTGCTGAAGGGCGGCACTGGATCGAGGCGCTGCTGGCAAGCCCTTATCAGCCTTCCAATGATATTGCCTATGCGCGTATGCAAAGGGTTGCCGGGGTTTTCTTGTCTAAGCAGGGCGACTACGAGCAGGCGAGCGCCTATTTGCACGCGGCACTGGCGATTTACCGACAATGGGAAGACATACGTGGTATTGCCCATACGCTTGGTACGCTCGGTAATGTGGCCCGATATCAGGGTCGTGATGCTCAAGCTATCGAATGTTTTGAACAGAGTAGGCGCTTATATCAGCAGCTTGATGACCAATCGGCGGTGGCAATCTGTCTGTATAACATGGGGCTTCTGCTCAATGATAATGCTGAATATCTGCAGGCCCAGGCGATGTTCGAACAAAGCCTATCGCTGCTTTCACAACACGATGACCAGCGAGACTATGCCATTGCTCTCATTGGTCTAGGGTACGCTGCTGCAGGTCTCAGAGACTACGAACAGGCCAGATCGATCCTCAATCGAGGTCTACGTATATTGCGGAACTTGGGCGATTCGTGTTTTGTGTCATCAACACTCGACGAGTTAGGATATGTAGAACTAGCGCTGGACGATCTCGCCCGGGCTCGGGCCTGTTTCCATGAGTGTCTACAGATCCGCCAGGAGCAAAATAATAAACTCGGGATAGTCTGGGCCATCGAAGGGGTTGCGGCGCTGGCGGTGGTTTATAGGTGTTATGACCAGGCGCAATGTCTTTTCGCCACGGCGGAAATATTCCGGCAACAGCTCCAGGCACCACGCTCGCGCACGGAACAGCGACGGCTAGCGCCCTATATCGACGCCGTCAATCAGCAGCAACGGGAGGAAGCCAGGTGCATCTATAGTGTAGAACCAATACCGACGATGGAACAAGCGACTGCTCATATATTCGATCTGCTCAACACTTTTGAGACTCTCGCAGAACCAAGCCCGCTCCTTCTGCAGAAGGAACGGTAGTTAGGCTCCGCCTGCGGTTCGATCGGGAATTGTTCCGAGAAAGTGAATAGTGATTTTGTTCAAGGAGGAGCATTGATAGGTGGTGACTTTGCCTGTCTGCTTACGCGTAATGCGCTTAACGCGGTAAAGATGCAGAAGAGCTTTTCTCTCTTGCATATCGTCTTTTAGAAAGCTTAGTAGCCAATGGCCCAGTAGTGTCGATATTACCCTATTTGCCACTCAGAACGGCGATTGGACTAGATCCGCCTCCTACTTTGTAAATGCTATAACTTCGGTTAGTTGAGAGCTGGGCTCGATATATCCACTGGAATGTAGCATAGGTGTTTCCCTGCCTTCGAGAAACTGATACTTCTGGTGTGCCCTTATCACTTTCCAGAAGCGTGAAGTTCATTTCCCAGTTACCCTCCTTGCGGATAATGACGGCGATATAGCACTCAGCCTTGTTGGCCCCGTTTTCAACATACGTCGAGCACTGGATTTCTCGATTATCTACAACCCAGCCATCTGTTGTTTGCGGGTATGCTATCCAAGTGGCTGTCATTTTCGTGTGATAATTAGGTTCTTCGCTAAGATTGAGCCGAAATTGTGTTTGCAAAATGCGTCTCTCTGGTCCCCAGTCGAACCCGAGGATGCGCATTCTGGCATATGCATTGTGTGTGGTTGCCAGGCTATTGGGTTTACGTGGAGTATAATTAGGATTACCCTCCTTGCCTCCACCACCGTCGCCGCTCACAGTAATCCTGAATGTAAACCCGCCGGTATTGTCAAAGGCGTTTGGATCCTGTATTCCCACATCAATATGCCCGAACTTTGGTGCAGTAATGCGTATCGACTCTCCGCTAACTGGATCCATGGAGTAGCGAGGGGAATTGTTGCCGGTGTTGAGATCGACGTAGGCACGAACTCCGAAATCGTGGTTTACAGGGCATGTGGAACCGTTTTTAGCTCTAAAGCACGCCTCACCTTTGATGGTGACAGTGATTTGTTCTCCTTCTGCCACATAAAGCCCTGTCTTTGTTGACTTCGTCTCCCTGGCGTCAACATAGAATTCTCTAGTCATCGCTGCTTCAGCCGCCGGAGAGACGAAGCCAATAGGTATAAGTAAACAACAGACGAGAACGAGCATAATCCGTTTCATAACTTCCCTTCTTCAGTGTAGGTAGACGAATACAGATGCAGATTGCATAGCGATCTGCGACGGGTAGGCGAAGGATCCGGGAGTAACTGAAAACCTATAAGCGGGATGACTCTAGCATAAACAAGGGCGGTTGTGGAAGGGGATAAGCCATACAAAAAGCCATACAAAAGCCATACCTTGACCATGCAGGAGTGGGTATGGCTGCAACTCTTTTCAGAAGGGTTCTGCGGAAAAATTTGCATTACAGCTGGAATGCAATTAGTCTATTTAACCTTGCTTTTGACATAAGCTGTACGACTTTTGTATAGCTTTTTGTATGTAGGCGAGTCTTCATTTTAACATTTATTACACCTATACTTATGCTATACCTAGTAGCACGCTTGAGCACCATATGGAATGATCACATTATCGCAGTAAAAGGTGAGTCATGCATACCTATCAATGCTTTGGCATTTGGGTTAAGTCCTTGCGGTTGACTCAGGGCTGGACCCAACACGAACTGGCGCAGCGGATTGGCTGTTCGGTGTCGACCATTCGGAAGATCGAAACCCGTGAACGTCATCCCTCGCGACAGGTGGCGGAACTGCTGGCCAAACACTTGGCTGTGCCTTTGGATGTAGTGGACGCTTTTCTTAAGGCGGCGAACTGCACACGGCAGTCGCCCAGGAGCGATACTGCGGCTGTTTTGCCTAACACTCAAGTG
>JAKSDJ010000818.1 GCA_022360155.1 Chloroflexales bacterium | reverse complement strand
GCCAAGACGTCGGGGTGCATCAAGTTGTCAAGTTCAAGATGAGCCGGCTGGGTCATAGGTTCCTCCTTTTTACTCGATTCGTCGAAAACCGCCAGCAGCGGGCAGATCAATGCCTGTTGCTTCCATATGAAACCGCTCGCGGTGCGGGTCTCCATATCCGCTGCAAATATGCGGCTATGCGATGGGGATTCGGCAGCAATGCCGCTAGCCAAGCACGCTAACGCCCCACGCGGAACGCCATTCTCTTGCTGTGCTGCTTGTGTGCGCCCTGGTCTGGTTGCATCAGCGGCGCAGCGGACGGTCGCGGTTCTGATCCCGTCCTAGCCTGGACGATACCCTGCATTTCCTCGGTACAACGACGATAGGCTGGTTGATCAGGGTATAGGCTCTTATGGATTATAGCATGTCTTGCAGCAAGGGATGATCGGGGAAGGATGGATAAGGATGGATTTGGAATGTTTTGGCCAGTATGAGTTCCCCGCACTGGCTGTGCCGATGGCAACACGATCACGCCGATCTTGCAGGCGCAGGCATTACGGCTTCAGCGAGACCAAGCGACAGCCGCAATCGAGGCGGCGCGTCCCCATCTAGAGATGCAGGAGTAGTGCTCGCGCGAAGATACGGCTACGGTTCCTGAGACGACTCATCCTGCATAGAGCGCTCCTTGGTGTTAGGCACGCGCTCCGCCAAGGCTTTATGAACACGGCGCGGCCTTGCCCGCGCCGTCGATATCCCAGCGCTGTACCAATCGAGTCACTCCATCCTGCACTGCATCGGGTCTGCTGATTTTCCTCCTCGGAAATACTCGCTCTTATCAGTGCAGTTCGATGCCGCCGTCTACGTTGATCGCCTGACCCGTGACGTTTTCAGCAGTTGCTAAATACACCGCAAGCTGGCCGATGTCCTCAGGCCTTTGGGCGCGACCAAGCGGGATCTGCGCCTGGATAACCTGCTGCCACACGTGCTCTTTCGACTCCCCTGGCTGTTTCCGCATATCCGTCAAATACTCCCACATCTGGGTGCGGACGATGCCTGGGCACACCGCATTGACGCGAATGTTGCTCGCGGCCAGCTCCTTTGCCAGGGCATTCGTGAAACCGACGACGGCGAACTTCGATGCACAGTAGTGGGCTATGCCTGGATACCCGTTCTTACTTGCTATGGACGCCGTGTTGATGATGCACCCCCGCCCGCGAGATTGCATGACCGGGATGGCCGCTTGACACGACAAAAAGACCCCTTTAACATTGACAGCAAACGTCAAATCCCAAGCCTCCTCAGTCAGCGCTTCGACGCTCGACGCGCTCAACACACCCGCATTGCACACGAGGATATGCAAGTCACCCAGTTGCCTGACAGTCTCCTCGACCATCCGTTGGGCGTCCGCTTTCTTGCTGACGTCCGCTTGGATGGCTATCGCACGTCGACCAAGCGTGGCAATATCGGCCACGGTCGCTTGCAGCGCTGTCAAGCCATCAACTGCTGTCGTCCCATACTGCTGCACCGGACTGGCGAGTTGCTCGACATCTGCAATGGCGATATCCGCACCGGCCGCCGCGAGTGCGACTGCAATGCCTCGCCCAATCCCACGTGCGCCTCCAGTGACCAATGCGACTTGTCCTGTAAGTTGCGCCATGTAATTCTCCTCTCTGCTCATAGATTCTGATCAATCGCCAATAGAGCATCCATCCGCTAGCCGCCACGAGCGCTGACACATTCCTGTCAAAATGCCGCCGCTCTTGGTGCGCAGGCTGTCAACTGCAGGCGCGTGTTCGGCGGCGATCCGCCCGAAGCGCCTGGGTTACGTCACGTACTGCTGCAGCGCCGTTGGTTGTGGATTGGTCTGCAGCCATAGCGCCAATTCACTCGCCGCATCCCTTGCTGATGTGTGGGTGGTCTCAACCAGCCGATCAAAGAATGGCACATCATTCACCGCATAATGGCCACGCGCCAGGCCGAGAGGATTGCCGCGTTGGACTTCCCGTTCTTCAAGCGTGGCAAGGGGCGCCTGCACTTTGATCAGATAGGTTTGGCAGGGGGCAAGTACACGCGCCCAGTTGCTGAGAACGTCTCTATCCAAAAGCATCTCGTCAACAATTACACTCGTTCCAGCCTGCGCAAAGGCCGCCACCGCATAGTGCATCCCGTCTAACACCGCGCGCCCGACAGCGCCGTAGCGAATGGTGATGACTGGACCGGCAGGGGCGGGTTCGTATCGGAAGCCATGATAGCTCAATGGGCCGCCCAATCCGCCGCCCCAGCGCGGCGACACCATACGAAACACATCATCGAGGCCAAGCAGCAAGTAATGCTCAGGAAGGATCGCTTGGAGTGCTTTGGAAAGCGTGGATTTCCCCGCACTTGATGTGCCGACGAGCAACATGATAGTTGTAGTCATGAGCACCCCATCGAGATAAGACGATCAACAGGCGGGTAGTGTATTGAAATGCGCCCTGCTATTCTACCATGTCCAAAGGATGACGGACCTGACTGGTAAATGCAGCAGATGTGCTGCCGTTTACAACATGGATGCCACATTCCAAGCATAACTGCAACATTGGCGTAGCCTTAAGATCAAGGTTTAACTTGGCAAAACAGGTATCCTACGTGATACAATAGTACTATTATAGGACTCCGGCTTCTTAACTAACATGCTGGGATAAAGATGAAGTCTGAAGCTACACTTCCTGACCCATTCGCTATTGCTCTTGGCGAGCTTGTGTTCGAAAAGCTAGAAAGTGGCGAGCAAGGGGAGGCATTTAGCGTGGCTACAACTCTAACTGGAATTGATCCTTCCTCTGGTAAAGTTTGGTGGTTGTTTGGCATCTCAGCAAGTGATGATTTTGATATTGATTTCGCAGTGGACAAATTGAGCTCCTTGAGACCATTGCATGCTCTAAATGAATACAACGCCCCCTCATTTGATTCGAGCCATTCTGAAGCTGAGCCATTAAGTTTTACCTTGAAACAAAATATTATTGGAATTACTTTCTGCATCTTACTTTTTGTACTGCAAATAATTACACTTATTTTGGCATTTATAGGCTTACTTTCTTGGAGAACAATGGGACTTGTTCTACTATTTTCTTTACTATTACTTGGTGTATTTGTCCTAAGAAATGCTGCTCGCCTATTTCTTTGGAATATTGTTACGAAGGCTATAGATAATAACTGGGAGGAGCTAAGACATTTGTATTGGAAACTTATCGTGCTGTCTAGCCGTATCATCGCTCCATTAAAACTCGGAAGCATTATTAGACCCGAACCTTACTCAAAAATTGATACGGAAACTCTTTCAGAGCTAAGGCATTCAAACAAATCTC
>JAKSDJ010000969.1 GCA_022360155.1 Chloroflexales bacterium | reverse complement strand
TTTAAAACCTTTAGAGGCTGTCTGACAAGGGGTATGGAATGCAGCAGCCATGCTGCCGCGCGCACGCACGGCTTGCGCATTCCACATGTTGACGTGCCGATGCTCCGCTCCATCCTAGTTTGTGATCCCGTTCTTGCCGGGTCAAACGGCTTTTCAGACAGCTTCTTAGGGTCTTCTGCGAGGTGTATTCCTAACGATATTCGGTATAACGGTGGCGTGGCGGAGAATCTGTGTGGAGGCGACGACTGTACTCGTGGATGCGTTGCGCGCCCAGCTCTCCCCGACTCTGGCGGACCAGGCGGCAGACCTGGCGCAGGTGCTGGCAGTGTGCATGGTGGAAGCATCCGCCGCGTTGTAGAGCAGTGCGAATCATTGATCATCATTGATGACTCTGCCCCCGACATTCGTGTCACCAGCCACATTGAGACAAGATGCACAGGCACTTTACCGTGTTTGCGTCCAAATTCTGCGAAATTCTGTGTCTCTCAAAATTATCTCTTAAAACCAGTCTTTCAATTGCTGCCGTTCCCATTGTTTTGGCTGAGATCCTAAAGGTTATTGAAACCTTTAGGGTCTTCTAATACTGAACGCTTGCGTTTTCTGTGGTATACTGCTTCCCAAAGCCGTATATCCACGCGGCGCATTCCTGCACACGATGCCCGTAGGAGGCCGTATGCCCATCTCGCTCCAGGAGATCCATACTCAGGTGCTGGCGCGCACTCTTACGCCCGCCACGACTGTTGCGGAACTGCTGCGGCTGTTCCAAGCGTTGCCGCCTGCCCAGCAATGGGAATATTATGCGGTAGTACGGCTTGACCTGTTGCGCTACGACATCCTCACGCTGGATGATCTGGGTGCGCTATCCCCAAAACACGGCCCGGCCCTACTCAGGATGACGCTTGAACAGGCGCCTGGTTTGCTCAAGCCGGCTGCTCCGCTGTATGCGCCGCGTGTTGATGCCGCCGCCGCCGAGCGCGCCGCACGCGAGGCTCCGCGGCGCTGCCTGGCGGTGCTCGACGAGCAGGATCGCGTGCTTGGCGTCTGGGGGAAGCGTTGGTCGAGCAAGGGACTAACTAACCCGCTCGCCCTCCTCTCGCTGGAAATGGTGGAGCCAGAGCCTGCACCACCTCCGACTCGTTTGTCTCTACCTGATGAGGAAGCGCCGCCGCCGTATCTTAACACGCGCTTTGAGGGGATCGGTCCTAACGACTTACTGCCTGTCGGGGTGCGCGTACCGCTGGTGATTGCGGTTGGCGCGCAGGTTCCAAGCACGCGCAACCAGAGCAGCCGGCCTTTCAAGTTTCGCTTCGACGATGCTACGACGTCGGTCGCGTTTCGGGTTAAAGTAGATGCCGACCCGGAGTTGTGGAGCGTCGAAGCAGTCGAGCCTACCTTGTTGGTGGCGCCACCAGGCACGACGCTCCAGGAAGCTGAATTCCTTATAACGGCGAAGCAGCCCGCCAGTGACAAGCTGCACATCTGTGTGGAGCGGCAGGATACCGGCGCTGTCGTTCAGCACGTCTGGCTGCCGGCTGTGGCGAGCCTCGCTGATGATGCACTTCCTACAGCTTGTTCGTTCGGGGGTGGCCCAGCATTGTCCCGCACCGAGACCAGCCTACCACTCGACAGTACGACAATTACGCGGCGGCAGGTCGAACTCACGGTTCAGCCTGATGTCGAGTCTTTTGTGATCGTCGTGCGGGCGGATTTCCTGCAGAGCAGCATCCGCGCAACGTACCGCCTGTCGGTCAACCCGAACGAGGTGCAAAACGCCGTGTTGCGGTTGCGCCAGGAACTGGCGCGGATTGTCGCATACGAATTACAGCGCGAAGGCCAGGCGATCCGTCCGTTTCTCAGCGCCACGACGCTCGATATCGACCATGATCTGGCCCGGAAAGTCGCGGTTCCGCTGGCCGACGCCGGTGAACAGATCTGGCGGATGCTCTTCGCCGGGCCGCGCACGCCAGCGGAGTTGCGCCAGTTTGCCGCCGACCTGCGCAACCTGCCAGCGGGGAGCAGCGTGCAAGTCGTACTCGATAGCCAACAGTGGGTGATGCCCTGGGCCTTGCTCTACGACAAGCCTGGCCCGATCAACGCTGCAACTCTGGACTGGAGCGGGTTTTGGGGCTATCGCTATGTGCTCGATACACTGCCGCCAGGTCGCTACCCCGCGCCAGAGATCACGGATGCGCCGCCAACATTGCAGATCTTGCTCAACGATGATCGCACGCTCGAACCATTTACGACGGCGCAGGTGCAATGGATTCAGACCGAATTGTCCGGTGCGCCGGCAACGATTGTCTGGGGCGATGCCGCCGCGCAGCAAGCGCTAACGCAGGAGGGGACGGCGAATCTGCTCTACTGTTATTGCCACGGCGACCGCATGAGTGGTGCAGAACGGGCGGGGGCGCTGGCCAGCGAGTCGCGGCTCTCGTTCAGCCAGGGGCGCTCGTTGCGCCTGGCCGATCTGCGTCGGCTTCCGGCGGCGCGCCTGGGCGGACGCCCGCTCGTCTTCCTAAACGCTTGTGAGGGCGCGACCCAGGAGGCGTTCTTCTATGATGGATTCATGCCCTTCTTTATCGAAGAACTCGGCGCGCGGGGTTTCATTGGCGCCGAGGTCAAGGTTCCGCAGTTATTGGCGCATGATTTCGCGCTCAAGTTTTTGCACGCTTTTGCGACGGGCCAACCTGTGGGACAGATTCTCTGGGTGCTGCGCCGGCAATATTTGGAACAGCACCACAACATCCTCGCCTTCAGCTATAGCCTCTATGGGTTGGGGGAGTTGCGTCTCGCCCAGCCGCTGGTGCAGCGCAGCGCCACATCCAATGAGCCGTAGTGTGCCTGTGATCTGGCGTACACTGTGGAAGAGCAGGGCAGCGGATCAATCTTTCCGCAGAAATGCCGCCCGCACCCGTGGTTGTACCAGGTACCCGGCGAGCAGGGCGATCAGGGTAAAGGGGACAAGGACGAACTGGTTGAGTTGCAGCGCCGACATAATCAGATAGTAAGCCGAGACGGCGCACATCAACAGCGCGGCGAAATACGCCCAGCGTTTGGCGCCCCACATGCCCCACCCCAAAACGATAAAATAGATTGCCCCTAAAAAATAGAGGCGCCAGGGAGCGGCAGCCAGCGCCATCTGGCCCGCCAACGCGCTCGCAAAGAGCAAGAACGCCCCGGCGGTGTAGAACAGCAGGGCAATAAGCAGCACACCGATCAGCCGTTTGGGCTTAGTAGGTTGTGGCTGTGGCGCCATCAGCGCGTCGCCTCACGGAAGATCATCATATCAATCATATACTCGACCGGAGCGCGATCGTCGGTGAAGGGCGGAAACTGGGCCTGGTCGGGTGTGAACTCATAGATTGGAGTTGGGCTGCCGTAGAGCGCCCAGCCCATCACCAGTTGCAGCGCCGGCACCGTCATGCGTCTCCCATTCGCCTCAAAGTGTGCTATCCCATCGCCCACCGGCTGATTGACGCCCACCAGAATGGCATTGGTCGCGTCGAGCGTAGTGATCACAAAGACCTGGGGAAAGACCACACGCATCGTGGTTGCCAACGCATTCACCAGGCTGTCATCGCCGCTGGGGGGCTGACCGACGTTGACGACCGCTACGCCATCTGTGTCGAGGCGGGCCTTCACCTCGCGGAAGAACTCGACCGTGGTTAAGTGGAAGGGGATGTAGGGCTGATGGTAGGCGTCCATGCCGATCACATCATACGTCTGATCATTGCCGGCCAGCCAGTAACGTGCATCCTGGGCATGGGCTCGGTAATTGGGATGGCGCGGGCTGTTGTCGTCCATGTCGAAATATTGCCGTCCATACGCAATGATCTGCGGGTCAATCTCGACCGCATCGATCCGCATCATCGGATTGTACATTGCCAGGAACTGCTTAGGAGTTGTTCCGGCTGCCGATCCCAGCATCGCTAGGCTTTGCACGCTTGACGGGTCGTGGCTTGGATAGAAAAAAGGCGCAACGCTAAAATAATCCCACGGCCCGCCATCGGTCAGCAGGTCGATGGGATCGCCCGTCTCGCGATAGCGCAGCCGGTAGAGCGAGTGTATGGCGCGACCCTCGTTCAACACCAGCACCACGCGTGGGTCGACGGCTCCGTCAACGTATTGGAAATCCTGCGTGGCCACCTGGATATAGTTGTAGGCCGATTCGGTTTCGGCGACAAGCGTGCAGTTGTAGCAGTCCGCTGCTTTGATCACCGGGGTGGAAAAGAGCGTATAGGCGGCCAGAGCGATCACTACCGCCAGCATGCTCAAGTAACGCCAGTCGCGTAGCCCAATAATGCCCAACACCAGCAAAAAGACGGAGAAGAGGTAGATCGTCAACTCGGTGCCGATCCAGGGGATGAGCACCAGTACCGGCAAAAATGTGCCAATAATCGAGCCTAGCGTTGATAGGGAGGAAATTGAACCTGCGGTACGCCCGGCAGCGGCGACTCCCTCGCTGGCCCGGCGAATATGCAGCCGCACCGCAAAAGGACCGACCATTGCCATCAAAATCACCGGCGCGGCAAACAGGAGGATCACGCCAATCAGCGCGGCGATAAAGCCGCCCGCTGCAACCGAAATCAGCGCTTGTTGTGCTGCGCGCAGGATCGGCTCAGAGATGAGCGGGATGAATCCGCACAGCAGACCAGCCCAGGCGATCAGGCGGTAGAGGATGCGCTCGTCGGGCGACCGGTCGGCCAGGGCGCCGCCCAGCCGATAGCCAATCGCCAAATAGGCCAGAGTCATGCCGATAACCACTGCCCAGATCGGTTGTGAGGCGCCGAAGAAGGGGGCTAGAGTCCGGGGCATCACCATCTCGATCCCGAGTGTGCCAATACCAGCAAGAAACACAACCAAAAGGAGGAAGCGATCAGACTTCACATTCGAATCATTCATGGAACTGCGCCAGGCAACGCAATACTGTGAAATGCAAAGCGTGCGTTAGGGGGCAGCATTGCCCGTGTTTGGTTATATGTTTTCGTAGCGATCAGTTCACAGTACCCTGAGCAGCAACGAGCCAATAACTTGGAGTAGGAGCAGGGCCACCAACGGCGATAGATCGATCATCCCAATATTCGGTAAAATGCTGCGGATCGGCGCAAGGATTGGCTCAGTCAGATCGCGGAGCACTTGCGAAATACGCATATTCCCCGTGGGATCAACCCACGACAGCAACACGCGGGCCAATATCGTCATTGTGAGTACTTGAAATAGGAGTTGGATGAACATCACTAAAAAGTCGGACATGTGTACACTGCCTTTACTTCACTATTACGTTTCTAATCAGGATAACGCAACGTCTTCATTCCCCAGTATTATACTATACCTCTGCTGACACCGAGCGCTGTGTTAGCAGGTTAGCAGGTTCACAGGTTGGCAGGTTAGAGTCTGTCTATTGGCTACCCTGAAAATAGCTCATGGTTCGCGCCGTTGTTCGGGTTATTTTCACACGCTCTGGTGTGCCGCAGGCGCATGATCAGCTATCGGCTGTCTTCGAATCAGTACTGCCCCTTATGATTGTTCAGCGAGGCGGGTATGCACCGCTGCAGCGTGGGCGAAGAGACCTTCGGCCTCGGCCAACCGCGCCGCCGCCGGACCGATCCGCGCCAGGGCCGCGCTGTTCAACCCGACCAGCGAGATGACCTTGCGGAAGTCGTCGACATTGACCGGTGAGGCATAACGCGCGGTGCCTTCGGTGGGCATAATGTGTGACGGCCCGGCGACGTAATCCCCCAACACCTCAAAAGATAGCTCCCCCAGAAACACCCCGCCCGCGTTGCGGATCTGCCCGACATAGGGCCAGGGATCGTCGAGCAACAGGCAAAGATGCTCTGGCCCATATTCGTTCGCCAGCTCTACGGCCACATCTAAATCTGGCACGAGAACGACCCCGCCGCGTCGTGCGACCGCTTCAGCGGCCAGCCGCGCGTTTGTCTCGGGCAGTT
>JAKSDJ010000796.1 GCA_022360155.1 Chloroflexales bacterium | reverse complement strand
GTGTAGGTACAGCCGCTCCCCGGCGCGGAAGCTCACACCGTTCACGGGTGGGAGGAAGCGCTGGGCGATCAGTTTGGATTGACAGAAAAGCACAAATGTACTACAATTCATGCGATATGAAACTCATCGCGCAAATCCGACTGAACCCGTCTCCTGATCAGCACGCGGCCCTGCTGGCGACGTTGGCGGAAGCGAACGCTGCGTGTGATGCCATGAGTGCGCTTGCGTGGCAAGCACGTGAGTTTCGCCGCATCCCCCTGCAAAAGCGCTCCTATCATCAGGTCAAGAACTCGTTCCAACTTGGGGCGCAAATCCTCATTCGCTGCATCGCGAAGGTGGCAGACGCCTACACGCTGGATCACAAGGTGCAGCGCACCTTTCGTTCCCACGGGGCTATCGCCTTTGATGACCGCAACTTGTCCTGGTATACAGACAAAGAAACGGTATCGATCTGGACGGTCGCGGGGCGGCAGTGCATCCCCTATAGTTTAGGCGAACACCAGCGCGCTTTGCTGGCGTACCGCACGGGCGAGCGTGATCTGGTCTCCCACAAGGGTGTATTCTACCTGCTGGCGGGCTGTGACGTGCCTGAGCCTGACGAGCAGCCGATGGATGACGTGCTTGGGGTAGACCTGGGAATCGTGAATCTTGCGACCGCTAGCGACGGCGAGGTCCACTCGGACCAGCCGGTCGAACGCAATCGCCAGTGGTATGCCCGTCGCCGGGCTGCGCTTCAGGCGGTTGGTACGACGTCGACCAAACGGCGGCTGCGAAAGCTTGCAGGTTGCCAGCGCCGGTTTCAGAAAGATATGAACCATCAGATCAGCAAGCGGCTTGTTGCGAAGACCGAACGTACGAAGCGAGTGATTGCGTTGGCGGATCTGACGCATATGCGCCAGCGGACAAGGGCTAACGGGCCGGAGCAGCGGGCGCGACACAGCAATTGGACCTTTGCTCAATTGCGACAGTTCATCAGCTACAAGGCGCAACGGACAGGTGTGCCGGTGTGGCGGTTGATCCGCGCAACACCAGTTGTACCTGTTCGGTTTGTGGCCACTGCTCGCAGGCCAATCGCCGCTCGCAGGCGGCGTTCTGTTGTGTCGTGTGTGGGCATCAGGACTCCGCCGATGTCAATGCCGCCATCAATATCCGCCATCGGGCCGCCTGTCAGACGGCCTATGGCGTCCAACCTTCGGGTTGAGGCGCAAGCCCAGACCCTTTAGGCCTGGGTGTCTGATAGCTATCTTGCTTGTCCTAGCTACTTTTGTGGCTTATATGCGCTGGAAAGTAAAACCGATCTTGCCGCGTACCGCTACCTAGGATCATCGTCAAGCAAGTAACAGGTACACAGTCGATTGATCTGGAATAGATCGACTCGATTGTAAGAAACCGGAGTTGCGTATCTTCACTTCTGGGTGACAAAGTAAGAAAGAAGAGAGCTGGCCTCAAAGCTTCAACCGTCGCGCCTACCGAGCAAGCGCAAACGGTGACATCACGTTGGTTGTCCTGAAACCTTGTCTGAACACAACATAAAGGGAATAGACATGCACAAAGTCCTTTCACAAGACGGCGCCACGCTGTTGTCAGTCGCACTCAACGGCTCACGTTCGACGACGGAACATCCCGGAATCCCGCATAGCCCCGAGGAACTTGCGAAAGAAGCGCACGCATCGATGCAGGCTGGGGCTCAAATTGTGCATCTGCATGCGTTCGATCCCTCAGGGGCGGAGACGCTGGCGGGCGAACCGTGCGCCGCCGCGTTGCGCGCGGTCCGTGCCGCCTGCCCCGGCGTTCCCATCTCGTTGACCACATCGGCAGGTATCGAGCCCGATCCGGGGCGACGCCACCAGCTTATCGCGGCCTGGACAGAACTGCCCGACCTTGTGACGGCCAATCAGGGCGAGGCGGGAATCCTGGAGCTGTGTGAGCATCTGCTGCAACGGGGAGTGGGAATCGAAGCGGGACTGCTGTGTCTGGCCGACGCCCACGCATTCGTCCGCGCAGGGATAGCCGAGCGCTGCGCCAGAATCCTTATCGAACCGTTGGACGCTGACCCAGCGGATGCCGTCGCGCACGCCGCCGCCATCGAAGAGGTTCTCTCCGCCGCCGGCATCCGGTTGAAACAGATGCATCACGGAGACGGTCTGGCCAGTTGGGCGGTCTGCGAGTGGGCGCTCGCGCGGAAGCACGGCATCCGAACCGGGCTAGAGGATACGACAGTGCTGCCCAACGGTCGCCCTGCCGTCGACAATGCTGAGCTTGTCGGCGCCGCCGTGGCGATGATTCGCACGCACTACGCCATAGGCCGATAACCAATAGCCGATAGAGCGACGTGTGATTGTAGTGCATAGGAGAGACCGGATGGTCGCCCATCACCGGCGTACACGGCGGTTCTATGCCCCAGACGTATCCATAACTCAACACGAAGGGAATAGACATACACAAAGTCCTATCACAAGACGGCGCCCGGATCGCGTTTGACCGCATTGGCAACGGGCCAGCGCTGATCTCCGTGGGGGCGCAACCGCCACATGCGCTGTCGCCGGGGGCAGCATCGAGCATCTAGCGGCGCACTTTACCTTCTTCAACTACGACCGGCGCGGACGCGGCGACAGCGGCGACCCAGCACCCTATGCGGTCGAGTGCGAAGTCGAGGATATCGCCGCACTGATCGAGGCGGCGGACGGCTCGGCGTTCATCTTTGGGCATTCCTCCGGGGCGGTATTGGCGCTGGAAGCGGCCAAACATGGTCTTGCCATCCCGAAACTGGCGATCTATGAGCCGCTGTTCATTATCGATGACAGCCGCCCGCCGCTGCCAGCGGACTATGTGCCGCATCTGCGCGAGCTGATCGCGGCGGGTCGCCCCAAAGCCGCGCTGGAGTATTTCATGACCGTAGCGGTCGGCATTCCTGCCGAATTCTATGGATGAGATGAAGCAGCACCCGACCTGGGCATCGTCCGTGGCGGTAGCGCAGACAATCAGCCATGACGGCGAAATCATGGGCGACACGATGAGCGACGACCCGGCAGCGCTGCAACGCTTCGCGGGCATTGTCACGCCCACGCTGGTGATGGTTGGCAGCCAGAGCCCGCCCTTTCAGCACAATGCCGTGCAGGCGCTGGCCAAGCTGATGCCCAATGCGCAGCAGTACACGCTGGAAGGCCAGGATCACGGCGTCGCGCCCCAGGTTCTCACACCGCTGTTGATGGATTTTTTCCTGAGCTGATCTCACGCTGGACATATCCACAGATGATACAGATTGCACGGATTCTCTGATAGAGCCGATACCTCACAAATAGGTGCGATGTAAGACCAATTCGACGTGAAAACCACGCATGTCATGCTGAGCGAAGCCAATCATCTCCGCTCACTGCTGCTGAGACCCTTCGTGACGCCGGCCCTGAGCCCTTCGGCTGCGCTCAGGACCGGCTCGCCGAAGGGCTCAGAGCCTATCCTGAACAACGTGAAGGAGTGACAGATGCGGAATGTCTCAATC
>JAKSDJ010000740.1 GCA_022360155.1 Chloroflexales bacterium | reverse complement strand
GGCCCGGGTTTCTTCCAGGATCTGTCGCAGCCCACCGCGCAGCCATACACCGAGGCTGACTATGATGAGTGTCACGACAATGATCAGTGGTGTGCCAAAGCTGCCCAGGCCAACCATTGCCAAAAGCCAGGACGCATAACCTACAAGCAGCAAGCCAAGCGGTTTGGTGAACGCGTAGCCACGGTCAGGCAAGCTACGAAAGATGACGTTGGCGAATAGCAGGCCCACCAGCCCAAAGCTCTGGGAGACGAGCCACCAGATAAAGATTTGAAATGTCATACAATCTCCGTCAGGACGGAAGCTATCACATTGTATGCAATAGACTCCGGCCGCGAAACTCTCATCGCTGATTAACGCACCAACCGCCAGTACTGCTGAAGTTGCTCCTCTCAGAACAGTTGGTGTGAAGCAGGCTTCCCTGACAAGTTTCGCCTAGACTTATACCAATATACTGATGAATACCCCACATTATGGGCGTTAGACAAGGGGCGCAAATACTGTGAAGTGCTTGCGCCCCAATTTCTTGAATGGCTTCAGGAAGGCATGGAGCGCAATCTCAATTTATCAAGACTGTAAAGTAAAGTTGCCGATCTTGAAACCTTGCTTTAGACATCACTACTTAAAATTTCCGTCCCAATGTCTTAGCACACACGGCTTGATACGAGAGCTAATACGACCTGACCAACAGCAATTGGTATTATGCTATACTCCCTGCCATCGCTCTTCCATCGCTTCTGCTGTTGGCGCAGGCTATGGAGTTGCTGGTTGCTGCCGCGGAGCGACCACCAAGCCGCCCTCGAAGCCAGCGCTGCTGCGAGTCGTTAGTTGAGCAGCTAGATTTCCTCGAATTGCAACCCCAGTTGCTTTGGGGTATTGGGCTGGGATGCAGGTAAGCAAGATCGCTGTTCTTATCTTTGGAGCACTGCCTGATCAACAAGCACGTTGGCAGCCTCGTCATCACAGACGCCAAGGGCGGCAAGATATGTGCGCTGGATCCTCACAAGAAAGCTCTTCGGGCGCTGTGTTCCTGCCTATACGATCATCTCATCAAGTTAAAGAGCAGATTTCTGTGACGACCGCCGTACAAACTGCCTTTACCAAACTGTCAGTCTATATATGCCATTACAAAACTATCCATAGCAAAGCGTTATTGGCTCATGTGAAGTCGGTGCGCAAGATATAGTAAACGACCGACCAACGGAGGTGCAGGACATGACTAAGTGGTGAGATTTGATCGACTTTCCGATCAGGAACCTAATGGACGAGGTTGCATGCTTGAGCTGGCTTAAGGGCTATTTGTATCTGTCAGTACTGTGCTGCCCCCGCTGTGGTGGCCAGGCATAAGGCTTCATATCCTCCTATCAGCAGACTGCCCGCAGCAGTGATGTTGGCATGCGCGTGCGGGAGCTGATCTGCGACATCGGTGCGCGGGAAGATGGGAGCAGTATCAAAGGTCTCAGCGTCAACGATACATGGGCATCGTTTCATCTCCGTCCCGCCGCAGGTGACGCTCAATCGTTTTGTCCAGCGGCTCACGGGCAAAACTGCCTTCAAGCTGCTCCAATCGTTTCCGCAACTGTACAAGACGTTTTGGGGACACCATTAGGTGACGCGCAGGTGCTTCTGCTGAAGGAGCGGGCATGGTACGGATAGGGTTATTGAGCACTACAGCACCAACCAGAATCAGGATACCGACAGCGATGTTCACGTCGATGGGGAGGAATCCGTGGAGCGGAGGCCCCGTCGCCTTCAGCCCACCTTCCGGTGGGGAACCTTGAGCTGAGCTCCGCTCGGAACATGGCGTTCAGTCCGTGACCTGAAGCCATCGCCTTGTAGGCGGTGGTGCATTCACTCCGCCTTGGTAAACCCCCGATAGTCCGGATCGACCTGGCGGGCGCACGCTCCCACCGCCGCGCCGCCCCGCACACAGGCCAGGTACTGCTCGGTCAGGATTTGGGCGTCGTCCAGCTCGCGCGCCAGGTCGCCGCCCTGCAGCGCCCGATCCACCGCGCGGTAGAACCAGTAGGGATCGAGCGCCGGGTCCAGCGCCGGCGCGGGCGTCATGCCCTGGAGCGCCGCACGATACGCGGCATACACCACTTCTGCGCCGGGCGGCGCCTGCTCCATGAATGCCGCCGCCACCGACTGCCGGGCCGGGAAGCGGCTTTGCATACTGGCCACTTCCCCGCTGAGGTAGGTGATCCAGTCCCAGCACGCTTGCGGATGGCGGGTCTGCGCCGCGATGTACAGCCCCTGGACTCGTACATCCTGCGCCGCGAGCGTGGCGCCGTGGCGCGGCGGCGGGACCATAGCCGGCGCGAAGTCCGCCTGCGCCGCTTTCCGATACCCCGGATCGAAGAACCGGGGCCGAATGCCCACATCGAGCCACATCCCGACCTGCCCCTGGACAATCAAGCCGCTGATCGCATCCTGCTCCGGCACGACCGCGTAGCCGGTCAGCTGCGTGTTTGGCGCGGTGCGCCGCACCAGCTCCAGATAGTATTCCACGGCGGTTTGGACGCCGGCGTTCGTGAAGTCCGGCTGCCACGCCGCGCCGGCGCCACGCGTGATCGATGCGCCCAGGCGGTCTAGGAAGAAGAAGATATCGTCGGGGCGATCGGTGAGTTGGGCATAGCCATAGCGCGCCTGCTCCCCCGTACCGCTACGCAGTGCTTGCGCGACCTGCCGCAGATCATCCAGCGACCACGTCGCCGCGGGCAGCGCAAGCCCGGCATCTGTGAACAACGCTGGGTTGTAGTTCAGGACGCGGAAATCGACAGTGTGGGGCAGACCATACAGCGCCGCGCCGCGTTCGAAGGGGCGTCGCAGCGCCGCAGGGTAATCGGTGCGATCGAAGCGGACATCGGCATCGAGCAATGGACGCAGATCCAGGGTCGTCGTCACCATCGGCGGCGGACTCGGCCACGCGAAACAATCGGCCTGGGCAATCGGTGCGAAGGAGGACACATCCACAATG
Source organism: Chloroflexales bacterium (assembly GCA_022360155.1). Taxonomy (GTDB): domain Bacteria; phylum Chloroflexota; class Chloroflexia; order Chloroflexales; family Chloroflexaceae; genus JAKSDJ01. The sequence goes on along the minus strand of JAKSDJ010000740.1, from coordinate 1,800 downwards.
GCCCGGTTGACATGCCGGACCCCAATGGTCAGCTCCGGGTGTTGCGCGGTAAAGGCTTGGGCCAGCCGCTCGATCGCCGCCGCATCGAGCATCGTAGCGTCAAAGATAATCGTGGTCGTCCCGGCTTGTTCCGGCAACGGCGGTGCGACCACGACCGGGACTGGGCTCGGCGTTGCCGCCGCCTGCTGGGCCTCTGCCTGGAGCAGTTCCAGCCGCGTCTGCGACTCTGCCAGCGCCGCCTCAATTGAGATCCGACCGCGAATCATCGGATACCATGAGAAACGCAACGCCTGGCCCAGCCGCGGATCGACCATGAGCGGCGCATGGGGTGCGGGACGCTCGACTACGGCCTGCAACAAGGCGGCGGTCTGCGGGTTCATGCGCGACCAGTAACCGCTTTGTTCAACGAGCGAGCGGCGCGCGGGCACCCACCCATTGTTGCGATCGGTTTCGGTTGTCAGGTCAACGACTTGTTGGCTGACAAACGCTAACCAACGCCACGCAGCGGCGGGATGCTGCGTTCCCGCACTCATCAGGTAGCCAGAAGCGCCCGGTGTGAAGCGGGGCGACGCGGGCGCCGGCACGGTGGCCACCTCAAACGGCAGCGGCGTTTCGTTGTGCTCCAGACCAATGCTTGCTGTTGGCCAGATGCCAATCTGTTGCGCGATAGCCATCTGCTGCAGATCATCGCTGGTGAGCTCCTCGCGGTTGGGATCGTCCGGCCTGACCAGTTCGGGTATCAGAATCACCCCGGTCTCGATGTTTTGCCGCAGCCGTTGGAGAGCGGTGTGGAGTGACGGCTGATCGAGGCGGATCTGCTCCAGCGGCGTGGTAAAGAGATCGACGCCGAGGGCGTGCAACTCAATCGCCAGCAAAAGCGGAAAGCCGAATTCACGATCGACGAGACCATAGACCTCTACCGTATCCCCGCGGCGTTTGGTCAGGGTTTCCGCGGCGTGGAGCACATCCGCCCAGGTCCAAGTCGGGGTCGGGTCTGGCAGGCCGTGGGCCAGCCACAGACTCCGGTTGTAGGACAACAGGGGCACGTGCATCTCGCGTGGAAGCAGCGTGATGCGCCCCTGGTGCTCAAACACGCCAAACGCGTTCGGGTAATAATCTGCGCGTTGAAAGCTGGGATCAGCCGCGATAAACGGCGCGAGATCAAAGAGATACCCCTGATCATGCTCAGCGGAGCTGACAAAAGCTGCAGCGGTGTCGGCGACGCTCACGATATGACCCAGGGGGAGCCCTTCACGCTCAGCGCTCACGGTGCTATCGAGCCCGACAAACTGCACGCGGATGTTCGGATGCTGGGCGTGAAAGGCGTCGATCAACGGCGCATACAGCTCACGCTGGTATTCGTACGCCCCAAAGGAGATCGTCACCGGACCATCGGGCTGAGCCGGAACCGTCAAAATCGCCGCATCACTTGTCGCTGACGGTGATGGACTGACCGGCGCTGGCGAGCGCGGGGCGGTCGGCACCGCGGTGGCTTCGTCCTGGACCGTGGGTGGGGGCGCTGGCGGCGGTGGGGTGGCACACGCCGGGACGAGCAGACATACGAGGCAGATTAGAACCAACCAAGGCCGATGCTTCATAATCACGGAGACTCCTATTCTTCTGGTCGCCGATATTCCTGATAAGGGCTGCGGAGCGTGCATACCGCAGACGCGACTCCGCCCGAACGACTCTATTCCGCTAGATAAGGGGCGGAGCTGGAACGAGTGTGCGTATTGCTACGCCGGCATGGTCAAGGAAGGGATGGATGCGGGATGGAGGTGCAATGCGGGCGGGTTGGAG
>JAKSDJ010000068.1 GCA_022360155.1 Chloroflexales bacterium | reverse complement strand
GGAAAGAGATCTTATCGTTAGAATATTGGACAGCCTCTGAGAGCAAGAGCGAATCGATCTAAAGCTGTGCCTTTCAATTGCTGATACCTCTTAAAATGAAGCGCCGGCTGCCTGTCGGCAGCCGGCAGCGGGAGGATTATAGGGGGAAGCCTGCTCTTTTTGGCAAGCAATATGAGGAATTATGAGGGCGGCTGAGTCAAAGAACTTGCATCTTGTCCAGTGCCTGTGCTGATCGCCGCAATCATCACCAAGTTCTACTACAGTTAACGCAACAAGTTGATCAAAAGTCGCAGGAAAAAAATGAGAATTTGCTAAAATTAAGCTGATTACGATAGATTGATGGCCAATAGCTATGATTGGGCGCCGCATAGCGGTTCTGATATGACACGACGGTGATGCTGTCGCGTCCATACCGGAACCAGTTTGTTGGGGACCGGCGCCTGGCACGGAGCCGTCCCGTTCGGATTTAGGAGGCTGCTCAAGCAGCGCTTTGCGGCACGAACGGCTGGGTAGGCGGCGGTTCAGCTTGCGCAGCAAAAACGCTCATTATCGGCGGTTCTTTTTGTAGTGCTGAGATGAGGTGGTGAGGCTAGGGCGTGAAAATGTATTGAAACCTGCCAACCCCTGTCCTGAGCGCAGCGAAGGATGTCAACCTACCAACTGGTCAACGTCCATCGGCTATGTGTACATCTGTTGCTTGCCCGGCTGCAGGGGCGGGCCACGCTATCGTACAGACAATCACGTCTGGCACTGCAAAGAGGCGGATCGGCAGGGTGCTGCTGCCCACGCCACGACTGACGAAGAGGGTCTGTGCGTTATCCAGGCCGACTTGGAAGCGGCCTGCCGGAAATTGCCAGTTGAAGCGCCCAGCGGGAACGCCGATCGGTTGCCCGTTGGGCCAGGCAATTTGTCCGCCATGGGTATGCCCGCAAAAGGCCAAATCAAATGGATGCTGTTGGAGGGCACGCAATCCCTCTGGGGAATGCATGAGCACAATGCGCGTCCCGTGTGCCCCAGCCAACGTGCGAGCGGCGTCTGGTCGCCCTTCGTCATCATCTAAACCGCAGATCCAGACATCATTGTAAGGCGCGGGGAGACACGCACTCTTATTGACCAATACCTGAATGCCCGTCGTCTCTAAACAATTGATAATCGCCTGCGGATCGGCCCAGTAATCGTGATTGCCTAGCACTGCAAAGCGTCCCAGCGGTGCATGAACAGCTTGCAGCGCAGCGATGAGTCGATCCAGGTCGCGCAGATGAAGCGAGACAAAATCTCCGCCCAGTAAGAGAACATCGGGTTTGGCCTGAGCCAGTAGGCGACAGGCGGTTGTAATAACGTGTAAGTCGGTGGTGGGTCCAGCGTGAAAATCCGACGCGAAGGCAAATCGCAATGGTGCGCGGTGAGCAGCCGCGTTGGCAAGCGTCACGTGTTGGTGGTCGCAGATAGGCAGCGGCTGCCCCCCAAACCGCGCGGCCAATGCTGCTGGCCAACCGCGACCATAGAGCAAAGCGAGAAGCCTCTCGCTAGGCTGACGCAGCAGGTTGTGGAGAATCTGACGCGGCAAAGATTTGGCCATAGATTGTCATATCGTCTATCGTCGCGCTCTTGTGTCTGCGCGCCCTTGCGTCTCCGCCTGCTCGCCTCCTAACCCTAGCGGCTTACGAGAAAATACTCTTCCGTGCGTTGAACAGCCAGAGTGGCCGCTTCCTGAACGCTAATATCGCCATAAAATGCTCGCTCGATCTCCTCGCTGGCAATTTTTTCAATCTCCTCCCAGGCATTGAGGAGCGGTACGCGCTGTAAATATGGCACGCCTTCGAGGAAAACGTAGCTGCGGCTGGGCGGTTGGGCGGGGTCGAGGAAAGCCTCGGACTCGGCGACCAATATTAGCGAGGGAACAATCCGCCCTGAGGATGAAACCAGGCGTTGGCCTTCTGGCGAATTGGCATACTCGATGAAGGTCCAGGCAGCCTCCTTGTTGGCAGTCGTGCGGGCGAGACAGTAGCCGTCGCTGTGCAAAATTCCGGCCTTTTGCTTCCCTTGCGGGAGCGGCGCAACATCCCAGCTAAAGCCGGTAATCTCGCGGTAGGACGGCGTGCCACGTCGGCTATTGAGATACATCGCTGTTGTGCCTGCCACAAAGCGGCTCTCGCTATCCATCGCCGCCTCGGCGACCCGATCCGGAACGACGCCATGCACTTGCTGCAGATCCACAAACCAGCTGAGAGCTTCCAATGAAGGCGGGCGCGTCAATGTGAGCCGGGAGGGTAAATCCGTGTCATCAACAATAACGCCTCCGTTTTGCCAGACAAATGGCGCCAGGCGGAACAGTGACGCTTCGACGCCCAAGCCATACTGGTCGATCACGCCATCACCGTCGGTGTCTCGGGTGAGCGTTTGGGCAGTTTGAAGAAAATCGCCCCATGTCCATTGGTCGGCGGGATAGTCCAACCCCGCCGCGTCGAAGAGATCGCGGTTGTAGTAAACGACCAGGCTCGAGATATTCTGGGGCAGGCAGGTCAGCATGCCTTCCCAGGTGAATGACTCGATAGGGGCGGAATAAAAATCTTCTTTGCTGATCAGCTCGCTGGCGTCAAGAAAGGGGCCGATCGGCTCCAACAGATCACTGGCGGCAAAACTACCGAAACGTCGATAGTTCATCAGGCTAATATCGGGCGGCGTTCCGGCGGCAAACTCGGTAACGAGGCGGGTGCGATAATCGCTCGGCGATGGGATGTGGGTCAGGTTGACACGAATGTCAGATTGAGCAGCGTGGAAGCTGGAGACGAGTTGTTCGTAGGCAGTTTTTTCTGCCGCATCGCCGAAAACCATAAAGCTAATCTGCTGTGCTGCGGCGGGCGAACTGGGCGAACAAGCTACACAAAGCGTGGCTATTAGCGTACAAAGCGAGATCCAGGTAAAATGGCGCATCTTTGACTCATTGTTTGGCAATATATTCGGGAACAAATGCGCTGTCCGAGTCGTCAACAATATATTTAGAAACTCCAGGGAAAGCTATGAAAGAGTACCATATTTTGGTGAGTTTAGTGCTGATCCTGCTTACGAGCTGCGGCAGCGGCGCGCCACTACAGAATCCAGCTACTAACACAACGGAGATCGCGATGTCGACGACCAATCCAGAAGAGTCTGCCAATACCCCGGACAATTCGGGTACGGATACACCGGAGCCGTCCAATACGCCAGAACCGACTTCCGAACCGACCGCTAGCCCAACCGCCAGCCCGCGTAGCGAACCAAGCGCTACGCCCCAAGAACAGATCAATCAGGTAGCCCCGGCGGGGACAGTCGTACTGAGCGAGATTACACCCCAGCCAAGCTCAACGGACCAGCCGGTCGAGCAACCGCGCCCCGGCCAACCCAACCCGCTCAACGCAATGGTCTCGCGGGTGCGCCAGGATTTGAGCGATCGCTTGCAAGTTGATCAGAACTCGATTACGGTGATCGAGCAAAACACCGTCGAGTGGTCCGATAGTAGTCTGGATTGCCCGTCACCCGACATGGGTTATGCACAGGTGATTACACCGGGGTATTTGATCGTCCTCGAAGCCCAGGGGCAGCGCTACGAATATCACACCGATATGCAAAACCGTTTCGTGCTGTGCCAGGATGGGAGTCCAGCTTCGTCTAGCTGAGTTTGGGAATAGGCGACAGCAGCGCCAGCAAAGTATCGGGGGCGGCTTCCTGCCGCCCCCGATACTTTCGCGTCGAACAACAAAAGGTGTGACGAACGAACTATGGAATGACTATTGTATCGCTCGTCTCGTTGTTCAGATCGGGATCATAGGCGAGCCCGCTGGCCGTCACATTGTCGACGGTGAAGGTGAAGGTCGCATCGGCGGTACGAACGAATCGCGACGCGAAGGTGACTTGGCCGTTCGCATTGGTTGTACCGCTTGGCGTTGCGTTGTAATCGCCGCTCCACGAACCCGACACGGTTGCGCCGCTGACAGGATTACCATCGCTGTCGAGGATTGTCACCGTGGCAAGCGCCCGCCGGAAGCGTCCGAACCGCTGCCCCTGCATCGCAATGTCGCTCACGTACATCACTGTGTCGCCCGGCGCCGGTGTGTTCGTCGCGGTGGGCGTGTCGGTCGCCGGCGGCGCGGTTGGGGTGGGCGTGTCGGTCACCGGTGTGTTGGTTGGGGTGGGCGGTGTAGGCGTCGGGGCGCCGCCGCCACTGCACGCAGCATAGCTGAACGAGCCGATATAATTGCCCCAGCGTCCGTCGGTCGTTCCGGTGTCCTTGCTGTACTCGCCCAGGTACCAGAAGGTCTGGCCATCCGGGTCGATTGTCATCCCAGTGTAGTCGCCCCAGCGCCGAGGTGATCCTGCCTCGAAGGAGGTGTAGTTGATTTCCCCCGCCTTCATCAGTGTCTCGGGTTCCAGTGTATTCGGCGGGGTGCTGCTCTGCCGTCCGGTAACATAGGCGCCGGGGAAGATACTGCTGCTCGACTGGGTGTAGCCCACCGCCATATCGGCGCATGCGTTTACTGCTAAGTCAGGATGGTAGCGGTGGTCGCCATCGCTGGCGAGCACCCCGGATTGGCGGACGGTCGCGGTTGCCGGGTCGATCTCGGCCCAACGCACACAGTTGACGGTGCCGCCGCCCGGATTACACCCAATCGTCATGGTTGTCCAGGCCGACCCGTTCCGATACACAAAGTCGAGTGGGCGCACGTCGCCGGTATCCAGCGTCCCGCCGCCCGACTGGGGCGCTGCGATTGGGAAGCCAGCTGTAACTCCGGTTGCTGCCTGCAGGTCGACCACGCCAACTTCATTCAAGCTGTTCGCGCCAAACGGATCATCCCAGGACAGCACGGCATAGGTGACGCCGTTGTAGTCGTAGTCGCCGATAAAATAGTGCGGTCCGCTACTTGGCCAGGTGCCCTGGTTCCAGCCGTGCAACTCCAGCGGCTGGGGCGTGTCGTAGATCGGGTTCAGCCCACGCTCGACGACATCCACCGACTCACCCGCGTACAGCTGGCTTTTGTTGAAGGCCCAGACCCGCGATTCGACGAAGCTGCCCTGCCAGGAGAACATGTTCCCTCCCATGTAGATGGCGTCGCGCCCGACCCCGGCGTGCGGGTAGTCCATCCAGTTGCTGGTGTTCGACAGGTTCATATCGAAGGCGTAGAGGTTCCAAGCGCCAGTGGGATCGCTGGTTTGTGAGGCCGCTACACAGTAGTTTGACTGGCGACCAACCTGGTTGCGTTGGTCGATGCCCATAAAGAAGCGGTCAGCAGACTCATCGTACAACACGTTCGGGTCGAAGACACCCGATGGGCAAGTTGACCCGAAGAAACTGGCAAAGGTCGTGGGCGAACGCAGGGTCGTGCCGTTCTTGTCATAAATTTCGAAGGCGACGTTCACGACGGCAATGATATGGTTCGGACCGACCGCAAGTTCCGGGTCGGGCGGAACGTTCCCGCCGCCGCCGCAGCACTCGGTGTAGTCGAGGCTGTCGAAACCGATGCCCTGACTTGGGGCTGAGGGGCTAGGTCGATCGGCGGCGTCCGCGGCGATCTGCACATTGGGATCGGGCGGGAGTTGGCGGGCCGCATCTTGGCGAGCCTGTAGCTCCGCCGCGCTGACGATCCCATCGCGCTCGTCTAGATCGATTTCGCCACGCTGCCAACGGTCAAGCTGGCTGTTGGGGTCGCGCTGCCCTGGGCGAATCGTGCGCAGATCGACCACCGTGGGGCGAACCGGGGTGTGAACAATGGGGTCGCTGGCCGTTTGGTGCAGTGCAGCGGTATAGGGCGCCGTTACCTCCTCGCCTGCCGGGGCGAGCGCCCGCAGACGGGCTTGCGCACCCGTCGCGGACTCTGGGGCGGGTGCGACTGGGCGGGCTAGCACCCAAGCCCCCGTACCCAACAGCACAAGCAGCATCCCGAGACCGACAAATCGTCCGAACCGCATACCTATTCCCTCCTTCATTCAATGTTGTGCGACTCCCAGAACGAACGTCGCACGCAAATCGATCCGCTCGCGCCCTAACTCCCGCGTGAAGAGCAAGGTGAAGCGCCACAGAGGGGCGTTCCTACCGCAGCGGTAGGGACCGTGGCGCAGTTTACGCTCAAAATATGGGCAAAAGACAAGATTAGCGTGTATAGCATACCAACCCCAGCGTTTTGGAAATAAACTGCTGGGTTCAAAGCCACATGGCTTGAACGAGAGCATGACACGCCTGAACCTTGCGAAATTAGGCTGAACGGAATATGTATGACTATACGACGTGACTATATATCTGTCAATGAGCTGATGTTGTGCATTCCCTGGACATCCGCCTAACAAGTGAATTTGATGTAAAGAAAAGCAGTCACTTGGGCATAGCAATCCACACATGAGCCAAGTGTCCTGACAATTTTCTGGCTTGGCCTGATGCGAGGGACAAGCGCCGGTATTAGATTTTGCGGGTCAGGATAAACTGGAGCAGCAGAAAGAGGAGGACCGGTCCGGCTGTACTCAGTGTTACAGCGGCCATCAACAGCGGCCAGTCAGAACGACTCATTTGAGCCAAGAGTTGGAGCGCGACCGGTAATGTTGCGCGTTCCGCAACGCCAAGGTAAAGCAGCGGCCCCAGAAAATCACCCCAGTAGAGCGCTGCACTGAGTACGATCACGCCAGCGGCGGTTGGGCGCGTAATCGGCAGGGCGACGCAGGCCCAGGTGCGTAGGACGCCAGCTCCATCCAGGCGCGCCGTATCATAGATTTCGTTAGGAATGCGGCGGAATGCCCGATAAAACATCAGGACATAGAACGGGCTGGTTCCCATGACAGCGGGGGCAATTAACGCGCCGAAGGTATCGAGCAAGCCGAGGTATTTGTAAACCAAGAAACGGGGCGACCAGAGCGCAATTGCGGGCACGAGCAGCACCGCCAGCGAGAGGAACACAAGCTTGCTTTGGACAGAGCTTGGTAGTTGCGCCATTGCAAACCCGGCCCACGACGCCGTGACGATGGTCAATGGTACGGCCAGACCTGTCACCAACAGCGAGTTGAAAGCGTAGCGGCCCAACGGCACAAGTTGCCAAACGCGAGCGAAATTTGCACTGCTGGGTTGCTCTGGTAGCAAGCGCAGACTCTGTGGCAGCGGTGTGCCTGGCGTGTGGAATGCGGCGGCGACCATCCAGACTAGCGGGAGCAGCAATAGTACCGCAGCCAGGAGCCGGAGTAGCAACCGGATTGGCAATCTAAAGGAGCCCATGCTCATCGGCCAGTCTAACCCCCACTGTTGCGCTATTCCATAAAGCGCCAACACCAGCGCCCCGGTCAACCCATAGAGCGCCCACAAGCCCACGCTCGCCGTACCAAAGGCAAGCAAGTCGAATCCCTGCTCATAGACAAAGAGTGGCAGTGTGTAGGTGGCATAATAAGGTCCGCCGCCGGTGATCAACATAATTGCTGTAAACGACTCCTGGATGATCAGGGCAATATCGCGGAGAACCAGTATGAGCAAAAGCGGCGCAATCAGCGGCAAGATGATTGCCCAGAAGCGCTGCCATGACCCTGCGCCATCGACGCGGGCGGCATCTTCGACTTCTGCGGGAACATCGTGCAGCGCGACCAGGCTGACCAGGAATCCTTCGCCAATCTGCCAAAGTGACATCAGGATGAGCGCCGGCTTGGCCCAGAGCGGGTCGATCAACCAGTTTGGCGGCATGAGACCCATAGTGCGCAATAGCACATTGAGCGGGCCGAAGAGCGGGTTGAAGATCCATAACCAGGCCAGGACGTAAGCTGCACTTGGGATGATGCTGGGCAAGAATGCTACCGCCCGAAACAGCCAAAGCCCGCGCCCGCCGCGCCAGAGCAATAACGCCAGCAACAATGCTCCGCCAACCCGTAGCGGTGTTGCCGGGAGCGCGAGAGCAAGCGAGTTTTGTATGCTCAAAACAAAGAGTTCGTCGGTGTAGGCGAGGACGAAGTTCAAGCCGCCGGCCCAAACCGGAGGCGACAATCCATCATAGCGAAAAAAGGCGAGGCCAAATGAGAGCAATGCCGGGAGGAACACCAACACAACGATGCCAAGCAGATAGGGCGTCAACAACAACCAGAGGCGGGTCTGATACTTCAAAATGCGCAATCTTTCAGCTCAGGCATTGCGGCAAAACTTAGTCTTCTAGTCCCCAGCCACGCAAAGTGTTCATCCAAGAATGACTGGTCAAATCGAGATGAATCGGGGTGATACTGACATAACCTGCTGCTATGGCGGCAACATCGGTGCCTTCCTCAAGATCGGCTTCGGGTTCAGGCCCCGCTATCCAGTAGTAAGGACGACCCCGCGGATCGTGGCGCACAAGCAATTCATCGTGATAAATTCGTCGTCCTAACCGAGTGATACGCAACCCGGCAATCGCTTCTGGCGGGCCGGTCGGCACATTGACGTTGAGTAACATTCCCTCGGGCAGCGAATGATTCTGGAGCTTCTGGATCAAGGTTGCAATCGCCTCGCCGGCGGCGCGGAAATCCCACCCCTGTTCGCCCTGGCCAAAGAGCGAAACCGCGATCCCCGGTACGCCGTACATAACGCCCTCCATCGCTGCCGCTACGGTGCCGCTGTACAGCAAATCATCACCCAGGTTCGCCCCGTGGTTGATCCCCGAGACCACTATGTCGGGACGGGGATCGAGCAGCCCCATCATTGCCAAGGCGACGCAGTCGGCTGGTGTGCCATCGCAGGTTCGAGCGGCGCTGCCGTCGGCAAGCTGAGTCTCCCAGACGCGTAGCGGGTCGAAGAGCTTACGGTAGCGTCCCGCGGCGCTCCAGTTTCGGTCAGGGGCGACCACGACAGTCTCGCTGACCTGGGCAAGCGCTTGGCGTAGAGCTAACAATCCCCCACTCTGAAATCCATCGTCGTTCGTTATGAGAATGAGCATGCTGGTCCCCTATCGACAAGAGATCCACGTCTAAAGACCGTCCGAGCGTTATCCTGAAAAGGGCGATGGTTAGGTTGCTGCTGGCTAAGAGCGCGGGGTCATGGCATGACATAACGCGGCCAGCATGGCGCCTTCGGTGTTTTCAGGTTGCTGCTTGGGCAATACCCCATTGTACCAGAATGTCACCGCACCGTAATTGACATGGCTGAACCTATCCAGTACAATCCAGGCAGGCTTGCTGCAGCCCGCAGCAAGCGGTTTTGTATGCCTATGCATGCGCGAAACCTAAACTGCAAATTGCCATTCAATCTCTCACAGAACGGGAGTATACACATGACCGACAAGCCAATTCGTGCGCGAACACCGTTGCAATTCGTCCGTCTCTACTTTACCGGAATCGCGATGGGTATAGCTGACCTGATACCGGGCGTTTCCGGCGGCACGATGGCCTTTATTCTTGGCATCTACGCGGAATTGCTCGATGCCATCAAGTCCTTCAACCTCGATGTCGCCCGTTTGGCGCTGCGCTTCAAATTGCGCGAGGCGATCAGCCAAATCCCGTTGGCATTCCTGGTTGTACTGGTTGCTGGTATCGGCTCAGCGGCATTTTCGTTGGCGCACCTCATGAGTTGGTTGCTGGAGAACCAGCCAATTTTTCTCTTCTCTTTCTTCTTTGGCTTGATTTTGGCGTCAATTCTCGCGGTAGGCGCCCATATTACCTGGTTGCCTCAGAGCATTGGCGCCCTGATCGCTGGTGCAATCGGCGCGTATATCATTGTCGGGGCTGTACCGTTAGATATGCCGCACGATCCGCTGACCCTGTTTCTAAGCGGTTCAGTAGCGATTATGGCGATGATCCTGCCAGGTATTTCCGGTTCGTTTATTCTGCTGATCCTGGGCCAGTACGATTTCGTGCTCACCGCCGTGAAAGAGTTGGATATTCTAACCCTGATCCCGGTGGGGCTGGGTGCGGTACTCGGGCTCATGGGCTTTTCGCGGGTGTTGAGTTGGCTGCTCAAGCAGTACCATAATGTTACGGTTGCTGTGCTGGTCGGGTTTATGATTGGATCGCTGCGAGTGATCTGGCCCTGGAAGGAAATACTGGAGACGCGGATCGTCGACGGCGAGGTTATCCCGATCGCCCAACGGAATATCCTCCCCACTGTTGGGGCGGAACTATGGCTGGCGTTGTTGCTCTGTATTGCTGGTTTCTTGATCGTTACCGTGCTCGATCATATGCAGTCGCGCTCGAACCCGGTGTTTACGATGATTGGCATGGGACGTAGTCGCGACACCGGTGTTGCTGCCGCAGATTGAACTGCTGCAAATGGCGAGGAAACTTGGGAGGCGGGCGGTTCAGCACATCACGTAGCACAGGCGAGTGAGCCGCCTCCGCTATAGCGTTTGATATGCCGAATGAGGAATCCGACGTACGGCGCTTCTTACGTGAACCTGTTTGTTATTGTGAACCTCAGCTCCAAAAGCCCTGCGGATCTTACAGAAGGAGAGGTTTAGGAGGACAATTATGAACCGTCTGCCATTTCGGCGCGAATCCCCGCCACCCCCACCGCCTTCGCCAACTGATCGTGTGAATGATATGCTTCAGAACGCCATCGAGCGTATTCCGTATTTGCATCAACTCCGCATCTTTTGGCGCGACCTCGAGTCCGAACGCGATTGGTGGCCAATTCTCATTCCGGTACTTGCCTGGATCGGCTGGCGCACGTACCGGAATGAACGGCGCAAACTGCAACTGGAAGACCAAAACGTAAGAGCCGATAACCGATAGTTAGGAGTCTAATCATAGAAGCTAGGCCGTACTTGCGAAAAATCAAAATAGACTGGAATGGCGTCGATGCACCAGATATTTATCCATTCTCAATTCCAGCAATTGCATCACTCGGCGAAATCGAGTTTCACCCAGATGTAACATTTATCGTCGGTGAGAACGGTGTTGGCAAGTCTACGTTGATTGAAGCAATCGCTGTCGCCATGGGTTTTGGACCTGAGGGCGGCACGAAAAATGTAAGAATTCAGTCGGCAAATGATCTCTCATCCTTATCAAATCACTTGAAGCTTGAGAAGAGCTTTATGAGATCGAAGGACAACTATTTCCTTAGAGCGGAGAGTTTCTACAACGTCGCTACTTATATGGACGAAGTTGACTATCTTTGTGGCTATGGAGGTAAATCACTTCATTCCCGCTCCCATGGTGAAGCCTTCTTTTCAGTGCTCACTGAAAAACTTAAAGGAAACGGTTTCTACATATTTGATGAGCCCGAGGCTGCGCTCTCACCCAGTCGCCAAATGGCAGCATTGACCGCAATACATGATTTGGTATTGAATGAGTCTCAGTTCATAATCGCTACACATTCGCCGATTCTCATGGCATACCCAAACTCAACAATACTGGTGCTGGAAGATAACGGTATTTCCGAAGTTAAATATGAGAATACTGAACACTACACAATTACCAAAGACTTCCTCAATCGCTATCCCATCATGCTTAAGTATTTGTTCGATGAACGCGACGCCTAATAAAATGTTGGAGCTGACCACCTACCAGTCACGCGTTTTGCAGATCGCTCCGCTCCCGTCAAAACCCGCGCCTGCTAACGGCTGCAGCTCAACATAGCGATCGATGTTAGACGGCCCTTTTCAGGCTTCAATGTGCTGCGCAGTCGCATGGGGCTTGATATGATTTAGAGCATTGGGATGCGCCGTATTGCAATGCCTCCTTCTCGCCTCCTTGCGTCGGCGTCTCTGCGCCCCCTCTCCTCCTCGCGTTTTCCTTACTGCGAACTGGAATCGATGGCGACCGTGGCGGTCATATTCCACCGCAACATTGGATTCCAACGCTCTGGCGTAACCACGACTGTGTAAACAATGTCGCCCTGACGATTGGCGCCGATATAATCGATCTTGCTAACCGAACCCGGTAGTTCGAGTTCGGGAATGGCATCGAAGGAGATTGTTACGCTATCGCCTTCGCGAATACGAACGACATCCAACTCGGTCAAATCATCCGTCTCGATGTGCCAGGCCGAAAAGTCGGCCAGTACCAAGGTCACCTGGTCGCGTGGCGGCGCTTCGCCCACTTTCAAATTGACCTCAGCGACCGTTCCGTCGAAAGGTGCGATAAGCGTGGCTTTTTCCAGCGCCAGTTCCGCCTGTTCTAGGATGACCTGCGCACTCTCCACCTGGGCCTTGGCGACGGCCAGTGTTGCCGCGCTTGGGTCGGCGGTAATGCGCGCCAGGTTTGCCCGAGCATTCGCAACACTAGCTTCAGCGGCTTCGAGGCTTCCCGCCCGCTCATCCCCTTGCAATCGGGACAGGTTGGCTTCGGCTTGAGAAACCTGGGCGCGGGCCGCAGCAATCTGATCGGCCTCGGCGCCAGCTAGCAATTGATCGCGTTGCGCTTGGGTATCACGCAGTTGGGCTTCAGCCGCATCAATACCAGCCTCTTCGGCCTCGCGCGCTTGGTCGTACGCGACCCTGGCCTGATCTAGAGCGCGCTCGGCATTCTCGACGGCGCGCAGGGCTGTTGCTTCAGCATCCTGGTTTTCCTGCGGTAATTCCCGCCCAAACTCGGCAAGCCGATCTTCCAGTTCACGGTTCTGCCAGTAAATCCGTCCATATTCGCTTTGCCGGTCTCGCAATGCATTGGCTGCCTGTTCCATTTGCGACTGCGTGCTGGTCTTTGCAGCGGATAGGCTGTCGCGCTGTGCTTTCAGGTTGGCCTGGGCTTGCGCCACAGCAGCCTGGGTCGACTCGATCTGGGTCGCTTTGGGTCCGGCCAGCAACTGCGCTAAGGCGGCGCGGGCTTGCTCGAGTTGGGCCTGGGCTGCGGCAATGTCGGACCCGGTGACACTGCCGCGAACCTGGCGCAGTCCGGCTTGCGCCTGTATGAGCTGAGCTTCGGACGCAGCAATTTCTTCTGGGGTCGCGCCTTCGAGGAGTTGGTTATAGCTCGCCTGGGCCTGGTGGAATGCCGCTTCAGCTTGCTTGACTCGTAGTGTCAAATCGCGTACATCAAGCCGCGCAAGCGGGGCGCCTTTGTTCACGGTTTCGCCTTCGTCGACTACTATTTCGGCCACAATACCAGAGGTCTCGAATGCTAGTTCGACGCTCTGGGCTGGCACGACTTTGGCGTCTGCAATGATCTGGCCGCTCGCTCGCACTGGCGGGAGAGGAGTGGGCATCGCTGCAGCTTGCTCCGATAGAGCGCTGGAACCATCGCCGGTGGCGATAAAGAATAGACCAATCCCGATGATGATCAAGACGCCAATCCCAATGAACCATTTTTGCATAACAGCACTCCCAGCTGGTTGATACACGACGACATACAGAGTAAGTCCAAATGTGGGTTATGCAGTTACACCTGCACAATCCGCAAGTTAGGTTGTAAACACAACACTACTTGGGATTTTATTTCGGGATCATTGTAGCAGAGACAGCAGGCCAATTCAATTGGAGCGTGCTGAAAGATGGTCTGCGGTATAGGCTAGTGACAGCCCGTAGTTGGCGCAGACCAAGGCGACAGCGACAGATTGCCGCCGATCAGCGGCAGTCGTTGAGCCGTTGTCGTTGAGCCGTTCCGGCGTGGCCCCGGCGCAACATGATGCAAGCTTGCGCCGGGTTCTGTGGTCGTGTATAGCGGGATTGGAGAACTATGTTGACGTAGTCGCTAGCTTGTGATTAAGCCGTAATCGCTAGCTTGTGATTAATTCGTATAGCGCTGTCTGTAGTTCGAGGACATCAAACGGTTTCTGGATGAAACGGGTCAGGGTGCGGGAACTGGGGTCGAGGGTTATATCCTGATTGCCGTAGCCGCTCATCAAGATGACGCGCAACTCAGGTTTCATTTGCTCCATCAAGCGGAGCGTTTCCATACCGCTCATATGGGGCATCGTCAGATCTAGTAGAACAGCGACGATCGAGTCGCTATGAGCCTGAAGAAGCTTGAGCCCTTCCGGATCGCTCGACGCGATCAGAACCTGAAATCGGCAGGCTCGCAGGATGCGAGCTACGATGTCGCGAACCGCTGCTTCATCGTCCGCAACAAGTATGTGATTGCTGCCTGGATGGGGGTGATTGTTCGTCTGATCGGGTGTTTTGGCGCGGAGCAGGTTGCCGGACTGTGCATCGGGAACGAAGGTATCGAACAAAGTTCGCGAGAAGACGGGGCTGGATTGATTGTGGGATGTGTTCATGAACGTATACCTTACGATTGCACCACAACTCTAGGCAGAAGTGATAGCCCTACAGTCCACCGCTGAAGCGGGTGGGTTTCCGCGCCTAAAGGCAAGCATCTATGAACATGTCAACGTGCGAACCTGTCAATCTTCCAAGCTGCACTGGGGTACGGATGGTGCAGATGGATACTGATGGCTCAGAATTGAGCATTGGCACTTGAGCGTGCGTGGCTATAACATACCAAAGTGTCAACGTGCGAACCTGCCCGCCTTACTGCTGTTGCCCGCCTGATCGTAGCGCCGCGGCTACTTGATCGACTTCAGCGCGGGTCAGTTCGGGGAAGAGCGGTAACGAGAGAATTCGCTCGGCTTGGCGCTCGGTCACAGGCAGCGCGCCTGCCCGATAGCCCAGATGCGCATATGCCGGTTGGAGATGAACCGGCATGGGATAGTGTACATCACAACCAATACCAGCCGCGACAAGATGGTCGCGGAGGGCATTACGGCGGTCACTGGCAATCACATAAAGATGGTAGATGTGGCCCGGCGCGTCGGGCGGCAGCTCCAGCGGCGCATCAGACAGGAGATCGGCATACCATGCCGCCCGCTCACGGCGGAGTGCGTTCCACTGGTCGAGATAGCGCAGTTTCACGCGGAGGACAGCCGCCTGGAGTTCGTCCAGGCGGGAATTACGTCCGCCGGCTTCGGTTGCGACATATTTCGACCCCCAGCCATAGAAGCGCAGCCGGCGCAGTTGTTCCGCCAGCGCAGCGTCGTTGGTGACGAGCGCCCCGCCATCGCCCAGCGCGCCCAGGTTTTTGCTTGGATAGAAGCTAAAGCACGCACAGACGCCCCAACTCCCGGCGCGTCGGGGCGTTCCCTCCGCCGTGGCGGCCCAAGCGCCGTGAGCCTGGGCCGCGTCCTCAACGACCGCCAGGTTGTGGCGCGCCGCAATCGCGTTGATGGCAGTCATCGGAGCCAGGCGCCCATAGAGATGCACCGGCATAATGGCGCGGGTACGTGGCGTGATGGCAGCTTCCAAACGCTCAGGGTCGAGGTTGTGACAGGTTGGGTCAACATCGACCAGTACGGGTGTTGCGCCGGTTTGCAGGATCGCAGCAACCTGATAGACGCAGGCATTGGCGACCGTGATCACCTCATCGCCGTGACCAATGCCCAACCCGGCCAGTGCGAGATAGAGCGCGTCGAAACCGCTTGCCACGGCGATACAGTGGTCTGCGCCGCAGTAGGCTGCAAACTCTTGCTCGAAGGCTTGTACTTCGCTGCCCAGAATGTACCAGCCGCTCGCGACACTTCGGTGTAGAGCCGCATCGAGTTCGGCGCCAATACGGGCATATTGCCGCTTAAGATCACCAAAAGGAACGATCATAGTTTCTTACTCCTTGTTGGAAAACTTGTGATACTCGCTGGACGTTTGTGGCCGGTTTGCTGGCGGTGCAGAGGCGAAGAGGCGAGGAGGCGAGGAGGCGTAGCGACAAAGATGCATCTTTTCGTCGCTACGTATTATGCCAAACGGAGCCGCACCAGAACAATGTCTCAGCTTATTATCCAGTCGATCCTTCAAGGCGTTCGTTGAACCATTGCTGGATCAGGCCGACTGCCTCGGGATGAATGCCGTGGCCAATGGGATATTCCTGGTATGTCACGTGCGCCGGAGTTGTTTGCAAGTATTCGTGGGCGCGGCGGCTGCCCTCGACCGGAATGACATCGTCTTCTGTGCCGTGGATGAGCAAGACATTGAGGTCGCTCAGTTTTTCGGGTTGGACCTTGGGCAGTATCATTTCATCGAGATATCCGCTGACGGGAATAATGCCGGCGACAAGTTCAGGTGCAGTTAACGCGAGGGCTAGGCTCATAATCGCGCCCTGGCTAAAACCCATCAGGTAGGTTCGGCTTGGTTCGGAACCCAAGCGTCCGGGTAGGTCGCGTACGAACTTGATAAGCGTCTCCAGGCTTTGGGCTTTGGTGGTATCGTCGCTTTGCAGATTGCCGGGTACGCCGTAGAGGTAATACCAGGCGTAGCCAAAGCCAATATCGTACAGCCCACGGGCGCTGACGATGTGTAAGCGGGGATCAAGATAGGGCGCTAGGCCCATGAGATCTTCTTCGTTACTGCCAAAGCCATGCAGCAACAGTAACAACGGCGGTGATCCGCCCGCGGCGACCCGTGGCGGGCGTTCGAGCGTGTAAATCTTAGTTGCCAATGTCAAGCTCCTCGTTAGCTTCTCTACGGTTGTTTTGGTCGGCTTGCAGCACGGATAGATGATGGCTAAATGTTTACGATTTTCGTCACGAGCCCAACACCTCGCTGACCGTGCGCACCTCTAGTCCCATTGCCGCAAAGCGATCGAGAATGTCTGGCAGCGCGGCAGCGGTAGCAGCACTGCCGCAATGAGCCAGGATAATAGCGCCGTGCAATTCGTCCGCTGTCAGTGTGCCCGTTATGCGTTCGAACAAGAAATCTGGCGTTTTGGGCTGGCCAACCGAGTCGAGGCTATCCAGAGTCCAATAGATTGGCAAGTAGCCCTGCTCGATCAAGATGCGCAACACTCGCTGATCGTAACTGCCGAAAGGCGGGCGGAAGAGGGGTCGTGTGGTCGTGCCGCTGATCTCTTGGGCAATCCGTTCTGTTTCCGCTAATTCTTCGATGATTTGCGCATCTTCGAGTTGGCGAAAGTCAGGATGGTTCAGGGAATGGTTGGCGAGTTCGTGCCCATCGGCGACGATCTGGCGCACTAAGGTCGGGTTTTGCTCCATCCACACGCCGGTGAGGAAGAACGTAATCCGAATGTTGCGTTCACGCAATACCTCGAGGATGTCCGGCGCCGGCTCGGCCCCCGCGCCCGCATCCAGGGTTAGGGCGACCCAAGGCTTATCGTCGCGCCCACGCTCGATCAGAACCGACTCGGTCGGCAAGACGCTGGTCTTCCCGTCAAGACGCGGCACGATCAGCGAGCGACCAGGTTGTAGCTGTCCCCAGAGCCGGTTATAGCTGCGGATCAGGGCGACGTCGCTCCCGCCATCCGCCGCGATACTGGCGAGCGTATCGTCGGGAGCAACGACATAAGCGTTATACGTGGCGATGTCCGGCGCCAGCGTTGCGGTTGGCTGCGCTGTTGGTGTTGCTGTGGCTGATGGTTGGACTGTCGACGTTCGTGTCAGCAAACTGGCAGAGGTTGCCGCAGCGGTGCTGGGCGTCGCTTCTGCTGGTGTGGCAGAAGGTGTGACGGTTCTGGTCTGGACCGGCACATCCGGCGCGACTACTGCAAGGCGTTCTGGCGTTATGCTGCGCGCTGGCATCACCAGTTCGTGCAGCAGCCAGCCCAATGCTACTCCGGCCACAAAGACCAGGAGAACGAGCGAGTAGCGCATGCGCGGCGGTGGAGAGTCTATCACGGGATAATCAGCTCCTGGCCTACACGTAGCGAGTCGCCCTCTTCCGGCGTCAGGTTATTGGCGTCCAGAATAGCTTGTACCGAAACGCCGAATTGTTCAGCAATTCCGCGTAGGGTATCGCCGGGCTGAACCACATAGCGACGCGGTCCCTCTGGCTCGGCTGGCGGCGGTTCCGGGGTTGCGGTGGGCGGCTCAGGCGTCGCGGTGGGCGGTTCCGGGGTTGCAGTTGGCGGCTCGGGCGTCGCGGTGGGCGGTTCCGGCGTCGCGGTTGCCTCCGGCGCGGGAGATGTTGGCGTAATGTCGATGATCGGGCTGCTGGCAGGCGAAGGATCGGTTGTGGCCGGTGATGCCGTCGCATTCCCGTCAACTGGAGTAGCCTCCGGCGGGGCAGGGCTATCGGCAATTGTGCGAACCGGCAAGAGAAGGGTAAGATTGCCAACCCGCAAGCTTGACACGTCGCTACGCGCCAGCACCAGGGTGCTTATTATTGCGAGACCAAACAATACGGCTGCACTGCCGACGACCTGTGTTGGCGAGAGCCGGTCGCCTAATAAGCGCAGCACGATTGCACCGAGCACCGGAACGATCAAAGCTAAAGCGAAGAGCAGGTAAACCATAAATAATGTGTAACGAGTACGAATTCTGAATAGCTTGCTTGGCCTTTGTTATCGTACCATAGATTAGTGGTCGACAAGTTTGGCCACCGTCACCCCGTCGCCGCCATCGGCGCCGCCGCCGCCGAACGATGCGACCAAGGGATGACCCTGAAGCACGTCGCGTACAACCTGGCGCAACGCGCCGGTCCCTTTGCCGTGGATCAGTCGCACTTGGGCGAGCCCGGCCAGATAGGCGTCATTGAGATAGTGATCGAGACGGTCTGCTACGTCGGCAGCGCGCCAGCCGCGCATGTCGAAGGTCATCGATACATCGCTGGAAGGCGGCAGGCGCACTGTTGAAGCATCTGCGGTATCAATCGGTCTGGCTCTGCTTTTGTAGGCGGGTTCCTCTGCTGCTTTGCGTTTCTCGCGGCGCAGTTCGCGTAGATCGACATGCATCCGAAACCCGCCTACCTGCACATCGGCGGATTGTTCCTCCTCATCGATGGCCAGAATTTCGCCCTGCAAGCCAACCGAGCGCACCAGCACCGTATCACCGACGCGCAGCGGTCGCGGCGCTTGTTGCGCTGGCGCAGTCGGCGCAACTGTAGGTTTGCTCAATACGGCTTGAACTTGAGTTTGCGTCTCCTGCAAGCGCTGTTCGGCCTCTTCCATCCACTGGCGTGAGAGCGATACGCTGCGGAACTCATCGCGGAGGCGGCGCAATTGGGAGCGGACCTCGCGCAGTTCATCTTCGATCTCTTGGCGCGCTGCTTCGGTCCGGGCCTGGCGCGTCTCCTCAAACTCGTGCAATTCGTGCGCCAGCCGGTCGCGGTATTTTTCGGCGTCGGCGCGTAGGGTTTTGGCGTGCTGCAGCTCGGTGACCGCCGCGTCACGCTCGCGGTGAATGCCGGCGAGCAGATCCTCGACCTGCGCGTCTTCGCGATTCATAGTGCTCCGCGCTCGTTCGACCAGGGTCGAGTCCAGGCCCAGGCGTGCGGCGATGGCGAGCGCATTTGAGCGCCCAGGGAGACCAATCGTGAGCTTGTAGGTCGGCGCAAGGGTCTCGACATCGAACTCGACCGAGGCGTTCTGGACGCCGGGCGTGCTGTACGCAAACGCTTTTAGTTCGGCGTAGTGAGTCGTTGCCACGCCCATACAGTCGCGTTCGAGCAAACGCTCGACGATGGACCGCGCCAACGCTGCACCTTCGACCGGGTCGGTGCCGGCTCCCAACTCGTCCAACAAAATCAGGGCAGGGTTGGGCACGTATGTCGTGGGATCAGCAAAATCCGGCGGCCACGTCGCCGTCGCCAGGCTCTCCGTTTCCTCTTCGAGGGCGCGGAGGATGCGAATGATATTGGTCATGTGCGACGAGAAAGTGCTGAGGCTCTGTTCGATGCTTTGCTCGTCACCAATATCAGCGAAGATCTGGGCGAAGATCGGCAGGCGGGAGGGCTCGGCAACGGGAATGTGCAGCCCAGCCTGCGCCATCAGCGCCAGCAGCCCGGCGGTCTTGAGGGCGACCGTCTTGCCGCCGGTATTCGGGCCGGTGATCAATAACAAGCGGAGCTCGCCGCCGAGCCAGATATCGATGGGCACGACCGTGCTTTGGTCGAGCAAGGGGTGACGCGCCGCGCGCAAGACGAGGGGTGCTGCCAGGTCGTCTTCACGCAGCTCCCATTTCCAGTCGTCGGTTGCCAGTCGCTCCACAATCTCCGGCGCTGTGCAGCGCAGTGCCAGAGCGTATTTCGCCTGGGCAAAGGCCAGATCGAGCAGGGCCAGAGTCTCCACGCCCCCGACGATCAACGTTCCTGCCGCGCCGACCTGCTCCGAGAGGGCGCTGAGGATACGGGCGACCTCTTCTTCTTCGGCCAGTTGCAGTTCACGCCAGCGGTTGTTGAGTTCGACAACCGCCATTGGCTCGATATAGAGGGTGGCGCCGCTGCCCGACTGATCGTGGACGAGGCCGCGAACCGAGCGCCGCTGCGCGGCCTTGATCGGCACAACATAGCGACCGTTGCGGATGGTGATGATTGGCTCTTGGAGGGCGCTGGCATACTGCGACGAACTGATGATGTTCTGCAAGCGTTCTTGCAAGCGCCCGAAGGCGACCCGAATATCACGGCGCAGGCGGGCGAGTTTGGGGCTGGCGCTATCGAGCACGTTGCCGTCTTCACCAATCGTGCGCTCTATTGCCTCCTCGATAGCCGGGAGTTCGGGCAGGTCACCGGCGTATTGCAGCAACTGGGCAAAGACGGTGGGGCTAAGCCGGGACAACTGACCGCGCAAACGACGCATGCTTGCCAGCGTGGTAGCGATCTCAAGCAAAACGTTGGCTTCCAAAACGCCGCCGCGTATTGCCCGCTGAACAGGACTGCGTATATCGCGCGCGCCGCCAATGCTGGTATCGGGGGATTGGTCCAGTAATTGGCGCGCCTCGCTGGTCAAACGCAGGCGTTGGGCGACTTCGAATGCGTCGATGCTGGGCAGCAAGGCGAGCGCTAATTCACGGGAGGCTGAGAACGAAGTGTGGCGAGCTAGTTGCTCGCGAATTTTGGGGAACTCCAGGGTTTCAAGTGTCTGCTCGGAAATCAACATAATCTACTGAACAACAAAGATAATCCGCGCTCCGGCGGGCAGAATTGGGCGAATCAGATCGTAGGTCGCAGGGAGCAGCTCACGGGAAAAGTACTGCAGCAAGAACGACTGGCTGACACCGCCGCAGAGCATGCGCATAATCGGGAAATCGATGGTGCAGCCGCCACGCAGGATCATGAGATTCCAGAGCAGCACAGCGAAGATCCCGATGAAGAGCGCGCCCAGCACGACCCCGAGCAACACTCCGACAACCCGATCAACGTATTGGAGCTGACCAGGTAATTGGGCATAGCGGAAGGTGTACAGCCCAGCAACAGTTAGCAGTATGAACCCAACCATCAAGATCAGCATAAAGCCGACATATTCGCCCACGTAGCGCGGCGTGCCGAAGCGGGTTTGAAAAACAGCGGCAAGGGCGGGAAAGTAGAGGCTTGCCAGCACGACACTAAGATAGAATGCAATGAGGAGCACGAAGAGCCGGATCATCCCTTGGAAGAAGCCGGCAGCTAGTGCTGCCACAAATAGGAGCAAGAAGAAGATATCGATGAAGTTCACCCTTGCCTCCGTGAGCGTCCTATGCGTCGCTCCTGAACTCGTCGTACGTGTTGGTCATTATAGCACAGTGACTCGGGATCAGCGCCCGCCGCAGGACCGATTACGCGGGCGCTGTCAACGTTCTGTGCAAGCAGGGTCAGGGTTGAGGGTGGCGGTTTGATGCGTTGGTCGTTGGGCGGCGTTTTACCGTGCTCAGTGAACAGCCACTGCATGTGTAAGCCTACGCCCAGATCAGGAATGCGATGGTTGTTGATCACCCGTAACCAACGACGAATTCGAGCGGGAAGATATGCAAGCTGAGTATGTCTTTGATTATACAAAAGCCAACCCAAATCGCTTTGTGTGAAAACTGGACGAGGGCAGTTTAGTTGTTGTTCTCGGAACGATATCGCGCAAGTGTTTCACACCTCTGATGCGGTCAAGCGCGTCTTACGGGCGCTTATCGCTACTATGTCGCCCGTTCCGAGTCATACAGATGGGTAGTGCGTCACAACAGAGCGATGAATCATATGCGATGTTTTCGCACCAGCAAGTGGCACAACCCGAGCCCTAAACCTCATGAAGCTGCTGCCCAACATTGTGTGCAGCGAATGTAGTTGGCGCGGCCTAACCCTAAGCACAACTTCGGCAGCCTTCTCCAATCAAGGTGGATGCCCACAACAAAACCTCCCCCATGCTATGCCTGATATTCCGCTGGACATACTAACCGACGTGGTTCGGTGCATGTTGGGGAAAGGCAGTGTGGCACTGACCGCCTGGTCTGTGCATCCCATCAGTTATCCGAGCGTCAGCCCGCGATTGATTGGGAAGTGGTTGGCTTTGGTGCGGTTGGCGAAGATATCGGCAACCTCATTGGCGTGAGCCTGCCCAACTTTGATGTCGAAGCGCCGGATGCGCTGGCGTTTACCGAGAGCATGCTAGATCACTACGGCCAGGGATTGCAGCGTGTCGAATGGCGCGGTGATCTGCGTCTGGTGCGTGCTGCCGCACAGGCGATGGCAGCTTTTATGGTGTGTCTTCTCGACGGCGGGTTGGCCCGCAGCGATTGTTCATCATCCAGACACGAGTACGCAGTTTATCCACGAGAGTGAACAGCGCTAGGGGCGACCGATTGAGGCAATCTTCATGCACTGGGTGACTGTCACGGCTTTGCTGCTTCGGCACATAACGGAAGCACGCGCTATATTGCAACCGTAACGCTCCTTCCACTCGCCCCGCTATCTGTCAACAGGTAGCCGCCCGCTGTGCGCCACGAACGGGGCTTTGCTGTGCCTTGCGCTTCGGCGACGCGGGTTGATGAGCGAGGCGTTCGACCCGCCTAATCGCAAGCAGCCGTCGAGTATTGCCTTCCTTATAGTAAGACACAGACGTGCTATAATGGGCATTGACAGTTGCATCTGTATCAGTAAGGAGCAAGCCGTGTCAAACACCGAAACAACCTATGAGCATATTGTTCTTGATGATCGCGGTGTCCCGCATATTGAAGACGCCATGATGAAGGTGATTGAACTGGTGCTTGATACGGTCACTTATAGCTGGAGCCCTGAAGAAGCGCAGTATCAGCACCCCTATTTGTCGCTTGGTCAGGTGTACTCCGCTACTTTTCAGATAAGCGCGATGGAAGACCTTTAAGGTCTTGGGTAAGGCGTCCGAAAGTATCTATTCAAGACCTTAAAGGTCTGATTTGAAGAGTATTGCCCCTTGTACGACGAGTGATCTTGTATACCAAACCGGAGAGCATATGAGCAAAAAGGAATTGCGAGTTTGGGAAACTATTTCGAGGAAAACAATTCTCAACCACAGTCCATTTTTGACGGTCGAAAGCCACGTCGTCAAACTTCCCAGTGGACACGTTATCCCTGATTGGGCGTGGCTGATTATCCCAAGCGCTGCTATTGTGCTTGCGGTCACGGAAGACAACAAGTTCCTCTGCTTTCGCCAGACAAAATATGCAATAGAAGGAACATCATTAGCACCCGTCGGCGGTATGCTTGAGCCAGGTGAACAACCAATTGACGCCGCAAAATGAGAACTGCTTGAAGAAATGGGTTATGCCTCCTCACACTGGGTCAGTTTGGGGAGGCATCTTTTAGACCCCAATCGGGGCATAGCGACCATGCACTTATTTTT